>DUUT01000219.1 GCA_012841405.1 Chloroflexota bacterium
CCGCGCCGGCGTCGAGGCGGTCCTGCTGAACTGCGCGGCGCTCTCGGGCCTGCGCGGTGACCTCTGCGTCACCTGCCTCCCAGACGCCGTCGTCGCCGAGCTGCTCGAGGAGCGCGGCAGCCTGGACACGTTCCTCCGGATCAGGGTGCGCGAGGCGCGCTTGCGACAACTAAATTGACAAAGGCCCCCCGCTCTGCTATACTCTGGCCGTTGAGAGGAGAGGTTCCCTCCCCGCTATCCGGAGGGATGGCAGAGTGGTTGATTGCGGCGGTCTTGAAAACCGTTGATCGCAAGATCCGGGGGTTCGAATCCCTCTCCCTCCGCCTGGCTCGTGTTGGGGAGGTGCCGGAGTGGTCGATCGGGGCCGCCTGCTAAGTGGTTGTAGGGTTTAAAGCTCTACCCAGGGTTCGAATCCCTGCCTCCCCGCTGTTGGTTGGCCTCGATAGAGTCAACCGTCGCTTGCCAAGCGGCACGTTGCGGGCCAGCCGTCGTACGACGATTGGTTCTACCATGCGCCCGTACCTCAATTGGATAGAGGGCCGGTCTACGAAACCGTACGTTGGGCGTTCGAGCCGCCCCGGGCGCACCATGCTGCAAGAGCTCCTCCTGCCACACGGCGGGGGGAGCTTTTGCGTTCCGCCGTGTCCGTGATTCGATGGATGGGAAACCCCTATGAACGCACGTAGCGCCTGGACACCGCGCAACATCTACCTCTACCTGGTATGCCTTATCACCCTGGTGATCACCATCTTTGCCCTGACGAATGCGGTGCGCTCCACCGTCGAGCTCGTCTACCCTGAACCGCCGCGCATCGCCGTGCCGCGCCCACCAGTGGAAGCGAACGGCGATGCGGCCCTGGAGGAGGAGCAGGCCGCGTTCCAGCGCCTCTGGTCTCGGCGACAGACGATCCTCAGCCTCGTAGGTAACGGGGCGCTCCTCGCCGTCTCGGTACCGCTCTACGTCTACCACTGGCGCGCCATCGGCCGTGAGCGCGAGGCCGCGCGCGACTGAGCGCATGCGGGCATCGCGCGCCAAGCATGCTATAATGCGTTAGTGACTCCAGGAGGGTCGGGATCCCATGCTCAGACATCTGTTCAGTTTCGACGGCATCAATTGGTGGACGCTCCTCGGGGGCCTCGGCCTCAACTTTGTGCTCACCCTGTTCGCCGCACTGGGTGGGGCCTACTTGTCCGCCAACCCTGCCACGGCCGAGTTCTACGGGCAATTCGGCGCTGCCCTCATGATCGTCGTCATCTTTGTGCTGTGCGGCTTGGCGGGCTTTGTCGTCGGCAAGATCGCCGACGAGAACCGCGTCAAGCACGCCTTCCTGGCCAGCCTCGGGGCGGCGGTGCCCTTTCTCTTCACCGGGATCCTGTCGTTCAACCCCCTCCTAGTGATGATGGCCGCCGTAGCGGTCGCCGGGAACCTGAACGGCGGGATGCTCTCGGTGCCCAAACCCAAGTACACCCGGCCGGACCGCTAGAGGCGCGCGCAGATCCCTGCTCCGGTGAACCCCCGGGCGGTACAATCGCACCATCCCCCTCCGGTCGCCCTTGCGGACCAGAGGGGGATGGCTAGGCAAGCGCGGGGCAGGCCTCGCCCCCATGGCGGGCGCCGCCGCTAGGCCGTGTTTCTAAAACGCACCCGACGTCGTAACGATGTCGCCCCGAGCATAAGTGAGGGGCCTTGACACCCATCGCCAAGGTTTCGCGCCGCACTCAGAACGACGCTGTGGCCCTTTTTCACACACACTACCTAGTCGCTGTACAGGCACATCCCCACGAGCCCGGGACCCCCATGGGTGCCAATCACGGTAGTCAGGTCGCCCGTGTACCACTCTGTCGGCGTGCATCGTGCCAGCACATGGTCCAGGAGGATCTGCATGTCGTCCGGTGCCGCCGCATGGAGGACGGCGACGCGTATCGGCCGGGAGTCGTCGAGCCCCTCGAAAGCGATCTCGCAGATCCGTTTCAGTGCCTTGCGGCGCGTGCGACAGCGCTCCACCGCTTCCACGCGGCCGGTGGTGGTATCCATGCGCAGCACCGGTTTGAGTTGCAGCACGGTGCCCAGGAACGCCGCCGCCCCACCGATCCGCCCGCCGCGGTGCAGGTACTCGAGCGTGTCCACGGTAAAGAGGGCCCGCTGAGCGGCCCGAGCCGCGCGGGCGGCCGCCACCATGTCCTCCAGGCCACCGCCCGCCTCCCGGGCACGGGCAGCCGCCAGCACTTGCCAGCCGAGGGCCATCGAGATAGCGCGCGAGTCCTCGACGTGCACGGGGATGTCCACCATCTGAGCGGCCTGCATCGCCGCATTGACGGTGCCACTCAGCGCCCCACTGAGCGGGATGATCAGCGCCTCCTGGCAGTGACAGGCGCGAATCAAGCGCACGAAATCCATCGGCGTCGGTTGCGATGTCTTGGGGGGCTCTGTCTCGCGGGCAATGCGCTCATAGAACGCGGCCTTGGAGATGTCCACTCCATCGCGATAGGTCTCTTCTCCCCAGAGCACGTAAAGCGGCAGCACCAAGATCCCGTACCGCTCCAGGAGTTCGGGCGGGATGTCGGCGGTGCTGTCGGTGATGAGGGCAATACGATGTGTATCTACGCTCATGGTGTCTCCCATCGATGCATCGGCTGCCATTATTCGTGATAACACCTGAGCGTGTCAAACGTGATGCCCTCCTCGTACGCCCAAGGTTAGCCTGCCGCTCGGCTGCGGCGCAGGCGGGGCTGGTCCGGGGCAGCGGCAAGCAACGCGTCGCCCCCTACCGCCGCCCATAGCGCCCGACGAGTTCGGCCTGCTCCAGGATGTGCCCCTCCATGCGGCGCACCACCTGATCTCTCGTCGCCCCCGCAGCAATATCGAGCGGGGCATCGAGGGCATAGAGCCGAAAGTAGTAGGTGTGCTCGGTGTTGAGCGGGGGGCAGGGGCCCTCGTAGCGTAGATTGCCAAAGTCGTTGCGCCCCTGCATGGCCCCCCACGGTAACGCGCCGCCCGCCTCGACCCCCTCGGGCAAGCCCTCCCGATCGGGGGGGATGTTGTACAGCACCCAGTGGCAAAAGGTGCCCCCCGCCGCGGCCTCGGGGTCCTCCACGAGGAGGACGAGGCTGCGGACCTCCTCGCTGAGCCGACTCCACCGCAACGGCGGCGACAGGTTTTCGCCCTCACACGTGTGGCGCCGCGGGATGGCGCCACCCGACGGGAAGGCACTGCTGAGGAGCGACAGACGCATGGTGCATCATCCTCTCTTGCCCCGCACGCCTTTTTTGCGCAGCACGCCCCTCGCCGCCTCGACGACGTGCCGCGCGGTGAGGCCATACTTGTCCAACAGCTCCTGCGGGGCACCCGACTCGGCGTACCGGTTGTCGATCCCGACCATGGCCACCGGCACCGGGTGGCGCTGCGCGATGGAGCGCGCCACCGCGGCGCCCAAGCCGCCATCCAGCAGGTGCTCCTCGGCGGTCACAATGGCCCCCGTCTCGCGCGCCGCGCGCTCGAGGGCGTCGTCATCCAGCGGCTTGATCGTGTGCATGTCGAGCACCCGCGCCGCGATGCCGTCGGCGCGCAGCGCCTCGGCGGCCTCGAGCGCCGCAGCGACCATCAGGCCACAGGCGACGATGGTGAGGTCATCGCCCTCGCGCAGCACGTTGGCCCGACCGATGGTGAACGGCGCACCGTCATCGTACACCACGGGCACCTGGGAGCGACCGGTGCGCAGGTAGACGGGCCCCTCCTGGGCGAACATGGCGCGCGTAGCCGCCCGCATCGAGGGGGCATCGGCGGGCACCAGCACCGTCATGTGGGGCAATGGCGTGGCCAGGGCAATATCTTCGATGGCCATCTGACTCGGACCGTCCTCGCCGATGCTGATGCCGCTGTGCGACCCCACGAGCTTGACGCCGATGCGCGGGAAGGCGATGGTCATGCGGATCTGCTCGTAGGCGTTGTTCAGCAAAAAGGCGGCAAAGCTCGCCGCCACCACGTCCTTGCCCGAGGCCGCCAACCCACTGGCCACGCCGATGAGGTTGCTCTCGGCGATGCCGACGTTGAAAAAGCGCTCGGGATACACCTTGGCAAAGTACTCCGTACGCGTCGAGTTGGCGACATCACCATCCACCACCACGAGGTTCGGATTCTCGCCGCCCAGCGCTCGCAGCTCCTCACCAAAGGCGTTACGCGTAGGCGCGCCATACTCCAGCCCGATGGCCTTGCCGATGTCCATCATCCGCCTCCTGACGTCCGCCCGAACGTGCGATCCAGCTCGGCCAGAGCGATCTCGGCCTCGTCGGGCGTGAGGGGTACTCCGTGCTTGCGGTTCGTTTCATCCTGCTCAAAAGGAGACAGCCCCCGCCCCTTCAGGGTGTGCGCGATGATGATCTGTGGCTGCCCCACGCGCTGCCGGGCCTCATCGAACGCCCGGAGAATGGCCGTGAGGTCGTGCCCGTCGATCTCGACGGTGTGCCAGCCAAAGGCCTGCCACTTTTCGGCGACCGGCGCCAGCGAGGGCATCACCTCAGCCACGGCGCCGGTCTGTTGGTACTTGTTATAGTCCAAAATGGCGGTGAGGTTATCGGTGCGATACTTGGCCGCCGCCATGGCCGCCTCCCAGATCTGCCCCTCGTCGGCCTCACCATCGCCGATGAGGACGTAGACGCGGTAGTCACGACCATCCACGCGCGCCGCGAGGGCATGCCCCAGGCCGATGGACAGCCCCTGCCCCAGGGAGCCGGTGGACGCCTCGATCCCCGGCAGCACCCGCATGTTGGGGTGCCCCTCCAGCGGGCTGCCCAGCTCGCGCAGCGTCGGCAACAGCGCGGGGTCAAAGTACCCCGCCTCGGCCAACACGGCGTACAACCCCGGTACGCCGTGCCCCTTGCTGAGGATGAATCGATCGCGATCCGGCCATTCGGGGTACTCGGGATCGTAGCGCAGCACCCCGCCAAAGTAGAGCGCCGTCAGGATATCGATCTCGGAGAGGGAGCTGGAGGGATGCCCCGACCCCGCCTTGGTGGTGATCGCGATGATCTGTCGCGAGAGCCGCCAGATGGTCTCCAGCAGCTCCTCGTGCGTGCGCGCCCGCATTCGTGCCTGTCTCTCCATCGCTCTGTGCGCCCCCTTTCGACCACAGCAGACGCACCGTCGCCCGACGGTGGGGCGGCGACGGGGCATTCCGAGTGACGACAACCGGTCGGCAGGCAGTGTTAGAGTCGGGGGGTGACGAGGGTACTACGCAGCGTGGGTGCGGTGTCGTGGCGCACGCGTGCCGACACACCCTCATTCTAGTCGAACGGCGCGCCGATCTCAAGGGCTCCGGCGGGGTGTGCGCCGGAGCCCTTCGTCGTGCCTGTCAGGCGGCGACGGGCGTTGCGCCGTCAATCCCAGAGGGTCAGCACATAGTCCGGCTCGGCAACGATGGCCGATCCTTCGGCCATCAGCCGGGCGGCGACGTCCCGCTCCTGCCCCTCGGGCACTCGCAGGCGCAGGTAGCCGAGCGCCGAGAGCTCCGTATCGATCTCGACGTCCTCCACGCCGAGCAGCGTCGGCAACGCGGCGGTGGAGAACGTCGGGCCCGGCCGCAGGAGCACCACGCCGGGGCGCACCGGTGTGTCGCTCTCGCGCGCCTCTTGCGCCAACGCGCGGGCGACGCTCGCCTCCAGCGGCGCCTCCGTCGGCATCGCGGCGGCCAGGGTGTGCCCGGCAGCGGTAGCCCGCACGGCGGCGCGAGCGTTGATGAGGCCGTAGCCAAACTGGTCATCGCGCCCGGCCGGGCCGAGGTCCGTGGCGGTGCCCATGAGGATGCCGGCCACCTGATCGTTCGTCAGCGCCGGGTTGCGGCTCCACACGAGGGAGGCCAGCCCCGAGACAAAGGGCGCCGCCTGCGAGGTGCCGGACCCGAAGGCATAGTCGGAACCATACGCCGCGTCCCAGAAGGTGCTCAAGATTTCGACGCCCGGGGCGGCAAGGTCGACGAACCAGCCGTACTCGGAGAACGTGGCGCGCCTCCCGTCGGGTGTCGTGGCGCCCACCGCCAGCACGTTCGGGTTCGCCGCGGGATAGGTGACGGGGTTGCCCTCATCCGCCGAGTTCCCGGCGGAGGCGATCACCAGCACACCCCGCGCGTAGGCATAGGTAGTGGCGCTCTCGAGCAGGTCCGATCGGTACGCCGATCCCAGGCTCAGGTTGATGATCCGCGCTCCCCCATCGACGGCGCGCTCGATGGCCGTGGCGACCTCGTAGGCCGACGCCCTGCCCTCGTCGTCCAAGACCTTGACCGGCATGATCCGCGTGTCCCACCCCACGCCGGCGACGCCAATCCCATTGCCCGTCACCGCCCCCACGATCCCGGCGACATGAGTGCCATGGCCGTTGTTATCTTGGGGCCAGGAGTCGCCATTGGCGACGTCATAGCCGCCCACGAGCTTGGACGCCAGGTCGGGATGGAACATGTCCACTCCCGAATCCACCACGGCCACGACGATGCCGGCACCGCTGCCCAGCGGCCAAGCGTCCTCCACGCCGATCGCCGCCATCCCCCACTGCCAGTCGTAGTAGGGGTCGTTCACCAGGAAGCGGCGCCCTTGATACCTGCCGCGCAGCATCAGCGGCAACCGCACCGGCCTCGCCGTGCGGGGCTTGACCGTGGGCGTGGGCGAGGTGGTCGGAGTGCGCGTGGGGGTGCGGGTGACGATGGGGGTAGCCGACGGTGCGGCGCCCAGGTGGAGGCGGCCATGGCCGTAGACCGTGTCGAGGCCGATAGTGCCCATGTCCACGGCACGTGAGGCCAGCAACGCCTGCACCTGGCTTGGCGTGTAGCCGGGGTAGGCACCGCGCACGAGCGCCGCCGCACCGGCCACGTGCGCCGCCGCTGCCCGAGCGCCCGCGAACGCACCCGACGGGGTGCGCGCTCCATAGCTCGCTGTAGAAACGCTGTCGTACGCCGCCAGGTTCGGCTTGATGTACCCGCCGCTCGCCGTACCCCCCGGCCCGTTGGTGGGCCCCTCGCTGCTGTACTCCTCGTGCAGGTGGGGCGCTGCTGCGTCGACGGCCGAGACGGAGAGCGCCATCG
>DUUT01000220.1 GCA_012841405.1 Chloroflexota bacterium
AGGGGCAGGGGTGAGGGGGCCGATCAACCTCTATTGCCCGGCGCCCCCGCGTCCCGCCTCATAGATCGGGCCGTACACCGCGCGATCCAAGATGGCGCACCCCGCGCGGCCGTGGTCGCGCATGATTTGGGTACAGCGGCTGCAGGTGATGCACGCCTGGCGCGCGTTCATCCGCCCCGTGGTGAGCAGATCACGGGCGAAATCGGGGTAGGCGAACGCGCCGCGTCCTACGCCAACGAGATCGACCCACCCTCGCGCCATCACCGCGGCGGCCACGTTGCCCAGGTGGTGGCGCAGCCACGAGTACCCCGTGCCGACGACCGTCAGCTCGGGGGAGTACTCCTTGACGGCACGGGCGAGGTGGATGAGCCGCGTCACGCCCACGAGGGGGTGCTCCTCCGGCGTGTACCCCCCCACGACGTTGACATCAAAGGGGCGGTTGATGTGCGGCGTATAGTAGGGGTTGCCGGCGGTCACGTTGAGCAGCGTCACCCCCGCCTCTTGCAGGAGGCCGATGAGCCGCAGCGGCTCCTCGAGGTCCGGCGTGGTGGCGTCGTCGGTGCTCACACCCCAGCCCCAGGGGTAGGGGTGGCCGTCAAAGACGTTCAGGCGTACGGCGACCTGGATGCCGGGCACCTCTGCGCGTACGCGCCGCACCACGTCGAGCAACAGCCGCGTGCGGTTCGCGAACGAGCCGCCGTAGCGGCCGGGGCGCGTGTGGGCGGCGAGCAGCTCGGAGATCAGGTAGCGATGGCAGCTCTTGATATCGACGGCGTCAAAGCCGCACGCGTGGGCGAGGCGCGCCGCGGCCACGTAGCAATCCTGCAGGCGATCCAGCGCTTCATCGGTGATGAGGGGATAGTCGCGCGGGAGGTTGAACACCGTATCGAGTAGGCCATCGTGGTGAGCAATGATCGGTGCCGGCGCCGCCCCGGGGCGGCTGTAGCGTCCCGAGTGCGTCAGTTGGAGCACGGTGAACGGGGCATAGTCGGAGCCGTTGGCGTCGCGACCGGCCGCCAGCGCCTCCTCGCGCATGTGCGCAAAGGCGGGGGCGTTCTCGGGGGTGAGGTAGAGCTGCCGCGGGTTGGCGCGCCCCTCATAGACCACAGCCGTCGCCTCGAACCACAGGAGCCCCGCTCCACCGCGTGCGAACCGCTGGTAGCGGCGCCGGGTGAGCTCGTCAGGCGCGCCGTCTGCCGTGCCATCGCACCCCTCCATGGGGGGGATGGCCAGCGCGTTGGGCGTTTCGCGGTCGCCGATGCGCACCCTCCGGGCCAGCGGCGAGAGGTCGTCGCTAACGGGCAGGTCGAGGCCGAGCTCGGTGATCCGCGCCGCGAGGGCATCCAGCGTCCGAAAGCGAAAGCGCTCGTGAGGCATGGCGATCTCCTGGAAGTGGCTTGCGCAGCGCCGCCACCTTAGCATGGCGGCGGGGGGCTGTCAACGCCGGCGCGCTGTGCTCCGAGTTCAGGACACCTCTGTGCCGCCGCAGCGGCGCGTCCCCTCCATTGACAGCGCGCCTGGCACGTGCCATCCTTGCCGGTAACGACGCAGAGGAGCATGCCATGGATCCCTGGCTCGATCATGCCGAACTGGGCCGTCTCACCGGAATGGTGGTGCCGGCCTACTTTTCCGCAACGCCCTCCGATGACCTCGTGCGCCGCCTCCTGTGGATGACGCTCGGCGATTGTCACCACTACGTGCCGCTGGACCATGTCTGGGTGGTGGTGGATGGCGATGAGCGCACCCATCGCCTGGCCGATGAGGTGCGTCGCGCCCTAGGGCAGGGGGGTGCGACCTTTCGCCTCATGCGGCTCCGGGAGAACCAGGGCAAGCTCGCCGCGATGCGCCATGGGCTGCGCGCCCTCCTCTCGGCGCTGCCCACGGTGCGCTATGCCGTGGTGCGCGACGGTGACGGCGACCACGCCCTCTCCGATCTGCCCCATCTGGTGCGGGCCGCTGCCCAGCTGGCCGGGGCGTACGGGCACACGAACCTCATCGTGGCGGGGGCGCGCGCCAACCGGCACCGGCCCATGGGGTGGGCTCGGGGGGAGCTGGAGACGCTCCTCGACCGCGTGACCCTCGATGCACTGGCCTATCGCCTCGCCCGAGAGGGGCGGGCCCTGAACCTCGCGCACTGCACCGGCATGGGCGTGCCCGATCTGAGCACCGGCTACAAGGTCTATGGCCGCGACGTGGCCCGCTACCTCTTTGGTGACGCCGAGCCCAACTTGGCCGGCCTCTCGAGCGACGATTACTGGCACTATGGCCCCGAGACGGTGACCTTTGTCGAGGCGGTGTTGGCGGGCGCCGAGTTCGCCGAGGTGCGTCGCCTCACGTGGGACGGCCAACCCACCTCCTCGTTCGCCGATTTCCGCCACGTGCACCTCTACGGCGAGCTGCTGGCCTGGGTGTTCGCCCGGCTCGAGATCCCACCCGCCGTGGCGGCGCGGCTGTTCGACAACGCCGCGCGGCCGCTGCTCCTGCCGACCACCGCCGCCGGCGCCGAGACGCTGGCCACGTTGCGCGCCGAGGTGTTGGGCCGGGGTGATGGCGTGGTGCCCCCGCCGCCTCCGGCACTGTCGTTCGTCTGACCGGCCACCCGCTACGGCCGCCACCGGGAACCCTGTGCGGCCGCGGGCGCCCGGCGAGGGGAGGCCTCCGCGCAGCAGGACCTCCTTCGCACCGGGGCCTTTTGACCCCGCCTTTCCTCCTGTGCTAGAATCGCTACGATGAGCCAACACGAGGGGAGGTGGGTGCGGTGCCCGATGTGGTCGTCCTCGGTAGCCTGAACATGGACTTGGTCGTGCGCACGGAGCGCATGCCGCGCCCCGGCGAGACGGTCATGGGCGGGCCCTTTGTCACGGTGCCCGGGGGCAAGGGCGCCAATCAGGCCGCCGCGGCGGCGCGCCTTGGGGTCAGCGTCGAGATGATCGGCCGCGTGGGCAAGGATAGCTTTGGCTCCGCCCTCCTGGAGAACATGCGCGCGCAGGGCGTCGAGATGGATCACGTGGCCGTCGATGAGCGCGAGAGCACGGGCGTCGCCCTGATCGTCGTCGACGACGCGGCGGAGAACTCGATCGTCGTCGTACCCGGCGCGAACGGGCGCGTCTCGCGGGCGGACCTCCTCAACGCCCGGGACCTGCTCGCCAGCGCCCGCTTTCTCATCGCGCAGCTCGAGGTCCCCATCCCCGTGGTGCACACGGCCCTGCAGATGGCGCGCGAGCTCGATCTGCGCGTCATCCTGAACGCCGCGCCGGCACAGCGCGTGGATGACGACTTTATGCGTGGGGTCTATTGCCTCGTGGTCAACGAGTACGAGGCGCAGACGCTGGCGGGGCTCCCCGTCAACGACGACCTCGAGACCGTGTCCGCGGCGGGCATGGCCCTGCTCGACCGCGGCGTGTACATGGCTGTCATTACGCTCGGCGCGCGGGGCGCGCTGCTCGTCACCCGGGAGCGGTCGGCGCACGTGCCCGCGCGTCGCGTGCCCGTCGTGGACACCACGGCCGCAGGGGATGCGTTCGTCGGCGGCCTGGCAGCCGCATTTCTGCAGGGTCGCGATCTGGTGGATGCCGTTCGCTTTGCCACCTGTGCCGGGACGCTGGCGGCCACCCGGCTCGGCGCTCAGCCCTCACTCCCGTCCGCCGAAGAGGTGTGTGGCTTTTACCAGGGAGGGCAGCCCTGAACCAGGATGTTGTCCGCGTCGGCATCATTGCCAACCCCGCGTCGGGTAAGGATATCCGCCGGCTGGTGGGGCACGCTACGGTCGTCGATAATCAGGGCAAGGTGGCCATCATTCGCCGCGTCCTCATCGGCCTCCGCGCCCTCGGCGTCGAGCGCGCGCTCATCATGCCCGACACCTACCACCTCGGCGAGCGCGCCATCGATGGGCTGAGCTATGCCGACCAAGAGGCGCCCGCCCTCGAGCTCGTGGATATGCCCGTCACGGGCGAGCCGGAGGATTCGGAGCACGCCGCCAGGCTGATGGCGGAGCGTGGGGTGCGGGTCGTGGTCGTCCTGGGAGGCGACGGCACCGTGCGTATGGTGTCCAAGGGGGCGGGGAACATTCCGCTCTTGCCCCTCTCGACGGGGACGAACAATGTCCTTCCCACCTTTGTGGAGGGCACCGTGGCCGGCATGGCGGCCGCTGCCGTGGCGCTTCACGGCATTGACGCGGTGCGGGTCTCTATCCGGCACAAGTGGCTCGAGCTGCTGGTGAACGGCGCCTCGGTGGATGGTGCTCTGGTCGATATGGCTACGCTGGCCGGGCGCTTTGTCGGTGCGCGTGCCGTGTGGAACGCCGGCGATCTGCGCCAGGTGATGGTGACCCGCGCGGACCCCGCCAGTATCGGTATTTCGGCCATCGCCGGGGCGCTGCACCCCGTGGATCCGGAGGAGCCCCTCGGCGTCGCCCTGCAACTCTCCCCTCAGGCACGGCGCCGCGTTCTGGCCGCCATCGGCCCGGGCATCCTGGCCGAAGTGGGCGTCGTCTCGGCGTCTCGGCTGGCGCTGGGCGAGGCGGTTGCCGTGGTCCCCGAACGCCCCATTCTCCTCGCCATGGACGGCGAACGCGCCGTCGCACTGCACGAGGGCGAGGACGCCGCTGTGCGCTTGCGTGATGATGGTCCGTGGCTGCTCGACCCGGGCCTCGTCATGCGCGAGGTGGTGGCGCGTGGCCTGTTGGACCGCTCACCGAAGGACGACGCGCGGTGACCACCGACTGGCGGCGCGGGGAACCCCGTTACGCGCGACGCAATCGGATCCTGCATTACGACTCTTAACGTCCGGGAGGCATCATGGCACGACGATACGACGTGGCCGTCATCGGCAGCGGGCCGGGGGGCTATGTGGCGGCCCTTCGCGCGGCGCAGCACGGCGCCAGCGTCGCCTGCATCGAGCGCGACGCCATCGGCGGGGTCTGCCTCAACGAGGGCTGCATCCCCACCAAGGCCCTGCTGCGCAGCGCCGAGGTGTACGCCCTCGTCCGGGAGGCGGGCACCTTTGGCGTCCTGGCGGGCACGCCGACCATCGATTGGCCCGCCATGCAGGCGCGCAAGGAGCGCGTCGTGCAGCAGATGGTGGGCGGCGTGACGCTGCTCCTGCAGCGCGCGGGGGTGGAGGTGATCCACGGTACGGCGACGCTCAGCAGCCCGACGACCATCGCCGTGGAGCTGGCGGATGGCCGCGACACGCTGGTGGCTGAGCGCATCATCGTGGCCACCGGCGCGCGCCCCATGGCGGTGCCCATCCCCGGGCTCGATGGCCCGGCGGTGCTCACCCATCGCGAGGCGCTGGCGCTCGCCGCGCTCCCCGCGAGCCTGTGCATCCTCGGGGGCGGCGTCATCGGCTGCGAGTTCGCCAGCCTCTACCGGGCGCTGGGCGTGGAGGTGACGGTGATCGAGATGCTGCCGCGCCTCCTGCCGCTGCTCGATGGCGCCATCGGCGAGGGGGTGGCCTGGTCGCTGGCGCAGCGCGGGGTGACGGTGTGCACCGGCACGCGCGTCACCGGCATTACCTCGGGGGCTGGGGGCGCGCGCGTCACCCTGGAGACCCCCGCGGGGGAGCAGCACGTCGAGGCACAGTGGGTGCTCTCGGCCCTCGGCCGTCGCCCGAACGTCGAGGGGCTGGGGCTCGAGGCGCTGGGCATCCAGCCGACGCGCCAGGGCATCCAGACGGATCACCGCATGCGCACCGCCGTGCCGGGGCTGTACGCCATCGGCGATGTGGCGGCGGAGGGCGCCATGCTGGCCCATGTGGCCTCCCACCAGGGGATCGTGGCGGCGGAGGACGCGCTGGGCGGGGGGGCGCCGGGCGCAGTGGGCATGGACTATCGCGCCGTGCCGAGCTGCGTGTTTACCCTCCCCGAGGCGGCCTCCGTGGGGCTGACGGAGGAGGAGGCGCGGGCCGCGGGCTACGCGGTGCAGGTGGGCGTCTTTGCCTTCCCCAACAACGGCAAGGCGGTGGCCCTGGGGGAGACGGAGGGCTTCTGCAAGGTCGTCGCCGAGGCGGAGCATGGCGCCGTGCTCGGCGTGCACATCGTGGGCCCCCACGCCAGCGACCTGGTGCTCGAGGGGACGCTGGCCATCGGCCTGGAGGCGACGCTCGACGAGCTGGAGCGCACCATCCACCCGCACCCCACCCTGGGCGAGGCCATCGCCGAGGCCGCCCTCGCCGCCCGCGGCCGGGCTCTCCACGTGCCGCGACCCCGGTAGGGGCACCAGAGGCCAGAGGATACCGTCGGCACAGCGGGGAGGGGGGGCGCTGTGCCCTGGAAGCGCCCCTGTCATCTGGCGCGCGGCGGTCAGGGTTTCCTGGCGACCCACATGATGCGGCCGGTGCTCGCCGTGGGGGGCGTCGTGCGGAAGCAGTGGTAGCTCGCCTCGACGCGAAAGCCGGCATCGGTGAGCAGCGTGGCAATGTGCTCCTCGGGGTAGGCCTGCTCGACGTGGTGTTCGACGATCTTGTGGTAGAGCTCGCCGACGCGCTGAAAGATCGTGGCGATGAGTGAGACGCGCTGCCGCGTGGCGTCGTAGGTGCTCTGAAAGATGATGGTGAGGTCTTGCGTGTCGATGACCATCGTCTCGTCGTCCCATTGCGTCGCCAGCGCCCAGGCGGTGTTCATGTCGAACAGGAACACCCCCCCCGGCAGCAGGGCGCGATAGACGCTGCGGAACGCCGCCAGCAGGTCATCACTGGTCAGCATATAGTTCAGGCTGTCGTACAGGCAGGTGGCGAGGTGGACGCGCTCGGGCAGCTCAAAGCGGCGCATGTCCTGCTGACTCCAGATGGGCACGCGGCCCGCGGGGGGGCCATCCATCGCCTCCACCTTGGCGCGCGCCTGGGCCAGCATCTCTGCGGAGCCATCCACCCCATAGACGCGCCAGCCGGCATCGGCAAAGGCGATGGCCACCGTGCCCGTGCCGCAGGCCAGCTCGAGGAGCGTCTTTCCCTCCACCGGATGGCGCTCCAGGAGCTGCTGGAGGTAGGGCACCATGCGCAGGCTGAACGAGATCTGCCCTGAAGCGTCATAGACGGCGGCATATTCCTGGTAGATACCCATGGCTCGCTCCCCTCTGGCCCGTACGTCACTCATCGCCGCCATCATAGCCAGGGGCTCCACGAGTCGTCAAATATCGATCCCATGAGCATCGTTCCATGAGGCCCACTGTGCCCGACCCCGCGTTGGTGATCCGCCCCGCTCGCCCCACGCTGACCGACGCCCACGCCCTGTTGGAGGTGGAGCGACACAGCCTGGGCGACAGCCCCTATACCCCCGTGGAGGTGCTCGGCGTCCTACGGCGGCCGGAGCACCACGCCTACCTCGCCCTGCGTGGCGGGTGGGTCGTCGGCTTTTGCTCTGCCATCGAGACGCCCACCGATGGCGGCCCGCGCCTCGAGCTGGACATGCTCGGCGTGCTGCCGAGCGATCGGCGGCGTGGGATCGCCACCGCCCTGCTGCGGGCGGCCATGGCCGACGCGCAGAGCCGCGGGGTGCAGCGCTTTCGCGGCGTCGTCGCCGTCGACAACGTGGCGTCGCAGCGCGCGTTCGCGGCGGCGGGTCTGCGCTGCGCATCCTCCCCGCGCGACCTGACGGTCTATGCCCTCCGGGGCG
>DUUT01000221.1 GCA_012841405.1 Chloroflexota bacterium
GGCCTCGAGCCAGGCTTCGCCTGGCCAGAGGTCACGATCCGGCGAAAGATGCCCATGTGCACGGCGCCCGGGGTATCGAACGTCTCCGTCCACCCCGGACCCATGCGCCACATGCGATCCTGCCCGTACGTCATGTAGCCGCCAGCCATGAACGCCCACCACATCTGCCGCCGCACGATGAGGGGCGTGATGGGGCCCAGGGGGTATTCCGGGCCGTTCTCGTAAGCACCCTCGCCGAGCACCACGGGCTTGATGGGCGTGAGAAAGGTATCGCTCAGCACGGCAGGATAGACCTTGGCCCACTCGGTCCACGTTTCGATCATGTTGAAATCGAGCCAATCGTCATCGTGGAAGAACTGGGACGAATGACGCCAGCCGCAGGGGTGGTAGGTGATGAGGTGGGTGCCGGCGTCGCCCTCGCGCAGCCCTAGCGCCAACGCCCGCCAGGTATCCTCCGAGCCGGTGGGAATGAGGTCGCCGCCGTTCACCCAGATGATGTTCGTGGCGTCGCGGTAGCGGGCGCCGAGCCAACGGCCGTAGATGCGCGCGTTCTCGGGATTCAGCACGGCGGTGTCGTTGACATAGTAGCCCCAGGTGGGCAGCATGGCCAGGACGATCCCGTGGCGCGCGGCGACGTCGACGAGATGGTCCACATGCTCAAAAAAGGCGTCGTTGGGCTGATGGGGCCCGTCGCGCCAGGGCCGCTCTCCGTAGGGGTTGGGGCCGGGCAGTGCCTCTTCGAATCCCGAGCCTCCGCCCCAGGCGAGCACGCCCTGGATGACGGTGAACCCGTGTCCGGCGCGGTTGGCGATATAGGCCTCTGCCTCCTCCACCGCGTACTGGGTAAAGAGGGGCCAGGCGGTGTCACCGAGCCAGAAGAAGGGCTCTGCGTTGGCGTCCACAAAGTAGCGCCCGTTGGGGCTCACGCGGATCGGCCCGGAAAACGTCGTGTTGGACATGGTGCTCCTCCTCTCACCGGGACGTCTAGCCGCTACCGTAACCTCCAGTACACAGCCGCCGTGGCCATCAACGCTCCGCCCCGGCGACATAGATGACGCGCAGGTCACGCACGTTCGTGGTGAGGATGCCCGTATCGATGGTCTCGCCCAGGGTGTGGAGGGCGGTGTGGCTGTCATGGCGGCGCAGCGCCTCATCGATATCGATACCCAGTGCGGCCGCGCGCTCCGCGGTGTAGCCGTCGACGATCGCTCCCGCTACGTCCGTGGGGCCGTCCGAGCCGTCCGAGTCGGCCGATCCCACCACGATGCGCGTGCTGCCGGCGATGCGCTTGACCGTCGACAGCGTGAACTCTTGATTGCGGCCGCCGATGCCCGTCTCGTCACCGGTGGCCACCACCAGCTCGCCACCACAGATGAGCGCGCAGGGGGCGGGGAGGGGTCGGTCGAGGGTCTCGATCTCTTGCGCGATGTGGGCCAACACCTCGCCCGCCGCCTGGGATTCGACGTCGTTCAGGCTCGAGGCGAGCACCGTCGCCGAGACGCCCAACGCAGCGGCCTTGGCCAGGGCGGCGTCGAGCATCACCTCAGGGCCCATCACCCGGAAGTAGTGCTTGTTCGGGCCGCACCACTCGTCGGGGCGCAGCGGCCCGTACTGGGGATCGGCGCGCAGGAGGTAGGCGCGGACGGACTCGGGCACCGTCTCCCAGCAGCCATAGCGGTGGAGAATGGCGATGGCGTGCTCGTAGGGGTCGACCGCGTCGGGGCGCTGGCTCAGGTGCGTGCGGACCTTGGGCGGCTCCTCCGGTGTGGACACCTGGATGAGCGTGGCGCCGCGTACGTGGCGCCCGTGCTTGAGGCGTAGGATGGTCAACAGGTTGCGCACGGCGTTGGCCACCGGCATGGGCGCGCCGCACTGGAAATAGAGGATGCGATAGACCTCCTGAAGGTCCTCCAGGGTGATGCCGGGCGCCGGCAGGGCCATGAGGGCCGAGCCGCCCCCCGAGGTGGACACAAAGACGATATCGCCCTCCCGCGCCTTGCGTTCGATCTCGAGGATACGGCGCGCGCCTGCCACGCTGTCCTCATCGGGCAGGGGATGGCCGGCCAGCGTCACCCCGATGCGCTCGAGGTAGACCTGGTCTCCCTTCTTGGCGTTGATGTGTCCCTCGGTGATGAGATCCCCCAGGGCATCCTCCATGGCCTTGGCCATGCGCTGGGCGGCCTTGCCTCCGCCGACGACATAGATGTTGCGGACCTTGGCGAGGTCGAACACCAGCGGTTCGGCGGACGTCGCGCCGCCGGGCAGGCCGAGGGACGCGATCTGGGGGGACTCGGTGCGTGGGATGCGCTCGTTGCCGACGATGAGCTTGCCGTCCTCGACACGGATGAGATCCCGCGTGTTCTGGTAGGGATCGGCGGCCGCCATCCCCGCCTCCAGGATGTCCAGGACGATGCGTCGACCAGCGACGTTGCCATGGGAAAGGAGCCGGTCACGGTTCTTGATGATCATCGCTATCGCTTCCGCCCTCTGTTGGTGTGGTGGTTGTCTCCAGTAGCTATGCGAGGAGCCGCGCGAGCAGCGTCACGTCGTTGGCATAGAATACCGTTGTCAGCCCCGTGTCGGGCAGCCGATCGGTCAGAATGCCCTCGGCGTAGAGCCCACGCGCGATGCTGCGTCGCACATAGCGCCACAGATGGAGCATCATGTTCTCAGGGGGCACCCCCTGTCTGCCGCTGGTAGTGGACGCCAGCAGCGCCCGCATGGTACCCATCTTGTCGACAAATTGCGAGGCGGTGATGGCGCCCACGGCGTCCACCGTGGGCGCGTAGCGCGCCATCGTCTCTGGGGTGATCACCGGCGCGGCCGGCGCGCCGTCTCGCCATAGGCCGACGCGCTCGGCGGCCGATCGCAGCGCCGCGTCGTCCAGCGTGCCGGCGAGGAGCGCGGCGTAGGCGTCGGTGAGATAGGTGTTGAGCGCTGCGACATCGTCGGGGGTGTTGCCGGCCGCATCGCCGGCCGCATCACCGGCGACACCGGAGGCGGCGCCGGAGGCGGCATCGGGCCGCAGGAGATAGCTCCGGCCGCCGGGGCCGATGAACACCGCGCTGTACCGCGCGCCGCGGAACACGCTCTTGTTCAGCAGGTCGGGGCCCAGCGCCTCCTGGGCGTCACACACCGCGTGGAAATCCACCTTGCTGCGGGCGTACGTGCCACCAAAGGCGGCCCAATCGACGGCCAGGCCGCTTTCCCGCAGGACCTCTCCTAGGCTCTGCTGCACACCGAGCACCCCGACGAGAAAGGTGACCGTTTCCGGCGGCACGTCGCGCAGCGGGGCGACGACGTCGGCGAGGGCAGCGGCCAGCTGCCGCCCCAGCGGCGCGACGACGGCGTTGATGCGAATGATATCGTCCTCAGAGAACACGGCGGTATCTAGGCGGACCATGCCATCGACCTCGCGCAGCACGCGCATTGCGATGAGCTCGCCCACCACCCGACGGTCGAATTCCGCGGCCGGCAGGGGCGCCTCGGCGATGCGCACGATGAGGCGCAGCACCTCAGCGCGGAGATGGGCGCGGATGGCGCGATAGGTCTCGCCGGTGTAGCTGGCGATGACGGGCCGGATCTCCAAGGAGCCCTCCTATGGGTGCTTGGCGGAGCGGCGTTCAAGAAATCGCCGCTGATGCCGACGCGTCAGGTGTAGCATACCGAAGGTTTGACTCAGAATCGTCGTGACGGAACGGGGCGATCACGCGCCGTGCGCGCCGTGATCGGCTACCGCAAGCGGCGCCCGACCCGCGGCGCGGGACCGGACGAGCAGGATCAGCGGTACGGTGAGCGCGCAGAGGGCTGCGCCCAGGCCGTAGACGGCCGACAGGCCCCAGGCGGCCGCCAGGGCATAGGCGACCAGCGGCCCCACCCCGGAGCCCAGATCGCCCATCGTTTGGTAGCCGCCCACGATGGTGCCGCGGGCGCCGGTGCGGGTGAGGTCGCCCATCCAGGAGACGAGCATGGGCGGCACGATGCCATAGGCCATGGCGGCGAGCAGCACGCCCGCAGCGGAAATCCACAGCGAGTCGGCGAGAGCGAGGCACGCCAGTGCGGCCACCCCCAGGACCTCTCCGAGGAGGAGCACGCGGGATCGCTCACCGAGGACGTCGCTGAGGTAGCCGAGCCCCGGGCCTACCAGCACCGAGACCACGTTGCGCAGGAACAGGACGGTGCCGGTGAAGGATGCGACGCCGATCACGGCTGCCCCGACGTGCAGCGACTCGCCGAGCGTCTGTTGGAGGTAGAGGCCAAAGGTCGAGTAGAACACGCCGGCGAACAGGAAGCGGTGGGCAAAGGAGAGCGCCAGGACGAGCCACAGACGAGCGTCCAGGCGGCGCAGGGCGTGCGCCCACGCCTGCAGGCGCGGGCGCCAGGCGAGGCTCACGCCGGGAGCGACGTGCCGCGCCGGCAGGTGCTGGGTGCGCGGTAACGTCAGGGCCAACAGGCTAGCGCCGATGCTGAGCGCCCCGAGGATGAACATGGCCGGCGAGAACCCCAGCGCGTCCACGAGGAACCCGCCCCCCATGGCGCCGAGCGCGCCGCCGAAATACGAGATCGAGGTATAGATGCCGGCCAGCCGGCCGCGGGTGCTCTCGACGGTCACATCCAGCATTAGCCCATAGGCAGAGACGGCCAGGAGCGCCCAGGCGACACCCCACAGGGCGCGCATGGCCAAGAGCGGCCAAAAGCCGCGGCACAGCGAGTAGCCGATGGTCGAGAGGGCGCCGATGCTCAGGCCGACGATGTAGGGGGTGCGCGGCCCGAGGCGCTGTGACAGCCAGCCGCTCAGCATGTTGAGGGGCGGGCGCACGAGACGGTTCATGCTCAGCAGCCACCCAACCTGGACAACGCCGATGCCTACAGCGGGGTGGTACGAGGGGAGCACGGCATACAGGGTGCTATCGCCCAGGAGCGCCAGGCTGGTACACAGGGTCAGAGTCCAGACGACACGCGAAGCAGAATGATTCGAACGCACGATGCACTCCCGTACCACCGAGGGTGGGACTATCATTCCTGTTACCACGCCCGCCGTGGCGTAGCAGCCATCTTAGCGCATGGTACCCGACTGGGGCCGAACCTGCAAGGGGGACAGGGGTTCCGCGCCTGCTCCGGTGGCATTCCGGGACGGACGATGCGTGCGTCGATTTGCGGTCAAAACAGAAACGTCCTACAATGAGAGGTAATTCGTCGGTTGCCAGGCGCTCGGTGAGGAGTGGCGTGGCAACGCAAATTGAGAACCATCTCTGCTGCCTGGTGTGGCGCATGGCGCACCGTGCCAGGGCGGAGAACTGGCCGCACGGTATGCCGGCGTCCGTCTCCCGGGTTCGGAGAGATGAGCGCTGGCGTCTTTTTTTGCGCCTCCATGACGGTCACGTTGAGGGGTTCTACGCCTCATTGTGCCGGTGGTCTCGTGTCGTGTCGTCGGGATCAGCTGCCGGGCAGCGCCTGTCCGGTACCGCGCCCATCCCATCAACCCCTGTAAGGAGCGTGTCCATGACGCACGAGGTGAAGAATGCCAAGCTCAAAGCATGGGTCGAGGAAATCGTCGCCATGTGTGAGCCTGACACCGTGTACTGGTGTGATGGCAGCCAGGAGGAGTATGACCGCCTGATGCGCAGCGCGGTCGAGAGCGGCGCAGCCGTCGCTCTGCAGAAGCGCCCAAACAGCTTTCTCTTCCGCTCGGATCCTAGCGACGTTGCCCGCGTCGAGGCACGCACGTATATCAGCTACCCTGACAAGGACCAGGCAGGTCCGACGAACAACTGGGTCGATCCTGTCGAGCTCAAGGCCACGATGAGGGACCTGTACAAGGGGTGCATGCGGGGCCGGACGCTGTACGTCATCCCCTTCTCCATGGGCCCCATCGGCTCGCCGATGGCCAAGATCGGCATCGAGATCACCGACAGCCCTTACGTTGTCTGCAACATGCACATCATGACGCGCGTCGGCACCAAGGTCATCGAGGCGCTGGGCGCCGATGGCGACTTTGTCCCGTGCCTGCACTCCGTGGGCGCCCCACTGGCTGAGGGGCAGGAGGACGTCTCCTGGCCGTGTGCCCCCATGGAGCAAAAGTACATCAGCCACTTCCCCGATGAGGACCTCATCTGGTCGTACGGGTCGGGCTATGGCGGCAACGCCCTCTTGGGCAAAAAGTGCCTGGCGCTGCGCATCGCCTCAGCCATGGCCAAGCGCGAGGGGTGGATGGCGGAGCACATGCTCATCCTGCGGCTCATCAGCCCGGAGGGCAAGCAGTACCACATCGCCGCGGCCTTTCCGTCGGCCTGCGGCAAGACGAACCTGGCCATGATCCAGCCGACGATTGAGGGCTGGAAGGCCGAGTGCTTGGGCGACGACATTGCCTGGATGAAGATCGGCCCCGATGGCCGCCTGTACGCCATCAACCCCGAGGCTGGCTTCTTTGGGGTGGCGCCTGGCACGTCCTACAGCTCGAACCCCATGGCCATGGACACGGTGCGCGAGAACACAATCTTTACCAACTGCGCTCTGACCGACGATGGCGACATCTGGTGGGAGGGGATGGATGGCCCCAAGCCGGAGCACGCCATTGACTGGCGGGCGCGCGACTGGACGCCCGCGGAGAAGGACCCGGCGGCGCACCCGAACGCGCGCTTCACGGCGCCGGCCTCCCAGTGCCCCATCATCAGCCCCGACTGGGAAAAGCCCGAGGGCGTGCCCATCGATATCTTTATCTTTGGCGGGCGCCGCGCCACCCTGGTACCCCTCGTGTTCGAGGCCTATGACTGGGACCACGGTGTCTTCTTGGGGGCCACGGCGAGCTCAGAGACCACGGCGGCCAACATTGGCGCAGTGGGCAACGTGCGGCGCGATCCCTTTGCCATGACGCCCTTCTGTGGCTACAACATGGCGGACTATTTCCAGCACTGGTTCGACATGGGAGACCGCCTGGGCGACAAGGCACCCCGCATCTTTTACGTGAACTGGTTCCGCAAGTCGGCCGATGGCAAGTGGTTGTGGCCGGGGTTTGGCGACAACTCGCGGGCGCTCAAGTGGATGTGCGAGCGCCTTGAGGGCAAGGCCGGCGCTCGGGAGACGGCCATCGGCTATCTGCCGCGTGCGAGCGATCTTGACCTCACCGGCCTGGACATCCCGGCGGAGGATCTAGCCGAGCTCCTCGCGGTGGACAATGCCGCCTGGGCGGCCGAGGTCCCGGACATCACCGCGTTCTTTGCACAGTTCGGCGATCGCCTTCCGGCGCGCCTCGTGCGGCAGCTGGAGGCGCTTCAGGAGCGCCTGAAGAAGGGCGAAGCAGGGGACACGAACGGCCTGCGCAGCGCTGCCTCCTGAGGCAGTGACGGCGCCAACGCGCGCTCCCCGAGGCGACGAGCGAACGCCCCGCCACACGATCGTGTGGCGGGGCGTTTTGTGCGTTGGATGGCGGCCGAGGCGCGCTTAGCGGCCCTTTTGCTGCTGAGCGCGCTCGATCTTGGCCCACGTGTCGCGGAGTGGGACAGTCAGGTTAAAGACGCGCCGCTCGGGCGTCGAATCAGGGTCCACACAAAAGTATCCCTGCCGCTCGAACTGGTAGCGCGCTCCGACGGGCGCGTCGGCCAAGCCGGGCTCGACGCGCGCATCGGTGAGGACCTCTAGCGAGTGGGGGTTCAAATAGTCCTTGAAATCCCCTTCACGATCGAGCGGGTCGGGCACGGTGTAGAGGCGATCGTAGAGGCGCACCTCCGCCTGGACGGCGTGGGGCGCTGACACCCAGTGGAGCGTCGCTTTGGGGCGGCGGCCATCGGGCGCGTCGCCGCCGCGGGTGGCAGGATCGTAGGTGCAGTGCAAGGCGACGATCTCGCCGCTGTTCGGATCCCTCTCTACGCCGGTGCAGGTGATAAAGTAGGCGTAGCGCAGCCGCACCTCACGCCCCGGCGCCAAGCGGTAGTACTTGGGCGGCGGCTCCTCGCGAAAGTCCTCCTGCTCGATATAGAGCTCGCGGGAGAAGGGCACCTGTCGCGTCCCCGCCGAGGGATCCTCAGGGTTGTTGATCGCCTCCAGGTACTCGACCTGCCCCTCGGGGTAGTTGTCGATGATGACCTTGAGGGGGCGGAGCACCCCCATGACGCGGGGGGCGCGCTGGTTCAGATCCTGGCGGATGCAGTGTTCGAGCAGACCGATATCGACGACGCTGATCGCGCGCGACACGTTCGCCAGGCTGCAGAGGGTACGGATCGACTCGGGCGTATAGCCACGCCGCCGCAAGCCGGCAAGGGTGGGCATGCGCGGGTCGTCCCAGCCGGAGACGTATCCCCCCTCCACTAGCTGGCGCAAGCGGCGCTTGCTGAGCACTGTATAGGTGAGCAGCAGCCAGGCGAACTCGATCTGCTGGGGATGGTAGAGCTCGAGGGTGTCGAGGATCCAGTCGTACAGTGCACGGTTGTTCTCGAACTCGAGGGTGCAGAGCGAGTGCGTAATCCCCTCCAGCGAATCGCACAGGCAGTGGGTAAAGTCATAGAGGGGATAGATGACCCACGTGTCCCCCGTGCGGTGGTGCGGGGCCTTCATGATGCGGTAGAGCACCGGATCGCGCATGACGATGTTGGGCGACGCCATGTCGATCTTGGCACGGAGGGTGCGCGACCCCTCGGGGAACTCGCCGGCCCGCATGCGGCGGAACAGGTCGAGGTTCTCCTCGATGGAGCGATCGCGGTAGGGGCTGTTGCGCCCCGGCTCGGTGAGCGTGCCGCGGTACTCGCGCACCTCATCGGGGCTCAAATCGCAGACGTACGCCTTGCCCTTGAGAATGAGCTGCTCGGCAAAGGCGTAGAGCTGCTCGAAATAGTCCGAGGCAAAGGAGAGGCGGTCATCCCAATCGAATCCCAGCCAGCGCACGTCTTCCTGGATCGCCTCGACGTACTCGACCTCCTCCTTGGAGGGGTTGGTGTCGTCGAAGCGGAGGTTGCACTTGCCACCGAACTCTTGGGCGACGCCAAAGTTGAGGCAGATCGAGCGGGCGTGGCCGATGTGGAGGTGGCCGTTCGGCTCGGGCGGGAAACGCGTGTGCACGCGGCCGCCGTACTTGCCGGTGGCGATATCCTCACGGATGATATCGCGGATAAAGTCGCTGGGGGCGCCGGCCTCGACACCGTCGCTCCGGGTCTCCGGGGTCTTGTCTGACATGGTACATCCTCATCGCTAGCTGGGATGGCGACAATCCACCAGGGGCGGCGCAGGGCCATGCCCCTGGTAGGTATCATATACCGAAGGGGGTGATGATGCAATCACGCGCTGCCCAAGGCGCGGCGTGCACCGCAGGGCCTCAGGCGCGTGACCGGTCGACCTGCCGCTCGCGCAGGCGGTCGGCGAATCCCACGCGGTCGAGCCACTCTCCAAAGGTGAGCAGCGGAGGGTACATCTGCCGGAGGGCGGCGATGTCGGCCTGGTACCCGGCGCGGATGAACCACGCGAACATGTCGGCCGATTCTGGGCTCTGCGCGCGGTGCTCGTCCATGGGCATCTCGGCGTACTCGACCGGCTCGCCGAGGTGCTGGCTGATCATCCGGGCCGCCTGGGACATGCTCACCTCGTCGCCGGCCAGCTCAAGGGCCTCACCGCGGAACCGGCCGGCATCGTCAAAGACCAGGGCCACGAAGCCACCGATGTCGGTGACGGCGATCATCTGTAGCGGCCGGTCAGGCGGCATCGGCATGCGCATCGTCCAAAGGTTGTTCTCTGGATCGTGGTGCACCCACCCGAGCAGGTTCTCCATGAAAAAGACGGGGCGCACGATGGTGGCGGGTAGCTCGAGCTCGCGAATGCGCTGCTCGATACGCCATTTGCTCTCAAAGTGCGACACGCCGGTGTTCCGCTCCGCCCCTCCCACAGAGCTGTAGACCAGGTGCTGGATACCGGCGGCATGGGCGGCGTCGGCCACGTTGATGCCCTGACGAATCTCGGGCCCATAGCCGTACATCCAATAGTTCTGGACGCTAAAGACGCCGTAGGCGCCCTCCAGGGTACGATCCAGGGAGGACCGATCGCCCATATCCGCCTGGACCATCTCGACGCCCACATCCCGCAACGCTTGCGCGCGGGCTCCAGCGGGGTTGCGGGAGACCCCGCGCACACGCCATCCCTCGGATGCGAGGTGGCGCGCGACGGCGCCACCCTGCCTACCCGTGGCGCCAAAGACAACGATCGTCCTGTTCTGGCGATCCATCTCGGCCAACTCCTCGTCGCAACGGCCGGGTGGGTACGGGGCGTTGGGGTTGCTCGAGCTCGTGGCGTATGGACGCCCATCCGGCCTGACCACCGCCCTCCCTCTGAGCGGTGGCACCATCCTAGACCCTATACCCAGTATACCATATCTGTCCGGCGCGGACGGCCACCACGCGCCGTGATCGGTGCGCTCAGCGTTGCGCCCAGCGCCCTGGCCCTCGGGCGAGCCGTGGACCGTTGGACAGCGGAACGGCTACTCGGCGGCCAGCGAGCGGGCCTGCTCGATGTACTCCAGAGACTGGTGGCGAAAGTAGGTGTCGTACAGCTCGGCATAGTGCCCACCGCGGGCCATGAGGTCCGTGTGGTTGCCCTCCTCGATGATCTTGCCATCACGCAGGACGAGGATGCGGTGGGCGTGGCGCACCGTGGAGAGGCGGTGGGCGACAATGATGGAGGTGCGATGGCGCATGACGGTTTCGAGCCCCTCCTGGATCTCGGCCTCTGTGAAGGGGTCGACGCTGGCCGTCGCCTCGTCGAGAGCAAAGATGGCGGGATCATGGAGGAGCACCCGGGCGAGGGCGACGAGCTGCCGCTGCCCCATAGAGAGGCTGGCGCCGCGCTCGCCCACGTCGGTATCGAGGCCATCGGCCAGATCATCGAGCCAGTCACCGTTAGCGACCTGGCGAGCGGCGCGCTCAACCTCCTCATCGGTCGCCTCCTGGCGGCCGTAGCGGATATTGTCGCGCACCGTGCCCGAGAAGAGAAACGGCGATTGGGGCACGAGGCCGATCTGCCGGCGGTACTGGGCCAGATCCAGCGTACGGATGTCGAGGCCGTCCACCAGGATCCGCCCGCGCTGGAACTCGTAAAAGCGTGCCAGCAGGCGCACCACGCTCGTTTTGCCTGAACCCGTATGGCCGACGAGGGCGACGGTCTCGCCGGGGTTGATGTGTAGCGTAAACTCGGGCAGCACCACCTCTTCCCCGGTGTAGGTGAGGCATACCCTGTCGAAGAGGACCTCGCCTCGCAGGCGGGGCACGGGGCGCGTGTCGGTTTGGATCACTTGGGGCTCAGCGTCGATGAGAGAGAAGACGCGTTCCGCGGCCGAGAGGCCGTCCTGAAACTGGCTCCAGAAGGAGGCGATGTTGGTCATGGGGTACCAAAAGAAGCCCATGGCCTGCATAAAGAGGTACCATTCGCCGACGGTGATGGCTCCTGGCGGGAGTGGCCCCGGCGCGGCCTGTACGCCCTGCAGCACGCGCGCGCCGGCATTGTAGAGCACGATGGCGACGGCGACGCCAAAGGTCGCATTCAGCACAGGAAAGATGGCGTTCAGTGTCAGGCCGCGGAGGAGGTTGATGCCGTACGACTGGCGATTGAGGGCGTCAAACTCGGCATACATGCTCGCCTCTTGACGGAACCCCTTGGCCACGGCGATGCCGCTCACCGATTCTTGGATGTTGGCGTTGACCCGCGCCAGGACACGGCGCGCGTTGAGGCTCACCCGGCGGGCGATGCGGCGAAAGCTCAGCGCGATGGCCACCACGATAGGGCTCATGCCGAGGAGGAGCAGACCGAGGGACAGGTTCACGCGCAGCACGACGATGGCGATGATGCCGACGGAGAGGATCTGGCTCAGCAAGTTCATCGTCAGGTCGACGGTGGTCGAGAAATCCTGCGTGTCCGACGTCACGCGGCTGACGATCCGCCCCGAGGGCTGCTCGTCAAAGAAGGAGAGGTCGTGTTCCGAGACGGCGCGAAAGGCATCCTTGCGCAGCTGGAGCACCACATCGCCAATGGCGCGGGCCGAGTGGCGCTGACTCACATAGTTGAACACCCATCCCATCCCCTGCGCCACCAACACGGCAAGGGTCAAGAGGGCGATGCGGCCCGTCGTGGGCGTGGTGACGACGAGGTCGATGCCCTCAGCGATGAGGATCGGCACCGCGGCCTCAAAGACCGAGTTCAGAAACACAAACAAAGCGACGGTGATCATCTCGCGGCGGTGGCCATCAAAGTAGTGCACGATGCGCCAGACGAGCTCCCGGTCGCTGTATTGACGGTCGTAGGACTCGGACTCGAGCCCTCCCATGATGAATCCCACGAATCAATTACCTCGTACGAATAGACAGATCGCCGTAACGCCGGGTCTCACCCGCGGCGGCCGTCGTCTGCCGTGCCATCACCGGCCATGGGGGCGGTCTCGGGCTCTGCCAGAGCAAAGATCCGCCGATACGTCGGCGAGCGCTGGACGAGCTCCTCGTGGGTGCCCTGATCCTCCAGCACGCCGCTACGGAGCACGAGGATGCGATCGGCCCAGCGGATCTGTGAGAGCCGATGGGTGATCAGGAACGTGGTGCGTCCCTGGCGCACGCGGTACATCGCCTTCTGGATGGCGTCCTCCGTGGCGCTGTCGATGGCGCTCGTCGAATCATCGAGGATGAGGATGCGCGGATCGGTGAGAAAGGCGCGGGCGATGGCGATGCGCTGGCGCTGGCCGCCCGACAGGGTCACGCCGCGCTCGCCGATGGAGGTATCGTACCCCTCCGGCAGACTCTCGATAAAGCCGTGGGCCTGCGCCTCGCGCGCACTGTACTCGATGGCCTCTTGCTCGGCGCGCATGCCGGTGCCAAAGGCAATGTTCTCGCCGATGGGGCGCGAGAAGAGGAACACATCCTGCTCAATGGTCGATATTTGTGACCGGAGGCTCTCCAGGCTCCAGTCCCGCACGTCGATGCCATCCACCAGCACACGTCCGCTATCCACATCATAGACGCGGTTAATGAGGCGCGTGAGGGTCGTCTTGCCCGAACCGGTGCCCCCCACGATGGCCACCGTCTCGCCCGGACGCGCCCGAAAGCTAATGTCACGCAGCACCGGCTCGTTGTCATCGTAGCCAAAGGTAACGTTCTGGAACTCGACCTCACCGACCATGCGCTTGTGGAGGCCGTCTGCGTTCTCGTCCATCTCGGAGCCGGTGGTGATGAGCTCAAGGATGCGCTGCGCCCCCGAGATACCGAGCTGCACGAGGTTGAAGGAGAACAGCGACAGAAAGGTCGGAAAGCGCAGCAGAGCGACGAGCCCCATGAAGGAGATAATGTTGCCGACGTCAAAGGTGGGGTCGGAGAAATGAAGCAGCAGGGCGTGGAGCAGCGCCCCCGCGGTGGCAAAGGCGTACACCAGGAAGGGGAGATAGCGCGCGCGGATCTCGCCCTGCGCGACGAAATGGTCGCGGAATCGGCGGGCCTCGCGCTCGAACTTTTGCTGTTCCTGCTTTTCCTGGGCGTAGGCCTTGACGACCTCGATCCCGGCGATCGATTCGGCCAGGCCGGCGTTCATGATGCCGAATTGCTGGCGCATGGCGTCAGACACGGGGTTCAGCTTGCTGGTATAGTCCCGCAGGGTCACGGCCAGCAGGGCCACGAACAGGAGGGGCACGGCCACGAGCTGCAAGCGGATGGAGGCGATAGCGATGATGGGCACCACGGTCCCCACGAGGGAATCAAAGATGAGGTTCGCACCGGGGTTGACCATCAGGTTGATCTGGTGCACATCGTTCGTGGCGCGAGCCATGAGGTCGCCGACGCGTTGGCGGCTGTGAAAGCTCAGGCTCTTGCCCAAGAGGCTGATGTAGAACTCGTCGCGCGTATCGCGCTCGATGCGCTGCGCCAGGAACTCGACGGCCACATTGCGCGCGAGCTGTAGCAGCGCCTGACCCGCACGGGCAGCGCCTACGAGCACGGCGACGGAGAGCAGCCCCTGGAGGGTGCCGCCCGGAGTCGTCACCACCCGAAAGGCGTCACCGACGAGCACGCGGGAATAGCTCGTGAGGGCGTTGGCCGAGATGCTGGCGGCGATGGCCGCTAGCGGAAGCCAGGGGTAGCGCAGCGCGTGGGACAGGATCCAGCGCACGGGGCTGGAACGATCATAGCGGTGCTCCCCCGCCACGGGAAACTCGCGATTCGCCACAATACCTCCGAAATCACGGGAGCGGCAAGTTGTTATTGTAACCTGAATAGCGAGCCAGGGCAAGCGAGCCTCGGGGCGTGTCTCGAGGTCTGGGGGAACGCACACCGTCGCCCTGGGCTCGTCCCCTCCCTGCACGCGAGGTGAGGGGCGTCACGAGGGGTTTGTCTCGCAGAGACGCCGGGGCTATAATGGGGGGCAGTGCGGGTTGCCACTGTTCGCGGCCGCGAGCCCCTCTCGCGGGCGGGCGGCAATCCCAAGACTGAGGTTGGCATTGAACGTCGCGCAAGAGAACGATACGGTACTGCTCATCGCTGGGGACCGCAAGCGCTACCTCGTGCGTCTCCGGGCGGGCGATCGCTTCCACACCCACAAGGGCGTCATCGAGCACGACGCTCTCATTGGCCATCCCCTGGGACGACAGGTCACCTCGCATCTGAACCACCCCTTTGTGGTGCTACGCCCATCGATCTATGACCTGTTGATGAACCTCAAGCGCGCGTCGCAGGTCATCTACCCCAAGGAGATTGGCCAGATCCTCCTGCGGCTGGATGTGTGTGACGGCCGACGGATCATCGAGGCGGGCACGGGCAGCGGCGCGCTGACGATGGCACTGGCCTACAGCGTGCGACCGCACGGCATGGTGTACTCGTACGAAGCCCGCGAGGACATGATCAACGTGGCGCGCAAGAACCTCACCACCGCTGGACTCCTCGACGTTGTGCGGCTCACCCAGCGCGACATCTCGGAGGGGTTTGACGAGACGGATGTCGATGCCGTCTTTTTGGATGTGCGCGAACCATGGGATTACCTCGATCAGGCGCTGACGGCGCTCGGCGATGGGGGGTTCTTTGGCGCGCTCGTGCCCACCACCAACCAGGTCTCCTGGTTGCTGGCCGGTATGGAGCGCCGCCCCTTTTCGTCCATCGAAGTGATCGAGATATTCGAGCGCAGGTACAAACCCGTGCCCGCGCGGCTGCGACCGCAGGACATCATGGTGGGGCATACCGGGTTTCTTATCTTTGCGCGCAAGATCGCGTGGCTGGCGGAAGAGGATGTGTCCGCCGACGACGAGGGATTCGACGACGCAGAGGCCGTGGCCGACGCCGCTGACGCCGACACATAGCGTCCGGGGCGCGGAAGGGTGCGCCCGGCGTCATACCGGCCCCAACGAGATGCGGGCGAGGAGAGGGAGATGCAGGCCAAGATCCGGCGGATCGTTCTCGACGTGCTCAAACCGCACGACCCATCGATCATTGAGATGTCCCAGCGGTTGGCGTCGCTGCCGGGCGTCGATGGTGTCAATATCATCATCTATGAGGTCGACCGCAAGGTCGAGAACGTCAAGATCACTGTGGCGGGGAGCGACCTCAGCTACTCGTCCATCCTCGAGGTCATCGAGGACGCCGGCGGCACGGTGCACTCGATCGACGAGGCCGTGGCCGGCAAGGTGGCCATCGACGATTCGCCCACCTTTCAGGATGACCCGACCAGCCCCATCACCTGATCCGGCGGCGTCGGCGCGGCCGGGCGAGGGCGTCACCACGCGCGTCAGCGCGGCGAACAGAGCGCGTCAGCGCGGCGAACAGAGCGCGTCAGCGCGGCGAACAGAGCGCGTCAGCGCGGCGAAAAGCGGCCATCGCGGGCGATGGTCCGCTGCAGCCCCTCCTCGAGGGACACGCGAGGAGTGTATCCGAGGGTGCGGCGGGCCAGATCCACATCCGCCACGAGGCGGGTGACGCCCGCCTTTTCCCCTGAGGCACACAGGCGGTGGACGCTCTCGCCCAGTACGCGCTCGATGGTCTCCACCAGCTCCCCGATGCTCACCTCGCGCCCGCTGCCGATGTTGATGATCGACCGCGAGATGCCTTCCGCCTGGCCGGCGGCCACGAGGGCATCGACGACATCATCGATGTAGACGAAATCGCGCGTCTGTGTGCCGTCACCGAACACGACGAGGGAGCCACCGCTGGTGGCTTGCTTGAGAAAGCGGGGGATGACCGACGCGTGAGACGGCGGCAGCGGCTGGCCGGGACCGTAGGCGTTAAAGATGCGTAGGATCACCGTCTCGATGCCCCACAGGTTACCGATGGCGCGGACGTACTGCTCCGAGGCCACCTTGCTGACGGCGTATGGCGTCAGGGGGCGCAGCGGGGCGTCCTCGGCGATCGGCTGGCGCTCCTGCTCCCCATAGATCGCCCCCGATGAGGCGAATACCAAGCGCTTGACCTGGGCGTCACGCATGGCGGTGAGGAGGCTCACCGTGCCGCCCACGTTCACATCGTTGTACTCCACGGGATAGAGCACCGACTCGGGGACGCTGACGCGCGCTGCCAGGTGGTAGACGCAGTCGACCCCACGGAGCAGGGACCAGAGTTTGGGGATGTCGCGGGTATCGCCGCTGCAAAAGGCGACCCGCGGGTCGAGACGCTCCCGCTCTCCGGCGGAGAGATCGTCCAACACGCGTACGTGGCTGCCTTGCGCGACGAGACGGTTGGCCAGGGCCGATCCGAGGAACCCCGCTCCGCCGGTGATCAACACGCTCATAGATGTGATGGGCCTCCCTGTATCAAGGTCGGGATGGCGATTATAGGCGGGGGAGGCGGCTCCTGTCAACGATGGGGGGAGCGGCCGGAACGCTGACGATGCGCGGCACCCGCGCGTCGTCCTTGCGAGCCCGCCCGGGCAGGCTATAATGCCGCCAGGGGGGCGGCATGGCATTCCATGAACGCATCGGCAACCTACACATCCACACCATCCTGTCCGATGGGCACGCCACCCATGCCGAGGTGGCGGCGTTCGCCGCGCGGGCGGGGCTCGATGTCGTCGTGGTGACCGATCACAACGTGTACGCTGGGGCGGCGCAGGGGTGGCACGGTGACGTGCTCGTCCTGGTGGGGGAGGAGCTGCACGACCCGGAGGATGCGGCCCACAACCACCTGCTGGCCATCGGTATCGATCGCGACGTGGCAGGCGGCGACGCCGGCGCCCAGGCGCGGATCGATGCGGTGAACGCGGCGGGCGGGCTGGCGTTCTTGGCCCATCCCATCGAACACAGCGGCGCGTGCGCTGGAGAGCCCGAGATCGACTGGGTGTGCTGGGGCGTGAGCGGCTATGCCGGGCTCGAGATCTGGAACTATATGTCCGAGTTCAAGGCGCACCTGACGAACTGGCCGCTGACGGTGTTGGCGGCCTACTGGCCCCAGCTCGTTATCCGTGGCCCTCACCCCGAGACGCTGGCACTGTGGGATGAGCTGCTGGCGGACGGGCCGGTGGTGGGGATTGCCGGGACGGATGCGCACGGCGCCACATACTCCCTGGGCCCCCTGTGCCGCCAGGTGTTGCCCTACGCGTACCTCCTGTCTGCACTGAACACCCACCTCCTCGTGCGGGAGCCGTGGAGCGGCGATGCTGCCCGGGATGCAGCCCTCGTGTGGGAGGCGCTGCGCCGCGGGCGTGCGTTCATGGCCTACGATGGCCTGGCTCCGGCGCGCGGATTCTCGTTCACCGCAGAGAGCGCCGGCGGATCCTACGCCATGGGTGAGACAGTCGACGCCGCCGGCGAGGTCACCCTGCGGGTGGCGGCGCCGCGTCGGGTGCGCCTGCGCCTGGTGCGGAATGGCTCGTTGGTGGCCGAGGCCACCGGCATGCACCTCACGCACCGCACGCGCGAGGCCGGCGTCTATCGCGTGGAGGCCTATCGGCGCTACGCCGGACGCCAGCGGGCGTGGGTGCTGAGCAATCCCATCCGGGTGCGGGCGCTGACGACTGGATATCCCCAGGGGGCGCGCTGAAATGACGCTCCCTTGTGCCGCGCCCCCTGACGCCAAGGCCACCTTTGCTGGACGGCGCTGGACGATCATGGTGTACATGGCCGCCGATAATGACCTGGAGGCCCAGGCGCTGGCGGACCTTGCAGAGATCAAGACGGTGGGTTCGACACCGCAGGTGACCATCGTAGCGCAGCTCGACCGCGCGCAACCCGGCCAGCCGACGCGTCGCTACTACCTGACGCGCCTCCGTACGCTGGAGGGCGATGCCGTCGGGCCCCCCCTGGGAGAGACGAACAGCGGCGACGCGGGCGACCTGGCGCGCTTTGTGGCCTGGGCGGTAGAGACCTACCCGGCGGATCGCTATGCCCTCGTGCTGTGGAATCACGGCGTCGGCTGGCACGACGTGCGCGGGTCCATTGCCCCGTGGCCGGCGATGGAGCCGAGCGCAGAGGGCGACCGCGTAGACGCGGGCGGCAGTGAGGCCCGCCTGCCCGTGTTGCGGCGGCCCCTCTTTCGACAGGTGGTGGCCAGTGCCCTGGCGCGCGGGATCGCCTGGGACGCCTCCTCGCAGGATTTCCTCGACAACGCCGAGATCAAGCGCGCCTTGGATGCCGTCCTTCTCCTCTCCGGGATCGAGCGGTTCGATCTGCTGGGGTTCGATGCCTGTCAGATGCAGATGCTCGAGGTGGCGTACCAGGTCAGGACGCTGGCGCGCTACGTCGTGGCGTCGCAAGAGATCGAGCCGGACGGCGGATGGCCGTACCACACCATCCTCCGGCGCCTGGTGGCCTGGCCGGAGGCGGACGGCGCCCAGCTCGGCGCCATGGTGGTGGATGCCTACCTGCGCGCCTGTGAGCCGACGGCCGCGGCCACGCAGTCGGTGCTCGACGTGGCGCGTATCGACGACGTGGCGAGCGCGCTGAACGCGCTGTGCCGCTGCGTGCTGAGCAACGTCGCCAGTGCACGGCCGTTCGTGGTAGGGGCGGCGCGGGCGGCGCAGCGCTTTCGCGACCCGGACTGTCGCGACCTGTACGATTTCTGCCGGGTGATCTGGGATCACACCGCGGACGTGGCGTTGCGAGCGCGGGCCTATGAGCTCATGGCGTTGCTCAAGCCGGCCGGCCCCGACCGTTTCGTCGTCGCCGAAGGGCACCGGGGGCAGCCGGTGGAGCGTGCCCACGGCGTGTCGATCTATTACCCGGACGGCGCCATCTCTCCGTACTACCGACGCCTCGATCTCTCCTACGACGCGCTCTGGGGGGAGATGCTGCGCACCCTCCTGGGCGGCTGAGGTGCGGCGGCCGACGCCGGGGTGCCTCCTTTGGCGCTTACAGAACAAGTGGTCTATAATCAGGAGCTGGCTTCCGAAACGGTAGCATGTGAGGTGAACCATGCCCGAGTTCCAGCTCGAATCCGGATTCGTGCCGACCGGCGATCAGCCCAAGGCCATTGCCAAGCTTGTCGAGGGGCTGAACCGTGGGGACCGGTACCAGGCACTGATGGGCGTGACGGGGTCGGGCAAGACGTACGTCATGGCCAAGATCATCGAAGCGATCCAGCGCCCGACGCTGGTGATCGCTCATAACAAGACGCTGGCGGCGCAGCTCTATTCCGAGTTCAAAGAGTTCTTTCCGCACAACGCCGTCGAGTACTTTGTGAGCTATTACGACTATTACCAGCCCGAGGCCTATATTCCGCGCACCGACACGTACATCGAAAAGGATGCGCAGATCAACGATGAGATTGATCGGCTGCGGCTTGCGGCCACCTCGTCGCTGTTCAGTCGGCGGGACGTCATCATCGTGGCGTCGGTATCGTGCATCTATGGCCTCGGCGACCCCGAAGCGTACGGGCAGGTGGTCATCAACCTGCGTGAGGGCGAGGTGCGCAGCCGCGACAAGATCCTGCGGCACCTGGTGAGCATCTTTTACGAGCGCAACGATACGGCCCTCTCGCCCGGCAAGTTCCGCGTGCGCGGCGATACGCTGGAGGTGATGCCCGCTTACGGGCAGACGGCCTATCGCGTCGCGTTCTGGGGTGACGAGATCGAGCGCATCCTGGAGGTCGATACCCTCACCGGCGAGGTGCTCTTGCAGCACAGCAGCGTCGACATCTTTCCCGCCAAGCACTTTATCACGCCGCAGGAAAAGCTGGCGTTGGCCCTGGAGGCGATTGAGGAGGAGCTGGAGGAGCAACTAAAGCTGCTGCGTGCGGAGGAAAAGCTCCTCGAGGCGCAACGTTTGGAGCAGCGTACGCGCTATGACCTCGAGATGCTGCGCGAGGTGGGGTACTGCGCGGGGGTGGAGAACTATTCCCGGCACCTGTCGCAGCGGCAGGCGGGCGAGCCGCCCTGGACGTTGCTCGACTATTTCCCTGATGACTATGTGATGTTCATCGACGAGTCACACATGACGATCCCCCAGGTGCGGGGAATGTTCCATGGCGACCGCGCGCGCAAGGACGTGCTCGTGCGCTATGGTTTTCGCTTGCCATCGGCGAAGGACAACCGTCCGCTGACGTTCGAAGAGTTTGAGGACCACATCAACCAGGCGGTGTTCGTGTCGGCTACGCCGGGGCCCTACGAGCTGACGCAGAGCAGCCAGGTGGTGGAGCAGATCATCCGCCCCACGGGGCTCCTCGATCCCGAAATCTCGGTGCGCCCGACCAAGGGGCAGATCGACGATCTCATTGCCGAGCTGCGGCTGCGCGTAGAGCGTGGCGAGCGGGCGCTGGTGACGACGCTCACCAAGCGCATGGCCGAAGACCTGGCGGACTATTTGCGCGAGGCGGGGCTCAGCGTGCACTATCTCCACTCCGAGATCGTCACGCTGGAGCGCGTCGACATCCTCCACGACCTGCGCGCTGGCGTGTACGACGTGGTGGTGGGCGTGAACCTGCTGCGTGAGGGGCTCGACCTGCCCGAGGTGTCGCTGGTGGTGATCCTGGACGCGGACAAGGAAGGCTTTTTGCGCTCCAGTGGGGCACTCATCCAGACGATCGGCCGGGCGGCGCGCCACGTCAACGGCAAGGTGATCATGTACGCCGACAATATGACGGATTCCATGCGCCGCGCCATCGACGAGACGAACCGTCGGCGGCAGATCCAGTTGGAGCACAACGAGCAGCACGGCATCACGCCGAGTACCATCGTCAAGGAGATTCGCGACCTGACGCAGAGCCTGCGCCAGGTGGCCGAGACGGGCGCCGAGTATCGGGTGGGGACCGACATCCCGAAACACGAGGCAAAGCGCTTGATCCAAGAGATGGAGAAGCAGATGAAGACGGCGGCGCAGAACCTCGAGTTCGAAAAGGCTGCCCTGCTGCGCGACCAGATCCTGGAGCTACGCCGGAGCATGGACGACGACGAGAATGTGCCCGAGTGGGAGCGCTACCGTCAACTCGAGCGGCAGCGCGGCTGAGGGAGCACACGTCGGTTGCGGCCTGTGGCGGCCTGGCGCCCTGGCCACAGCGTACCGTGGCGCTTGAGGCGCCCTGGTAAAGAGTAGGACTAATGACCGAGTATCCGAGCTACCTCGAGCTCCACCGCTCGGGAGAACTCTACCGACGGGCCGCCGAGGCGCGCCAGCGCCTGGCGGCCTGTGCTATGTGCCCACGCGCGTGTGGCGTCAACCGCTTGCGCGGGGAGGAGGGCTACTGCCGCGCCGGAGCCTCGGTGCGCGTGGCAAGCTGGAATGCGCACATGTGGGAGGAGCCGCCCATCAGCGGGGCGCGCGGTTCGGGCACCATCTTTTTCGCGTACTGCACGGCGCGCTGCCGCTTTTGCCAGAACTGGCCCATCAGCCAGCTCGGGCACGGCACCGACGTATCCTCCGAGAGGCTCGGCGGGATGATGCTCGAGCTGCAGCGGCGGGGCTGCCACAACATCAACCTGGTGACGCCCAGCCACTATGTGCCGCAGATCCTGGCCGCGGTGGACGCGGCGGCGGGGCGGGGGTTGCGCATCCCGATCCTCTACAACACGAATGGCTATGACGCCGTCGACACGCTGCGCCTCCTGGAGGGGGTCGTCGATATCTACCTCCCCGATGCCAAGTACGCCGACGATGCCGTCGCCCGGCGGCTGTCGGGGTTCGTCGACTATACGCGACATAATCGCGCGGCGCTATGCGAGATGAAGCGCCAGGTAGGGGCGCGGCTCCAGCTGGACGCCGCGGGGATCGCCACCCGCGGCATGGTGGTGCGCCACCTCGTGCTGCCCCATGGCCTCTCGCAGACCCCCGCCGTGTTGCAGTGGCTCGCTGAGAACCTGGGGCGCGATCTCTACCTCAGCCTCATGGCGCAGTACTTTCCCGCTCATCGCGCCGTGGGGGATCGCGAGCTCGGCCGGCGCATCACGCCCGCCGAATACGGGGAAGCTGTGGCCGCCCTCGAGGCGCTGGGGTTCGCGAGCGGTTGGACGCAAGAGATGGAGGAGGAGTAGGCGGGCGGCGTGGCGCAAGAACGGCACCGACGCCTGCCCCTGCCCGTTTGCCCGCGTGATCCTCGCACGCTATAATAATGCGTTGTCATCTAGCCCGCCCGCTGACCGTTGGTAAGAGTTGCCATGCCCCAAGATCATATCGTCATTCGCGGCGCCCGCGAGCACAACCTCAAGAACGTTGACGTCGACATCCCGCGCGACAAGCTGGTGGTCATCACCGGCCTGTCGGGGTCGGGCAAGTCGTCGTTGGCCTTTGATACTATCTATGCCGAGGGACAGCGGCGCTACGTCGAATCCCTCTCGGCGTACGCCCGCCAGTTCCTGGGGCAGATGGACAAGCCGGACGTCGACCTCATCGAGGGGCTGTCGCCGGCCATCAGCATCGATCAGAAGAGCGCCAGCCGCAGCCCGCGGTCGACGGTCGGCACCGTGACCGAGATCTATGACTACCTGCGGCTGCTCTACGCGCGGATCGGTATCCCCCATTGCCCGAACTGTGGCCGTGAGATCAGCCGTCAGACGGTGCAGCAGATGGTGGACACCATCATGGTGATGGAGGATGGCACCCGCGTCCTCATCATGGCGCCGCTCATCAAGGATCGCAAGGGGGAGCATCGGCGCGTTATCGAGGACCTGCGCAAGGCGGGGTACGTGCGCGCGCGCATTGACGGCGAGGTGCGCGAGTTGGACGGTGTCGGGGCCGACGCCGAGATCACCCTCGATCGCTACAAGATGCACACCATCGAGGCGGTGGTCGACCGGCTGGTCATCCGCCACTATGGCGCGGACGACCACGAGCAGCGTGACGCCGCGCTCAGCCGACTGACCGACTCGGTAGAGACGGCGCTCCAGCTCGGCGATGGCGTGCTGATCGTCAACGTCGTGGGCGGAGAGGATCGCCTCTTCTCGGAAAAGCTCTCCTGCGTTTACTGTGGTATCAGCTTGCCCGAGCTGGAGCCACGGAGCTTTTCGTTCAACAGCCCCCACGGCGCCTGCCCGGCCTGCACCGGTCTGGGGACGCGCCAGGAGCTCGATCCCACGCTTATCGTGGCGGACCCTGACCTCTCGCTGAGCGAGGGGGCCATCGAACCGTGGTCGAACTCGTCCAAGAACGATACCTACTTTTCCCACCTGCTCAAGGCGGTGGCCGAGCACTATGGGTTTGACGTCGACACCCCCTGGCGCGAGCTGCGGCCGGAGCACCGCGAGGTCGTGCTGCGCGGAAGTGCGGGCGAGACGGTCAAGGTGCGCTACACCAACCACCACGGGCGCGTCCGTACCCACGAGACGGTGTATGAGGGCGTCATCCCCAACCTCGAACGCCGCTACCACGAGTCGTCGTCCGACAGCTTTAAGGAGTCGATCGAGCAGTACATGACGACGTTCCCCTGCCCGGTGTGTGAGGGCAAGCGGCTGCGGCCCGAGAGCTTGGCCGTTACCGTGGGGGGGCGCTCCATCTATGATCTGACGCACATGTCCATCAGCGATGCGGTGCGGTTCGTGGAGGAGGTCGCCCGGAGCCTGACGGAGCGCGAGCGGCTGATCGCCCAGCAGATCATCAAAGAGGTGCTGTCGCGGCTGCACTTTCTCGAGGATGTCGGGCTCCACTACCTGACGCTGGATCGGGGGGCGGCGACGCTGTCGGGCGGTGAGGCGCAGCGCATTCGCCTGGCCACGCAGATCGGCTCCCAGCTTATGGGTGTGCTCTACATCCTGGACGAGCCGAGCATCGGGCTACACCAGCGCGACAACGAGGCGCTGATCGCCACGCTGCAACGCCTCCGCGATCTGGGGAACACGGTGCTGGTGGTCGAGCACGACGAGGCGACGATGCGCGCCGCCGACTATATCGTCGATCTCGGGCCGGGGGCCGGCGAGCACGGTGGCGAGGTGGTCGCCAAGGGGTCCCTCAGTGAGATCATGGCCAACTCGGCGTCCCTCACGGGGCGCTACTTGAGTGGCGCGTTGGCCGTACCGGTGCCCAAGCGGCGGCGCGCGGGGAACGGCAAGTTCCTGCGCGTCGACGGGGCGCGCGAGAACAACCTCAAGAACCTGTCGGTGCGCATCCCGTTGGGCTGCTTTGTGGCCGTCACCGGGGTATCGGGCTCGGGGAAGAGCAGCCTCCTGCTCGATATCATCCATCGGCGGCTGGCGCAGGACCTGCACGGCGCCTCCCAACGCCCCGGGAAGCATGACGACATCGTCGGCGTGTCGAACCTCGACAAGGTCATCGATATTGACCAGTCACCGATCGGTCGCACGCCGCGCTCGAACCCGGCCACCTACACGGGCATGTTCGGACCGTTGCGCACCCACTTTGCCTCCCTCCCCGAGGCCAAGGTGCGCGGGTACCAGGCGGGGCGCTTTTCGTTCAACGTCAAGGGGGGGCGCTGTGAGGCGTGCCAGGGCGCTGGCATCATCCGCATCGAGATGCAGTTCCTACCGGATGTGTACGTGCCCTGCGACGTGTGCCACGGCAAGCGCTACAACCGCGAGGCCCTCGAGATCCGCTACAAGGGCGCCAGTATCGCTGACGTGCTGGACATGACCGTTGATGAGGCGCTGGCCTTTTTCCAGAACATCCCCGCCATCGCCAACAAGCTCGAGACGCTCCACGACGTGGGCCTGGGGTACATCCGTCTCGGGCAGCCGGCCACGACGCTCTCGGGAGGAGAGGCGCAGCGCGTCAAGCTGGCGAAAGAGCTGTCGCGGCGAGCTACCGGTCGCACGCTCTACATTCTCGACGAGCCCACGGTGGGGCTGCACGCGGCCGACGTGGAGCGGCTGTTGCAGGTGCTGGGGCGGCTCGTCGATGCCGGCAACACCGTCGTGGTGATCGAGCACAACCTCGACGTCATCAAGAGCGCGGACTGGATCATCGACCTGGGGCCGGAGGGGGGCGCCGCTGGCGGCGAGCTCGTGGCCGAGGGGACGCCGGAGCAGGTGGCGAGCTCGCCACGATCGCATACGGGGCGGTTCCTGCGCGAGGTGCTCTTTGGCACGGAGGCCGGCTACGGTCTGCACATGCCGAGCGCGGTGTCCTCCGGTGAGGGCAACGGTCGAGGCGCCGGGCGATAGGGCGATCCATTGGGCGACATCGGAGAAACGATTGGCTGAGCGACGCTACTACCTTTGGAACATTGGCTGTCAGATGAACCGCGCCGACGCGCAGCGCCTCGAGGAGGAGCTGGCCCGGCGCGGGCTGGTATCGACGCGTCAACCGGAGCGCGCCGACGTGCTCGTGCTGAACACCTGTGTGGTGCGGCAGAGCGCGGAGGACAAGGTGGTGGGGCGGCTGGCCTCGCTCAGCGCCATTAAGCGGCGTCATCCCGAGCGCGTCCTGGTCGTCATGGGGTGCTTTGTGGCGGATCCGGCCGCCCTGGCGACGCGCTTTCCCTATGTGGACGCCTTCTTTCGGCCGTCGGACGTGGCCGGGGTGATGGCCTACCTCGATGAGCGCGCGGAGCGTGATGCGCCCATGGACCCGTGTGCCCCGGTGCTGCCCGCGCCGGTGAGCGATCTCGTGCCCATCAGCTATGGCTGTAACCACCACTGCACTTACTGCATCGTGACGATTCGGCGCGGACCGGAGATCAGCCGGCCGCTGGACGAGATCGTCGCCGACGTGACGGATCGCGTGGCCCGGGGCGCGCGTGAGGTGACCCTGCTCGGGCAGAACGTCGACTCTTACGGGCGGGACCTGCCCGGGCACCCGGACCTGGCGGACGTCTTGCAGGCCATCCACGGCATCGAGGATCTGTGGCGCATTCGCTTTCTCACGTCGCACCCGCAGGACATGACCCAGCGCATCATCGATGTGGCTGCGGCGCTCCCCAAGGTCTGTCCGTCGTGGGAGCTACCGGTGCAATCCGGCAACGATGCCGTGTTGCGGCGCATGGCGCGGGGCTACACGGCGGATCACTTTCGCGACCTCGTGGCGCGCATCCGCGCCGCCGACGCCGCGAGCGCCATCAATACGGATATCATCGTGGGGTTCCCCGGAGAAACGGCGGATCAGTTCGCCGATACGCTGCAGCTCGTAGAAGAGATGCGCTTTGACGTGGTGCACATAGCCGCCTACTCGGTGCGGCCGGGCACGCCGGCGGCCAACTGGCCCGACGACGTGCCGCCCGAGGAGAAGGAGCGGCGCCGCGTGGCGATCGAGGAGCTGCAGACGCGCATCGCGGGGGAGATCAACGCCGCCGCGCTCGGCACGACGGTCGAGGTGCTGGTGGACGGTCGCCAGCGTGGCCGCTGGCGCGGACGCACGCGCACGAACAGGCTCGTCTTTTTCGCTGATGTGGGCGCGTGGATGGGGCGCCTGGCGCAGGTGCGCATCACCTGGGCGGGGCCCTGGTCCCTCATCGGTGAGGTTGTTGGCGAGGGCTGCCCGACTTTTTGAAGCGATTCCCCGTGTTCACATACACCAGCAGGAACGCGACCCCGACGCCGTACAGGATCATGCCCACGGTGAACAACCACCCGGCGCTGAGCACGTCGCTGAGGATCCACAGCCCCACGCAGAACGCAAAGACGAACATCATCTTGCCCATGAACCTGCAGAGGGCGGGGGTGTCATAGGTCGCCTGCTTCTCTGGGGGCATCGTGTTGTACCCGGCGATGAGGAAGGCGCCTCGACCCGTCGAGAACAGCGCGCCGAGCCCGATGAGTAGGCCCACGACCAGGATGGAAACGAGCATGCTGGCCCTCTAGTCCCCTCTCTCCCCGTGCCCGCGGAATATGAGCTTGAGCGGGCTCCCTTCGTACTTCCAGCGCAGCCGGATCTGGTTCTCGAGGTAGCGCCTGTAGCCAAAGTGCACCAAGCTGGCGTCATTGACGAAAAAGACAAAGGTGGGGGGCTGGGTGCCTACCTGGGTGCCGTAGTAAAAGCGCAGCTTGCGCCCCGCCTTGGTCGGCGGGGAATAGCGCGCCGTGGCGTTGCGCAGCATGTCATTGATTTCGGAGGTGCTCAGGCGCCGCTCGCGCTCGGCATTGACGCGCAGCGCCAGGGGCAGCACGCGGTTCACGCGTTGCGCAGTGAGCGCCGAGATGAACAGCACCGGCACCCACGACATGAACTTGAGCGCTTGCCGCACGCGCTGCTCGTGCTCGTAGAGGGTGCGGCTGTCCTTCTCGATGAGGTCCCACTTGTTGACGATCACTACCACGCTTTTGCTCTCATCGAGGACATAGCCGGCAACGTGGGCATCCTGCTCGGTGACGCCGTCGACGGCATCGATGAGCAGCAGCACGACGTCGGCGCGGCTGATCGCCCGGAGCGCGCGCAGCACACTGTAGCGCTCGATGCCACGCTCGATGCGCCCCCGGCGGCGGATACCGGCGGTGTCGATGAGCACGATGTCCTGGCCGTGGTAGCGGATGGTGGTATCGATGGCGTCACGCGTCGTTCCCGGGACCTCGCTGACGATGACGCGCTCTTCACCGAGCATGCGGTTGAGGAGGGAAGACTTGCCCACGTTGGGGCGTCCGACGATGGCGATGTGCGGGATGTGGGGCTCTTCCTCTTCCTCCTCGGGGAGGTGCGGCAATGCCGCGACGATTGCGTCCAAGAGCTCTCCGGTGCCCATGCCGCGCATCCCCGAGATGGGCAGGGGCTCGCCGAGGCCGAGGCTGTGGAACTCGTACACGGCCATCTCGCGTTTGAGGTTGTCGGCCTTGTTGGTGATCAGGATGACGGGCTTGTTGGTGCGGCGCAGCTGATCGGCGATCTCGGCGTCCTGCCCCGTAACGCCATCCATGATGTCGGTCATGAACACGATGACGTTGGCCTCATCCATGGCGATCTGCGCCTGCGCGCGCACCTGAGAGATGAGGGGGTCGCGGTTATCGAGCACCAAGCCGCCGGTGTCCACCAGGGTGAACACGCGGCCGCCCCATTCCACATCGGCGTACTGCCGATCGCGGGTGGTGCCGGGCACGTCTTCGATGATGGCCAGGCGTTGGCCCACGAGCCGGTTAAAGAGGGTGGACTTGCCCACGTTGGGCCGGCCCACCAGGGCAACGATCGGTTTCTTGGGCATAGGTCCCCATCTCGTATCATCAGGACGGCGCGCCCCTGATCGATGCAGGGGCGCGCCGCACGTTGGTTCTGCCGATGCGGCGCCGTTGCCTCCGCGTAAGCGCGGAGCGACTCTGCGCTACCGCGATGCGGAGCCGGTCCGTGCGCCGGGGAGCGCCGTCTCCTCAGCCGAGGGTTCGAGCTCTGCCGTGGGCTCGGGCGTCGGTGTGGGGGCGATTTGGATGTCAGCCTCCACGTAGGCGGGTGAAACGCTCGTCACCGCGATGTCGGCCAGCATCTGGTTCTTGGCCACAAGGATGTCCACCAGGGTCTTGACCTGGTGGGTGCCGACGCCGAGGCCGCTGAGATCGACATAGGCGTCCAAGAGCTCGATCTCGAGGTTGTCCAGCAACACCGAGGGGCCGGTGAGGATGACGTCCACCGTCGAAACGGACAGCTTGGCCGACAGGCCGTCCCCCAGCTTGCGGGCCTGCAAGGGGATCTCGACGGTGGTGCCGCCGACTACGGCGTCGATACCCACCGTCACGAGGACGGTCTGCGGATCGCGATCTCCCTCGGCGAGCACCGACACCCCCTCGGGCAGCTCGAGCTCGAGCCGCTCGGCCAACATGCGCGTGGCGCCCGAGACGTCCACGGCCTCTCTGGTAGAGATCAGGCCTGACATTTCGGCGATGGCCGAGGGCGGGCCGACGACGGTGACGGTCGAGGGCTCGACCTCGACGCTGCTGACAAAGTAGCCCCGCGCCGGATGCCCCGTGGTGCGCGCACGGACGGCAACCTCGCGATAGTTGAGCTTTTTCTCAATGTTGAGCCGCACGGCCACCGATTGGGGGTTGAGGCGCACGCCATTGACACGCCGCCCGTCCCCATCGATGGCGTACAGGTCAACGGTGCGGTCCAAGGGCGAGCGCTGCCCGGCGAGCGAGATCGGCGCCACCACCGCGGCCACCCGGTCCACGGCGGCCTCGGCGCCCTCGACGGTGACGCTGCTGGGCTCCACCTCGGGCACCCCCGCGGCGTATCCGAGGGGCAGGTCGTCGGGGTTCTCCAGCTGCACGGCGATGTCCATCGTCTCGGTGCGCAGATAATCGAGGCGCACATTGAGCTTCTCGGGCTGGCTGCTGATGATGGATACGGTGCGATCGGTGTTGCAGGTCACCTCGACGGGCACGGTGTGCAGCCCCTCCCCCAGCCCCTCGAGGTCGACGATGGCCTGAAAGCTGTTGGTCGTCAGCCGCGACCAGCTCGACTCAAAGGCCTTGATCTTGACGCGTACGAACTCGTCGGGGTCGTTGACCACCACCAGGTCAGGGGCTACATTCTGCACCTGGATGGGCACGGACTCGGGCAGATAGCCCTCGCGGGGCCTATCGTTCTGGTAGGTGGCGTTCACCCAGACGACGAGGGACAGCACCAGCGCCAAGAGCGCTGTGCCCACATTATCCCATATGCGTCTCTGTCTCGGCGTTCTCTTGACCATGAGCTATGCAGCCTTTGCGCGGCCATCCGACTCCTCTTCCTGGACCGGCTGGCGCTGAAATAATCGAAACGACTTGCGACGCGGCCCGCGACGTTGGCGGAGCAGCGCCTGAAGGAGCGTCACGAGGCGGCGCTCGTCGAGGTGGCGCACGATGCGGCCATTGCGCGCCATCGAGATGATGCCCGTCTCCTCCGAGACGACGATGGCGATAGCATCCGTCTGCTCGGTGATGCCCACGGCGGCACGGTGACGCGTTCCCAGATGCGTGTCGGAGACGATGACCTCCGCTAGGGGAAGGACGCAGGCCGCGGCGACGATCTTGTCTCCCCGGATGATGACGGCGCCATCGTGGAGCGCCGTGTTGGGGTAAAAGATGGTCTGCAGCAGCTCGTCGTTCACCTGGCTGTCGATCTCGACACCCGTCTCGACGTGGTCCTGCAGTCCTGTCTCCCGCTCGATGACGATCAGAGCGCCGTGGCGCCGCTCTGAGAGGCGCCGGCAGCTCGAGGCGATCTCAGAGATCACCTGATCCTGTGCCCCCTCGTTACTTGACCAGAAGGCGATACCCCCAGCGCGCCCGAGCCGATCCAGCGCACGGCGCAGCTCGGGCTGGAGGATCACGGCCACGATGACGGCCAACGCCTGCCCCGCACTGCGCATGAGCCAGTTAAAGGCCGTCAGCCCGGCAAAGCTGCCGAACAGGGCCACGATGAGCGCCAGCAGGATGACGCCTCGCAACAGCTGGACGGCCTGCGTGCCGCGCACCAGGGATAGCACACCATAGATCACCAGCGCGACGAGCACGATGTCGATCAGGCTGCGCAGGTCCAGTTTGGTCAAGATCCACAGGATGTTTGCCAACGAGTGCTACCTTTCGAGGAGATCGACCAACACTGCCTTTTGTGCGTGGAGCCGGTTCTCCGCCTGATCGAACAACCAGGAGTTGGGCCCATCGGCTACTTCGTCGGTGATCTCCTCACCACGGTGCGCCGGCAGGCAGTGCATGACGCCGGCGTCGGGAAGGGCGTGCGCCAGGAGCGCCTCGTTCACCTGGTACGCCGTAAAGACCTGGCGTCTGATGTGGGCCTCAGCCTCCTGCCCCATGCTCGTCCAGGTGTCGGTATAGACGACCTCAGCGCCCCCAACGGCGCGCTGCGGGTCGCGCACCATCGTGATAGTGGCGCCGGTGGTTTGGGCGATCTCACCGGCGCGCCGCACGACCTCCGGCAAGGGCTCGTATCCCTCAGGAGTCGAGGCGACGATGTGCATGCCAAAGAGCGCCCCCGCAAAGAGGAGCGAATGCAGGACGTTGTTGCCATCACCGAGATAGGCGAGGCGGGCCCCCTGGAGGCGCCCCAGCTTTTCGTACACGGTGAGCACGTCCGCCAACCCTTGGCAGGGGTGGCTGTAATCCGAGAGGCCGTTGATAACGGGTACCGAGGCATAGCGCGCCAGCTGCACCACATCCTCGTGGGCAAAGACGCGCGCCATGATGGCGTCGACGTAGCGGCTGAGCACCCGCGCGACGTCCGGCACGCTCTCGCGCTTGCCGAGCTGAATCTCGTCGGGGCCGATGTAGAGGGCATGGCCCCCTTCGTGGCGCATGGCCATCTCGAAGGAGACGCGGGTGCGCAGGGAGGGCTTTTGGAAGACCATGGCGAGGGTACGCCCGGCCAGGCGCGTCGGGCTGCCGCCCTCCCGCCATTCTTGTTTCAGCGACACGGCTCGTTCGAGCAGTGTCCAGGCCTGCTCGGGCGAGAGATCCGCTAGGCTCAGGAAATCGCGCTTCATGGTTCTCCCATTCGTTGACGCCCAGGGCGTCGGGTTTGCTAGGGTGTCGGAGGCACCCGCTCGTTGTCGCTCGGGCGGGCCGGGGCGTCGGAAAGCGCCTTGCGCGCCCAGATCAGATCATAGTGCACCTGCCACCGCTCCGATTCGACGGCTGCCAGGCCGTTCTGATCCAAGAATCGTTCCATCCTTCCCCGGCCACACAGCCGTCCGGGGAAAAAGCAGGCATCGAGCCCCACGCGGTTGGAGACCAGCAGAACACCCCCCGGCTTGAGGACGCGCTCCATCTCGCGCAGCACGTGCGCTGGGCTCCACATGAACTCGAGCGCCTCCAGACAGGTCACGGCGTCAAAGGTATCGTCCGCAAAGGGCAGCGCGCCGGCGTCGGCCTGCATCAGCGTGATGCCCTCATACTCGGCGGTAGCGTCCCGAGCCTGCGCCAACATCGGGGCGGACCGATCGATACCCACCACGCGACTGTCAGAGTCGCCGGCCCTCAGCAAGGCCAGCGGGAGCCGACCGGTTCCGGTGGCCACGTCGAGCACGCGCGGCGAGGGGCGATCGCGCAGCGCCTCTGCCAGCGGGAGGCCCAGCCGCTCCATCTCGTAGATGAACTGCAGCTCTTTGATCCGATCGTATCGCGGCGCCGTCCAGTCATAGAGCAGCGTCACGACGCGAGGACCAAGATAGGTCCCCTCAGTGATCACCAGCAGCCAGTAGAGCAGTGCGGCCACCACAGCGACGACGACAGCAGCGATGATCCATCCCGTCATGGCAGCACTAGGCGGACCTCGCCACGATCAGGGCGGCTAGCAGCATGGTGGAGAGCCAGCCCATCCGTGCCGGCCGTGCCCAGGCGTAGCCGAACCCCATGGATTCCGCCAGACCGGCGATGGCGGTGATGCCCGCCGCTATCGGTTGGCGGGCGAGCAGCATCATACCGACGAGCGCCACCCAGACGGCCCCCACCAAGAGCTCGCCGGGCCGCGTTGCCGCGGTGCGCTGTACGACGCCGTGCGGGGCGGCCGGCTGCTCCACGCGTTGGGCGACACGCCCGAAAGCGGCCAACCCGACGAGGGCGGCCATACCCCAGGATGCGGGGGGGATGGCGGCAAAGAGCCGGTGCCCCAGGTACCAGGCAACCGCCAGCGCCATGCCGGCGTACCACCGCGCGAGCACGTCGGGGTGACGCCCGCAGCTCAGGGCGAGGGCACTCGCCGCGATCAGTGTGGCCGCCGCGGCCGTCAGCGCGGGCCCACCCAGGTAGGCCGCCACGAGGAGGGCGATGGCCGCGGCCGTGACGAACGAGGCCACGTGGTGTCCGATGACGGGATGAAGCCGCGCATGCCAATGCTCGACCCAACGCGCTACCGCCTGTGCCAGGCGATCGCCGGGCGAACCGGGTTCGGCGTACGGCAGGCCGAGCGCCGGGCGCTCGATGCGATCAGGGGGTGGCGCGCCGACCTCGCCGACGATCCGCATGGTTGCCAACAACTGTGCGAGGGCAAACCCCAAGATGATGTCTGCCAGGAGCCAACCGGCCAAGAGCCGAGCGATGGCAGGGACCTCGGAGACAGTGGCTCCCGAAGCGAGGGCGCCACAAAGGACGGCCCACGTGGTCTCCAAGCGAGGCTTGAGGGCAACCGACGTCGGGTCGTGCAGGAGGCGCTGGTGAGGGAGTACCGGGGCAGTCGCCTCTGTCACTGGGACCCTCCAGATGAATCAGAGATTACCCTATTATAGCACAGCCGAACGGTGAACAACAAAAGAGGCTCGGGTCTTAGTCCCGAGCCTCTGTCGTGGCGGACATCCCTGGCCCTTACGATTCCTCGCGCGCCATCTCGGTCTCGCCGGTGGATTCGCGCTCCGGAACGGGCGCCTGCCTTAGGCTGAGGCTGATGCGCCGCTGGTTGGCGTCCACTTCGAGGATGAGCACCGTCAGGCGGTCGCCCTCGCTGACGATTTGGGCAGGGTCCTCAACGTTGCCCTCGGCTAACTCGGACACATGGACGAGCCCCTCGATCCCCGGCTCGAGCTCTACAAAGGCGCCGAACTTGGCGAGGTGCGTGACCACGCCCTCAATGACCTGCCCCGCGCTGTAGCGCGTGGCGATGGACTGCCAGGGATCGGGCTGGGTCCGCTTGAGGGACAGACCGATGCGCTGGCGCTCCTGATCGACGCGCAGCACCTCAACACTGACTTCTTGGCCGACCTCGAGCACATCGCGGGGATGGTTGACATGCTCCCAAGCGAGCTCTGAGATGTGCACCAACCCATCGATACCGCCGAGATCCACAAACGCGCCAAAGTCGCACAGGTTGCTCACCGTGCCGGTGCGCACATCGCCCTCACGGAGTTCGGACAGCAGCCGCTCCCGCTGGGCGGCGCGCCACTCGCGCTGGGCGGCGCGTTCTGAGAGGATGAGCCGCCGTCGGCGACGGTTCACCTCGATGACCTTGACTGGCAGCTCTTTGCCAACGAGCTCTGCCAGATCGCTCCCGTCCTGTTCACTGCGGCCCCGCGGGCGGAGGCTCGTGATCTGCGACGCGGGGATAAAGCCCTGGATGCTCCCGAACGCCCCGACCAATCCCCCCTTGTTGTAGCCCGAGACGGTGATGTGGATGATGTCCCCGCTCTCCAGCAACTCCTGGGCGCGGATCCAATCCTCATAGGCGCGGGCAAGGTTGATCGACACGATGAGACTGCCCTCGCGGTCGTCCGCGCGGACAATGTAGACGTTGATCTCCTTGCCGGGCGCGAGCTCGGCCAACTCCTCCGGGTCCATCGTCTCGAGGTCCCGAGAGGAAACGACGGCGTCCGTCTTGGCGCCGATGTCGACCAACACCTCGTTCCGGCTGACACTCAGGATCTGCCCCTTGCGAATGTCGCCTCGCACGGGGTGTACATAGTCGTACTCGGCCGCCACACTCTCCCACAGGGTAGCGAAATCCTCCTGTGGATCCATGCCCTGATCAGGCTTGTCCGTCATTGGCCTCCACTCCACGCGTTGGGTTGGGATCTGGTCAGTAGGGGGTCCTCCATCCTCATCACTATGACGACAATGCACCTACTCATATAACCACATCCGAAGCGCCGCTAGCACATGCCGGGCGCGGTTGTTTTATGTTTACGCTTCGATTATACCTTGGCAGAGTATGGATGTCAACCATTCATTATGGGATAGCCCCGCCGACGTCGGCGCGCCGACGTCGGCGCGCCGATCGGGACGCGATGGGTGTGTCCAGAACGCCGGGAGAACGGGGTGCCTTGCGGCATGGCGCCGCCGCCGGCTCAAGAATACGGCCGGGTGCGGCCGGGTACGGGCCGGGTACGGGCCCTGAGCTTGCCACGTCTACCGGCGCGGACTGGAGCCCGCGCAAGTGGGCTTGGCTATGCGAGCGCCGCGCTTGAGCTCGCGGCGCGGCATCGCACTCACCCGGTCGAACGCCCAGTCCTGGAACCACCCGACGCGGATTTGACAAAGGACGTAAACGCGCTACAATGATAGACTGCCAATGCGTGTGTCCTTCGAGCGTTGGCGGTGGGTTATTTCCATTGAAGGCGTAGCTTCCTCATTCGTGCAGGTGGAGCCTGTTCAGGCAGGGGACCGTTTCCCCCAGGCTGCCGGTCCCCGGGAGAGGGTCTGTACGATTACTCCGAGCAGTCCGTCCATCATCGAGGGCAACTCCCAATGCGAGATGGCCAATTGAGGGTTCCGGGTGCCGACGCTGTCCCGGTCGTAGGACGGGACGGCCCGGCCTTGTTGTGGTTTACGCGCATGACGGTGGGGCGTGTGACGGATGAGAGGCGAGGCCTTACGGGGGTGGTGAACCAATGACAGTTGCGGGGATGGTGTCAACCATGTCGAGCGAGACATTCAACGGCAAGCGTCGCAAATCCTACGCCCGCATCCCTGATGTATTGCCGATTCCCGACTTGATCAAGATTCAGCTCCAGTCGTATGAGTGGTTCCAGACGGAGGGTCTGCGGGAGCTCTTTGACGAGATCTCGCCGATCGTGAGCTTTAACAAGAACCTGGAACTGCACTTTCCGGGGTACAACGAGCAGCTCAACACCGAGTTCGGGCTGGACTATCGCTTTGCCGAAGCGACGTACACCGAGGAGGAGTGTCGCGACCGCGATACGACCTACTCGGCGCCGCTGTACGTCAAGGTGCTGCTGTACAACCGGGAGACGGACCTGCCGGTGGTGCAGGACGTCTACCTGGGCGATTTCCCGATCATGACGGAGAACGGCACCTTTATTATCAACGGTGCTGAGCGCGTCGTCGTCAGCCAGCTGATCCGCTCGCCGGGGGCGTACTTTACGGTCGATGAAGACCGGACTACGGGGCGGCAGCTGTGCATGGCCAAGCTTATCCCGAACCGCGGGGCCTGGCTCGAGTTCGAGACGTCACGGCGCGACATCCTGTCGGTCAAGGTGGACCGCAAGCGCAAGATTCCCGTCACCGTGCTCCTGCGTGCCCTCGGCGCGGTGTCCGATGGCACCGACGATGCCTCGATCACCGAGGGGAGTGACGAGGAGCTGCTCGAGCTCTTTGCCGTGGTCGACAACATGCCGGAGCACCCGTACATCGAGTCGACGCTGGCACACGACGCGACGACGAGCGCCGTGGAGGCGCTGGAAGAGTTCTACAAGAGGATGCGTCCTGGCGATCCGGCCACGCTGGAGAACGCCCGGAGCTACCTCGAGTCGCTGCTGTTCAGCCCGCGCCGCTACGACCTGGGGCGCGTTGGGCGGTACAAGCTGAATCGTCGCATTGGAGCGGACACGCCCATCCGGCACCGCACGCTGACCAAGCGCGACATCATCGGCATCGTGCAGCGCATGATCCAGGTGAACAACGGCGTCGAGGACGCCGATGACATCGATCACCTGGGCAACCGCCGCGTCAAGACGGTGGGCGAGCTGATCCAAAACCAGTTGCGCGTGGGGTTCCTGCGCATGGAGCGCGCGGTGCGCGAGCGCATGAGCATCCGCGATCCGGAGCAGGTCTCGCCGATCTCGCTCATCAACATCCGCCCGGTGGTGGCGGTGGTGCGCGAGTTCTTTGGCGGAAGCCAGCTCTCGCAGTTCATGCAGCAGACGAATCCGCTGGATGAGCTGACGCACAAGCGCACCCTCTCGGCGCTGGGCCCGGGCGGGCTGCGCCGCGAGCGCGCCGGGTTTGACGTGCGAGACGTGCACTATAGCCACTATGGGCGCATCTGCCCCATCGAGACGCCGGAGGGCCCGAACATCGGGCTGATCGGGCGGCTGGCGACGTATGCCGAGGTGAATGACTATGGCTTTGTGGAGACGCCCTATCGCCGCGTCGCTCGGGTGGTGCCGAACGACGCCGAGCAACTGATGGGGCGAACGCTCCGCGAGCGCGTGGTGGACCCCGACACCGGGGAGGTGATTGCGGACTCGGGGACGGTGGTGGACGCCGCGTTGGCGGCCAAGCTCACCGCCCTGGATGTCGAGCAGTATCGCGTGCAGCCCTACGTCACCGATGAGGTGCAGTACCTCTCGGCGGACGAGGAGGAGCACTATGTCATCGCCCAGGCGAACACGCCCCTCGATGAGAAGGGGCAGTTCCTGACCGATCGCGTGTCGGCTCGCGTCTATGAAAAGTTCCTCATCGAGTCGGTGGATCGCGTCTCGTACATGGACGTATCGCCCAAGCAGGTGGTGGGTATCTCGGCGGCGCTGATCCCGTTCCTGGAGCACGACGACGCCAACCGTGCCCTGATGGGCTCGAACATGCAGCGACAGGCCGTGCCCTTGCTCCTGCCCGAGGCCCCCATCGTGGGGACGGGCATGGAGTTCAAGTCGGCGTTGGATTCGGGACAGGTGCTGACGGCATCGACCTCTGGCGAGGTGGTGAGCGTCTCGGCTGGGAAGATCGTGGTCCAGAACGATGACGGCCAGGAGACGTACTACCTGCGCAAGTACGACCGCTCCAACCAGTCGACGTGCATCGATCAGCGGCCGGTGGTGGACAAGGGCACGTACGTGGAGCCGGGTGACGTCATCGCGGACTCGTCGTCCACCGAGAACGGTGAGCTGGCCCTGGGGCAGAACGTGCTGTGCGCGTTCATGTCGTGGGAGGGTGGCAACTATGAGGACGCCATCCTGGTGAGTGAGAACTTGGTGCGCCAGGACAAGTTCAGCTCGGTGCACATCGAAAAGTACGAGATCGAGGCGCGCGATACCAAGTTGGGGCCGGAAGAGATCACGCGTGACATCCCCAACGTGGGTGAGGATGCGCTGCGTAACCTGGACGAAGAGGGCATCATCTACGTCGGTGCTGAGGTGGGCCCTGGGGACATCCTGGTCGGCAAGATCACGCCCAAGGGCGAGACGGAGCTGACGCCCGAGGAAAAGCTGCTGCGGGCCATCTTTGGTGAAAAGGCGCGCGAGGTGAAGGACTCGTCGCTCCGGCTGCCGCACGGTGAAGAGGGCAAGGTGGTGGACGTGCGCGTGTTCACGCGTGACGAGCACCGCGATATGGCCGCCGGTGTGGAAAAGCTGGTGCGCGTGAGCGTCGCGCAGCGGCGCAAGATCACCGAGGGCGACAAGATGGCGGGTCGCCATGGCAACAAGGGAGTCATCTCCCAGGTCGTGCCCATTGAGGATATGCCCTACCTGTCCGATGGTACGCCGGTGGATATCATCCTGAACCCGCTGGGAGTGCCGGCGCGCATGAACGTCGGGCAGATCCTGGAGACGCACCTCGGCTACGCCGCGCAGCGCCTCGGGTTCCGCTTGGCGACGCCGGTCTCGGATGGCGCGGATGAGGGCGAAATATCGGCGGAACTCGCTCGGGCGTGGCTGATTGACCGCGCCTGGCGCGATCTGACGGCACGCACCTGGCCGTGGCTGCAGGAGAACGAGATCGACACCGAGGCGCTTCGGGACGACGACCAGGCGCGGGAGATCTATTTCGGTAACTTCTTGGCCGACCAGGGCATGGCGTACGGCGAGATCGAGCGCATTCTCGCTGATCCAGAGGTGGCACGCCGTACCTGGCTCGAGATCTGGCTGCGCGAGCAGGGCTATGAGCCCGATGATCTCTTGATGTACGACGATGACCTCTCGCAGCCCGAGGACGTCCGCGAAGAGTCGGGCGAGCTGGCGCGTGAGGTATGCCTGCGCATCTGGCTGAGCGATGAGGGCATCGCGGTGGATGGGCTCTCGCGGGATGAGGTGTTCGCTCAGGCCCTGGACTATGGCCAGCGCACCGGATTGCCGCTGCCCACCACGGGCAAGATGGTGCTCTACGACGGCAAGACGGGGCAGCCCTTTGACCGCCCCGTGACGGTGGGCATCATCTACATGCTCAAGCTGGCCCACCTGGTGCAAGACAAGGTGCACGCCCGGTCGACCGGCCCGTACTCGCTGGTAACGCAGCAGCCGTTGGGCGGTAAGGCCCAGTTCGGTGGCCAGCGCTTTGGCGAGATGGAGGTGTGGGCGTTGGAGGCCTATGGCGCCGCGCACACCCTGCAGGAGATGCTGACGATCAAGTCGGACGATGTGACGGGACGCGTCAAGACGTACGAGGCGATCGTCAAGGGCGAGCCGATCACCGAGTCGGGCGTGCCCGAGTCGTTCAGTGTGCTGATCAAGGAGCTGCAGGCCCTCGGCCTGTCCGTCGAGGTATACGACGACAAGGGCGAGTCGGTGCAACTGGCCCGCGACGAGAGCCTCGCGGCGCTGCCCAGCCTCGGGCTGGGCCTCGGGTTCGGCAGCCAGTCCTAGTGGTTGTACGTGGGGCCCCATCCCCCGCAGATTCCGGGGGATGGGGCCTTTCCTCTCTGCGGGCGTGTCGGGGCGAGCGGCCAGTGGTGGATTTCGCTGCCTCCGAGGCGCGCTTTGACAGAGAACAAGGTCCATAGTATACTCGACGTTCGCGGGTCCAACCGGTCAAGACTCGCGTTGAACAGGAGGACGAACTTGCCTACGATTAACCAGTTGGTGCGCAAGGGGCGCAAGCGGATCACCAAGAAAGCCAAGGCTCCTGCGTTGGCCCAGTCGTACAACTCGCTGAAGGGGCGCACGACGCAGTCTCCCAAGGGTGCTCCCCAGCGTCGCGGCGTCTGCACGCAGGTGCGCACCATGACGCCCAAGAAGCCGAACTCGGCGCTTCGCAAGATCGCCCGCGTGCGGCTGTCGAATGGCATCGAGGTGACGGCATACATCCCGGGAGAGGGGCACAACCTCCAGGAGCACTCGGTGGTGCTGGTGCGCGGAGGCCGTGTGCGTGACCTGCCCGGTGTGCGCTACCACATCGTGCGCGGTACCCTAGATTCGGCCGGAGTCGAGGGGCGCGCCCGTGGGCGTTCACGGTACGGCGCCAAGCGGCCCAGAAAGTAAGCTCTTTTTCAGCACCCGCACAGGGACAGTTCGCTAGCAGTCACACTGGCTGTGCGGGTCTGTTGTGTCCATAAGGCAGAACGTGTGGGCGGGTCACATCGCCCGGGCGTATAGGTGGAGGAAGCCGGGATGCCAAGACGGTATCGTCCCGAACCACGGCCAGTGCGGCCGGATGTCAGGTATAACAGCGAGCTGCTCAGCACCTTTATGAACAAGGTGATGAGGGATGGCAAGCGCAGTACAGCGGAGCGTCTGGTGTACGATGCGCTCGACATCGTGGCGGAGCGTTCTGGTCGCGACGCGCTCGAGACCTTTGAACAGGCGCTGCGCAACATCTCGCCGATGATCGAAGTCAAGCCGCGGCGTGTGGGCGGTGCCACCTACCAGGTGCCCGTGGAAGTGGCTCCTGGCCGGCGTACGTCTCTGGCGATGCGTTGGTTGTTGACGGCGGCCCGTAACCGTCCTGGCAGGTCGTTTGCCCAAAAGCTTGCCGACGAGATCATGGATGCCGCCCGCAACACGGGGGCGGCCGTCAAGCGGCGCGAGGATACGCATCGCATGGCCGATGCGAACAAGGCCTTTGCACATTACCGCTGGTAACACCGGCCCAGCCGGTGGGCGGATGGCCCTCGAGGCTGTCCGCACCTCCGTGGGGGGCGATGGGGCCGCCACCTGCGCGGGTGGGACGCCCGTCGAGTCGAGTCCGTCTCGACCTCTCCTGGGTGCATGCTGTTACCAGGCGGTGCACGGGAAAGGATTGGAGCGGTGACTCCGGAATACCCGCTGGAGCGGACTCGCAATATCGGCATCATTGCCCATATCGACGCGGGCAAGACGACGACCACCGAGCGCATCCTGTTCTATACGGGCAGGACCTACCGGTTGGGTAACGTCGACGAAGGTACGACGGTCACCGACTGGATGGAGCAGGAGCGCGAGCGGGGGATCACCATCGCGTCGGCGGCGGTGACGTGCTTTTGGCGCGACCACCGCATTAACATCATCGATACTCCTGGACACATCGACTTTACCGCCGAGGTGCAGCGCAGCTTGCGCGTCCTCGACGGTGGAGTGGTCGTGTTTGACGCCGTGCACGGCGTCGAGCCCCAGTCCGAGACGGTCTGGCGGCAAGCGGATCGCTTTCACGTTCCGCGAATCTGTTTCATTAACAAGATGGATCGAACGGGAGCCGACTTTTGGCGCTCTATCGACACGATTCGGGAGCGCCTGAGAGCTGTACCTGTGGCGATACAGGTTCCCATCGGAGCCGAATCCTCGTTTGTCGGGGTCGTCGATCTCTTTGACGAGGTGGCGCTCTACTACTCGGACGAGTTGGGCCGCGAGCCGGAACGGCGCGCCGTGCCCGATGCGTTGCGCGAGAGCGTCGACCGACAGCGCGAGAGCCTGGTTGAGACCATCGTCGAGACGGATGACGTCTTGCTCGCCAGGTATCTCGAGGGGGAGACTATCGGAGCCGAGGAGTTGCGGGCCGGCCTGCGTCGAGCGACGCTCGCCGGCAAAGTGGTGCCGGTCCTGTGCGGCGCGGCCCTCCGCAACCGGGGAGTACAGCCGGTTCTTGACGCCATCGTAGACTACCTTCCCTCTCCTCTTGACGTGCCGCCCATCGAGGGCGTGCATCCCACCACGGGAGAACCCGTCCTGCGGCATGCAGACCCGGAGGAGCCCCTGGCTGCACTGGTCTTCAAGATCGTCAGCGACCCCTATGTGGGAAGGCTAGCCTATCTACGGGTGTACTCCGGCAAGCTCCGGTCAAACTCCTCAGTTCAAAATACTCCCAAAGCGCGGAAGGAACGTATTGGGCGCCTGCTCTCCATGTACGCGAACCGTCGCGAGGACGTCGAGTGCGTCTCTGCCGGGGATATCGCCGCTGTGGGCGGGCTCAATTTTACGTTCACCGGCGATACGCTGTGTGACGCTTCGGCACCCGTGATTCTCGAATCCATCGGCTTCCCCGAGCCGGTCATCTATGTCGCCATCGAGCCGCGCACGGCGGCGGATGAGGCCAAGATGAACGAGGCTCTCAAGGCGCTGGCCGATGAGGACCCGACCTTTCGCGTGCATACCGACGAGAACACCGGCCAGACGATCATCTCGGGGATGGGCGAGCTCCACCTCGAGGTGCTGGTCGACCGCATGGTGCGCGAGTTCAAGGTGTGGGCCAAGGTGGGGCGCCCGCAGGTGGCCTACCGCGAGACGGTGACTCGGGCGCAAGAGGCCGAAGGCGAGGTCTCCTTCCAACGCTCCGGTAAGGAGCAGTACGCACGGGTTGTGCTGCGCGTCGAGCCGCTGCCCAAGGGTGGGGGGTTCTCCTACGAGAACCGCGTGTCGCCAGAGGCCCTCCCCGCCATGTATGCCGCGGCGGTGGAGGCGGCGGTGCGCGAGGCGCTCTCCGGCGGGGTGCTGGCTGGCTATCCCATCGTGGATATCGCCGTGGCCTTGGTCGATGCCACCTTTGATGAGGCGATGGCCTCCGAGCCCGTGTACCACCGGGCGGCGGCGATGGCCTTTACCAAGGCGCTGCAGGAGGCGCGGCCCGTGCTCCTCGAGCCCATCATGCGCGTCGAGGTGGTGGCTCCCGAGGAGAACACGGGCGACGTCATCGGTGACCTGAGCGGGCGTCGCGGCGAGATCCAGGGCATGACGCCGCTCCCAGCCGGAATGCAGGCTGTGCATGGGCACGTCCCCCTTTCAGAGATGTTTGGCTACGCCACCGACTTGCGGTCGGCGACTCAGGGGCGCGGCGCCTTTACGATGGAGTTCGATTACTATGCCCCGGTGCCCCAGGACGTGAGCGCGCGCATCCTGGGAGAGCCGTACTAGGGGCAGCGTCCGTTCCGGGCGACACGCCCGGGGAGGGCACGCAACATCACGTAACGTGGCGGTCGGCCGTTTGGCAGATCGACAGGGGTAAGTATAATACCGAGGTTTGTGCCTTGCGCTGGCACGGCTAGATCCGCACTCGCGCTGCGAGTGCTTGTCGGGGGGAAAGGAGAGCCCAATGGCGAAGCAGGTATTCGAGCGCACCAAGCCCCACGTGAACGTGGGGACGATCGGGCACGTGGACCACGGGAAGACGACGCTGACGGCGGCGATCACGAAGGTATTGGCGCTGCGGGGCGGGTCGA
>DUUT01000222.1 GCA_012841405.1 Chloroflexota bacterium
AGGTGGTGATCGCCGGGGAGCGCGAGGCGCTGGAGCGCGCCATGGCCGTGGCCAAGGCCGAGGGCGCCAAGCGGGTGCTGCCGCTGGCGGTGAGCGTGGCCTGCCACACGCCGCTCATGGGCGGCGCCGCCGAACGGCTCGCCGCCGCGCTGGAGGCCACGACCTTTTACCGGCCGTGGGCGCCGGTGATGAGTAACGCCCTGGCGGCGCCGGTGGAGGATCCCGCTGCCATCAAGGCGGCCCTCATGCGGCAGCTCACCGCGCCGGTGCGCTGGGTCGAATCGGTGCAGGCCATGGTGGCCGGCGGTGTGCGCACCATGCTCGAGGTGGGACCGCAGGCCGTGGTCAGCGGCCTGGTGCGGCGCATCGACCGGGGGATAGCGCTGCACGCCGTGACCGATCGCGCCTCGCTAGAGGCTTTGGATGCGGGGGTGTTGGGCTGATGGGCACACTACACGGCAAGCGCGCCATCGTCACCGGGGCATCGCGCGGCATCGGGCGCGCCATCGCGCGCGAGCTGGCGCGGCAGGGAGCGCGGGTGGTGGTGAACTATGCCCGCAACGCCGCGGCGGCGGATGAGGTCGTGGCCGCCATCACGGCGATGGGCGGCGAGGCGCTGGCGGTGGGCGCCGACGTGCGCACCGCTGAGGACGCCGGGCGGCTGGTGGCCGCCTGCCTGGAGGCGTTCGGTGGGCTGGATATCCTGGTGAATAACGCCGGCATCACGCGGGACACGCTGCTCCTGCGCATGGCGGAGGATGACTGGGACGCGGTGCTCGATACGAACCTCAAGGGCGCCTTTCACTGCATCAAGGCGGCGCAGCGTCCCATGCTGCGGCAGCGTGCCGGGCGCATCATCAACATCGGCTCGGTGTCGGGGCTGGTGGGGAACGCCGGGCAGGCGAACTATGCCGCCGCCAAGGCGGGGCTCGTTGGCCTGACCAAGGCGGTGGCGCGCGAGCTCGGGGCGCGGGGGATCACCTGCAACCTGGTAGCGCCGGGGTTCGTCGAGACGGACATGACGGCCGCGCTGCCCGCGACCGTCCTCGAGGCCGCCCGGAGTCGCATCCCCCTCGGGCGCCTGGGACGCCCGGAGGACGTGGCCGCCGCCGTGGCCTTTCTCGCCTCGGACGCCGCGGCCTATGTCACCGGCCAGGTGCTCTGCGTGGACGGTGGCATGGCCATGTAGGCGGCAGCGGCACGCGGTGGGCGCGGAGGGGCGCGATTTGACAGCGGGACAGGTTGGGGTATACTTGGTTCGTTGGCGGGGGGCTGTAGCTCAGCTGGGAGAGCGCATCAATCGCACTGATGAGGCCAGGGGTTCGAATCCCCTCAGCTCCACCACACCCTTTTCGTTGGGCCGGCGGGCGCCGGCGGGTTTTGGGATACGCTCGGGGCTGTAGCTCAGTTGGGAGAGCGCTTGAATGGCATTCAAGAGGTCAGGGGTTCGACTCCCCTCAGCTCCACTCGTACAGTGTATGTAACCGCTGCACAGCAGCCCATAGCACGGCCCTGAGGACCCCTTCGCCTATCGGGCGAGGGGGTTCGCGCGTTTGTGCGTCCTGCCGGCCGCCTTCGCGGGCTGTGGTTGGCCACGCAGGGGGACCTGGCACGCTCAGGGGTAGTATCGCTGAGCCGGTGGCGCAACGCTGCGGAGTGTGGATCACGATCCAAAGTGCAGATCGCGGCCTCGGTCAGCGGTGCGCACCCCCGCGATGGCATGCGGCGTTGACAGTGGGCGCCGTCTGAGGTACAAACACCCGACGATCCCGAGGGAGCGGCTAGGGGACTGGCTCGGGCATGGAGGAGACATGGTACAACCTCGCAAATATACGCCACAAGAGATCGAGAGCAAGTGGCAGAAGCGCTGGGAAGAGACGGGCCTCTACCGCACGGTGGAGGATCCCTCGCGTCCGAAGCACTATGCCCTCACGATGCTGCCGTACACCTCGGGGGATCTTCACATCGGCCACTGGTACGCCATGGCGCCGTCGGACGCCAAGGCGCGCTACATGCGCATGAAGGGGTACAACACCTTCTTCCCCGTAGGGTTCGACGCCTTTGGCCTGCCGGCGGAGAACGCCGCCATCCAGCGCGGCATCCACCCCCGTACGTGGACGCTCGACAACGTCGCACGCATGCGCGGGCAGCTCCGCTCCATGGGGGCCATGTGGGCCTGGGACCGGGAGGCGATCACCTGCCTGCCCGAGTACTACAAGTGGACCCAGTGGTTCTTCCTCAAGTTCTTTGAGAAGGGCCTGGCCTGCAAGAAGCGCTCGCCCGTGGACTTTTGCCCGCACTGCAACACCACTCTGGCGCGGGAGCAGGTGTGGGGCGACGACCGCCACTGCGAGCGCTGCGGTACGCCGGTGATCAAGAAGGACCTCGACCAGTGGTTCTTCCGCATCACCGACTATGCCGAGGAGCTGCTGCAAGGCCTGGAGACGATCGAGTGGCCCGAGCGCGTCAAGACGATGCAGCGCAACTGGATCGGGCGAAGCGAGGGCGCGCGCGTCGTGTTTCGCTCCGAGGCGGGGGACGCCATCGAGGTGTTCACCACCCGTCCGGATACCCTGTGGGGGGCGACTTTTATGGTTCTGGCCCCCGAGCACCCGCTGGTGGACAAGCTCACCGACGCGGCGCACCGCGCCACCGTCGAGGAGTATCGCCTCCAGGCATCGCGCCAGAGCGAAATCGAACGCCTCTCCACGGAGAAGGAAAAGACCGGCGTGTTCATCGGCGCCTACGCGGTGAACCCGGTGAACGACGCGCGCATCCCCATCTGGATCGCCGACTATGTGATGATGGGCTATGGCACCGGCGCCATCATGGCCGTGCCGGCCCACGACGAGCGCGACTTTCAGTTCGCGCTCAAGTTCGGCCTGCCCATCGTGCCGGTGATCGACCGGACCGACGGCCTCGCCAAGAGCGTCGTGTTCCCCCGCACGGTGCGCGACATGGGCGCGCTGGGCGAGGCGCTGCGCGCGGCGGGCATCACCTGTGACCTGGCGCCCGTCGGCGACCTGGGGGAGGGGCTGTTCGTCACCCTCCACGGGAACGAGCAGATCGATCGCTATATCGCCCTCGTGCGGCAGGCGCTGGTGCCCGGCAACTGGAACGAGATCGTCGGCGCCCGGTTTGCCTTTATCTTTGACGACGGCGTGCGCCTCTTTGACTCCGTCGCGTCGGGCGAGGAGATCCTGGCGCGGTGCAAGGCGCTCTACCCGCCCGTGTCGGGCTTTCGCACGACGATGGAGGCGCTCTACGCCGTGCCCTTTTACCGGGACGTGCTCTACCACGCCGAGCCCGGCACGATGATCAACTCGGGCCCCTTCACCGGCACCCCGGGGGATCGCGCCAAGGCCGAGGTGATCGCCTGGCTCGAGGAGCAGGGGATCGGCAAGGCCGAGGTGAACTATCGCCTGCGCGACTGGCTCATCAGCCGGCAGCGCTACTGGGGCGCGCCCATCCCCATCATCTACTGCGATGCATGTGGGGTGGTGCCGGTGCCCTATGAGGATCTGCCGGTGCTGCTGCCTGACGATGCCGAGTTCATGCCCACGGGCGAATCGCCCCTCAAGTACCACCAGGGGTTCCTGCACACCACCTGCCCGCGGTGTGGTGGCCCGGCGCAGCGCGAGACGGACACGATGGACACCTTCATGTGCTCCTCGTGGTACCACTATGCCTATGTCAGCCCCTACTATGAGGGCGATGTGCCCTTTGACCCGGAGAAGGGACGCTACTGGCTGCCGGTAGATCAGTACACCGGCGGTATCGAGCACGCCACTATGCACCTCATGTACACGCGCTTCTTCACCAAGGCGATGCGCGACCTGGGGCTGGTAGATTTCGACGAGCCGATGCGGCGCCTGTTCACCCAGGGCATCATCCTCGGCGAGGATAACGAAAAGATGAGCAAGTCGCGGGGCAACGTGGTGAATCCCGACGACTATGTCTCAACGCTGGGCGCCGACTCGGTGCGCGCCTTCCTCATGTTTATCGGCCCCTGGGATCTGGGGGGCAGCTGGAGCTCCACCGGCATCGAAGGGGTGCATCGCTTCATCCAGCGCATCTGGACGGTGATCGTGGAGCCCCGGGAAAAGGCCGTGGACGGTGCCCCGACGGAGGACGAGATCGCCGCGCTGCGGCGGCTGACGCACCAGACGATCGCGCGCGCCACGGCCGACATCGAGGCCTTCAAGTTCAACACCATGCTCGCCGCCCTGATGGCCTTTAACAACGCGCTGCTCAAGGCCAAGGACACGGCCGTCTATGGCACGGCGGCATGGGATGAGGCGGTGCACGCCCTCGTGCTGATGATCGCCCCGATCATGCCCCACCTTGCAGAGGAGCTGTGGGAGCACCTCGGTGGCGCCTACAGCGTGCACGATCAGGCCTGGCCCGTCTCGGACCCCGAGCTGGCCGCGGACGAGGTGGTCACCCTGGTGGTGCAGGTGAACGGCAAGGTGCGCGCTCGCCTCGAGGTGCCGGCCGGTATCGACGCCGAGAAGGCCCGTACGATGGCCCTGGCGCACGAGAACGTGGCGCGGTTCGTCGCCGACAAGCGCATCGTGAAGCAGGTCTATGTGCCTGACAAGTTGCTGAACATCGTCGTACGCTAGGGGCGACCGCTGAAGGGGCCGAGAACGCGTATGGTAAGCGGTCAAGCAATCCTTGACAAAGCGAGAGCCGCTTCGTACAATGAGAGATAGTAGGGTCCGACTTATCGACTGCATCCTGGAGAAGCCATCCGTGCGAGGGGCCCGTAGCCCGCAACGATGGGTGGGCGTGATCGCTACCGTGATCGCGCTCCTGGTCGGGCTGGTGGGTTGCGTGCGCGGATCCGAGAGTTCATCGCGGTTGAGCTACGATCTAGCCACGGCCCTCTCCATTCCGGTGGGGGAAGAGCTACCTCCCACAGGAATCCGCTACGACAGGATGGAGGACCAGGGCGCCTATCTCATCATCGATGGGCAGCAGGCGCTGAAAAAAAAGGGCGACTCGCTCTCCTGGAGTGGCGCACCCCGGGACGGGGTCTCCCTCACACTGAAGCAACGCGTGCTCTGGTTCACCGAGGACGAGCTCCATCTGGTGGGCACCGCTGAGGTCGTCATCGACGAGGTGAGGCCAACGGCGGGGCCGATTGCTACCGCGTCCCCCATAAAGTACAGTGGGCCCGTGGCGTATGGCATCAAGAAGGGCAGCACGATCCCCGGATCGACGCTGACCTACCTGGGCCGAGCGGACGAGGGCGCCGAGTTGGGCGGCCTCGCGGAGTATCCGTACCGCCTGGCGGGTGATTCCATCGTGTGGGAGGGCACGCTACGTCCAGGCGTGTCTAGTCGCCTGGATCTGCGAGTGGTCCAGTTCGACGACAGGACCCTAAGAGTTGGCGGTGTAGTGACGTTGTGGGTTGATCCGTGACTGTTCTCCCGTCGCTCTGATTTCCACATGTGAGTGCCGGGCGCACTGATGCGCCCTCATCGAGCATTACAGGGTGTGGCGGCAAGCCCTCGTGTAGGGAGTGCTGGCCCACCCTGGCAGCGTCTCGCGGGCACCACGCTTCTGACGCCCGGAAATGCACTGCTTGCGTTGTACACCGCATAGCGGTATAATCTCTCAATCTTTCGGACGCCGAAGAGGAGAAGGAGAGCGCATGGAGGAGCAGGACGTGATGGCGATGCACGCCGAAGGAGGTGAAGCCTCACAGCAGTCCCTACACCCCATGGCCGAGTTGCTGGAGCAAGGATATGGCCAGGTGCTGCCCAAGCGGGGGGATGCGGTCGAGGGAGTGATCGTAGCGGTCAGTCCTTCCGAGATCCTCATCGACATCGGCAGCAAGTGCGAAGGGATTGTGACGTCGCGAGACTTGGATCAGCTCGATCCGAGCTATCGCAAGTCCCTGCGGGTGGGCGACACGGTGCTGGCCTATGTGATCCGGCCGGAGGACGCCAACGGTAACGTCGTCCTGTCGCTTTCCCGGGCCATGCTCGAAGGGGACTGGCGTGAAGCCGCCAAGATGCTGGAGGCCGATGAGGTCTTTGAGCGGCCGGTCGCCGGCTATAACAAGGGCGGGCTCATCGTCAACATCGGCCGGGTGCGCGGGTTCGTTCCAGCCTCGCAGGTCGTGAGTGTACGCCCCGCCCAGGGCGCCTCCGACGAGGAGAAAGAGGCCGCGTTCGCCGAGCTGGTCGGCCAGGTGCTCAAGCTCAAGATCATCGAGTTGGATCGGCGCCGCAACCGGCTGATCCTCTCTGAGCGCGCCGCCGTGCGCGAATGGCGCCAGGAGCAGAAGGATCGTCTCCTGGACGAGCTGGAAGAAGGGACCGTGAGGCGGGGCGTCGTGAGCAGCCTGTGCGACTTTGGCGCTTTCGTCGACCTCGGCGGTGCGGACGGCCTGGTGCACCTCTCCGAGCTCTCCTGGAGGCGCGTGGGGCACCCCAAGCAGGTGCTGAGCGTGGGGCAGGAGGTCGAGGTGTATGTGCTCTCGGTGGACCGGGAGCGCCGACGCATCGCCCTGAGCCTCAAGCGGTTGCAGCAGGAGCCCTGGAGCGCCGTCGAAGAGCGCTACCAGATCGGGCAGTTGGTCGATTGTACGATTACCAAGTTGACGGACTTTGGGGCCTTTGCGCGGGTGGACGAGGACATTGAGGGTCTCGTCCACATCTCAGAGCTCTCGGAGGAGCGCATTGCGCACCCCAGGGACGTCGTATCGGAGGGGCAGGAGGTCACGCTGCGGATCATCCGCATCGATGCGAGCCGTCAGCGCATGGGCCTGAGCCTCCGGCGTGTCAATGAAGACCTGTATTCTGATGACTCGTATTGGCAAGAGGCTGGCCAGGACGCCGAACCGGATGACCCGGCGGAGGATGACGCCTAGCACATAGGCGTGGGCTCGGCGGGCATCTGGACGGTGGGCTGGCTGGAAACGTCCCCCGGCAGTGAGGCTCGTCGCGCCTGACGCGTGAGGGCTTTTGGGCTGCAATGTTCACACGCGGCGGCAGTGCCCAGGGCCGAGAATCCGTGCTCGACACGACCCTGAGAAAACGCGCCAAGGGTGATACGTGTGCAAGGGGGACGGTGTGGTAACACACACTGCCCCCTGTTTTGTATTGGAAAGGAGATAGGTGGTTGCCTCCACTGAAGGAACTCGTCGGGCGGCAGGTACGTAGTAATAGTAGACGCTCTCTTGCATCGTAGGTAGGCATGGTGCCAAACGTTCGGCTTTGGCCTACCCTCGCCGTTGCGGCGGGGATTCAGTGGTGAGATGATAGTCGTGCCGGATTCGGACGTTGGCAGGGGCGTTTGAAAGCAAAGGTGAATCATGGCGGACAAGTTGGATCGGTTCACAAAACGAGCACGTGAAGCTCTGAGCCTGGCTCAGGAAGAGGCGCGGCGGCTGAACCACGGGTACATCGGTACCGAGCACCTGCTCCTCGGGCTCTTGCGCGAGGAGGATGGCATCGCGGCGCGCGTACTGACCGACCTCGGGCTCTCGGTGAGCCAGGTGCGCCGTGGCGTGGAGCGCGTGGTAGGGCGTGGCGACAAGCCGAGCTCTGGCATGCAGCTCGCCGATCAGACCAAGCGCGTGCTCGAGGCTGCCATCGAGGAAGCCAAAAAGCTCGGGCACCACTTTATTGGAACGGAACATCTCCTCCTGGCACTCGTCCAGGGGCAGGACACCATGGCGGTGGCCATACTGCAGAGTCTCAACGTGAACCGGGAGATCGTGCGCCGGAGGGTGTTGAATCTGATGCGTCAGGACTTGACCCCGACGGGCTCGAGCCAGCCGGCGCGGGCTTCATCCAAGGACAAGTCGCTGCTCGAGCAATTGGGGACCGACCTGACCGAAGCCGCCCGCCGCGGTGAACTCGACCCCGTCATTGGACGACAAAAAGAGATCGAACGCGTCGTGCAGATCCTGGCACGCCGCAGCAAGAATAACCCCGCCCTCATCGGCGAGCCGGGTGTGGGCAAGACCGCCATCGTCGAGGGGCTGGCCCAACGGATCGTCGCCCGGCAGGTGCCGGAGGACCTGACGGATAAGCGGCTGATCCGCCTCGACGTGGGCTCGCTGGTGGCGGGGACCATGTACCGTGGCCAGTTCGAGGAACGGCTCAAGCGCGTCATCGAAGAGATCACGACGACCGAGACGATCCTGTTCATTGACGAGCTGCACATGCTCGTGGGGGCGGGAGCGGCCGGTAGCTCGGTGGATGCGGCGAACATCCTCAAGCCGGCCCTGGCGCGCGGGGAGCTCAAGTGTATCGGCGCGACGACGCTGAACGAGTATCGCAAGCACATCGAGAGTGATGCGGCGCTCGAGCGGCGCTTCCAGCCCGTGTACGTCGAAGAGCCGAGCATCGAGGAGGCTATCGACATCCTGCGGGGGGTCCGGGGGCGCTACGAGGAGCACCACCACCTGCGGATCACCGACGATGCCCTCGAGGCGGCCGCCCGGCTGGCGGCACGCTATGTGCCCGACCGCTTCCTGCCCGACAAGGCCATCGACCTCATCGACGAGGCCGCCTCGCGGGTACGCGTGTTCAAGGCGTTCCGCGGCGAGAGCACGACGGATATCCTCAAGCCGGTGCGCGCCGAGGACGAGTACTCGGACACGGCCGTGGGCCCGTCGCTGCTGGAGAACTCGCTGGAGGAGAACCAGGGCGAGTTGCGCCTCCTGGCCGACCAGCTCGGTCTGGACATGCCGGGCGCCGAGGACATGGCGACGCTGACGGTCAACGTCAACGACATCGCCGAGATCGTCGCCATGTGGACGGGCGTTCCCGTCACGAGCATCGCCGAGGAGGAATCGGTGCGGCTGCTCAAGATGGAGGAGGCTCTCCACAAGCGCATCGTGGGGCAGGAGGACGCCATCCGTGCGATGGCGCGGTCGGTGCGCCGGGCGCGCGCGGGCCTGAAGGATCCGCGCCGGCCCATCGGATCGTTCATCTTCCTGGGGCCCACGGGCGTGGGCAAGACCGAGCTCGCCAAGGCGTTGGCCGAGTTCATGTTCGGCACCGAGGAAGCCCTCGTGCAGCTCGACATGAGCGAGTTCATGGAGCGGCACAGCGTCTCGCGGTTGGTGGGCGCACCTCCTGGCTATGTGGGCTATGAGGAGGCGGGGCAGCTTACCGAGGCGATTCGCCGGCGGCCCTACTCGGTGGTGTGCTTTGACGAGATCGAGAAGGCGCACCCTGAGGCCTTTAACATGCTCCTGCAGATCATGGAGGAGGGCCAGCTGAGCGACGCCAAGGGGCGCAAGGTCGACTTTCGGAACACCGTCGTCATCATGACGTCGAACATCGGTAGCTCGATCATCACCCGCGACGCGACGCTGGGCTTTGAGACGCTGCGTGGGGACGAGGCCGATGAGGTGCATCACCGCGAGATGCGGAGCAAGCTGATGCGCGAGCTGAAGCGGCTCTTCCGCCCCGAGTTCCTGAACCGTGTTGATGAAGTCGTCATCTTTCACGAGCTGGGCCGCGAGGAGATCCGCGATATCGTCGACATCCAGCTCGAGCAGCTCAATGAGCGCCTCGTGGAGCAGCAGGTGACCCTGCGCTCGACGGAGGCAGGGCGCGAGTTGCTGGTGGAGAAGGGCTTTGACCCACAGTTCGGGGCGCGCCCGCTGCGCCGCGCCATCCAGCGTCTCGTGGAGGACGCGTTGGCCGAAAAGGTGCTGGAGGGCGTCTTTGGAGAGGGGGACACCGTGGTGATCGATGCGGACGGTGATGACGTGGTGCTTCGCCGGCCTGAAGACGTCGAGGAGACGGTGACTATCATCTCTGGAGAGCAGCGCTAGGCATGGCCAAGACACGCACCGCCTACGTTTGCCAAACCTGCGGGAGTAGCAGGCCCAAGTGGATGGGGCGGTGCCCAGACTGCGGCGAGTGGAACACGATGGTGGAGACTCTTATCGAGGCCCCATCGCGTTCCACCGCCCAGCCGGGAGCGGCGGCGCCCATGGCGCGGAGCGCGCCCATCGCCCTGCCCGATATCGCCGTCAATGGCAACGAGCGCTTGCCCGTGGCCATGGAGGAGCTGAGTCGGGTGCTGGGCGGGGGCATCGTGCCCGGTTCCGTCGTCCTGGTGGGCGGCGACCCCGGCATCGGCAAATCGACCCTCTTGCTGCAGTTGGCAGCCATGATGAGCACGGGCTCGACGCCCGTGCTCTACGTATCCGGCGAAGAATCCGTGCAGCAGGTCAAGATGCGGGCGGCCCGGCTCGGCATCCGCTCCTCGCAGCTGTACATCCTGGCGGAGAACAGCCTCGAGCAGATCCTGTTGCACCTGGAGGAGATGCGCCCCGGCCTGGCCGTCGTGGATTCGATCCAATCGATCCACATGGAAGAGCGGGCGTCCTCCGCCGGCAGCGTCAGCCAGGTGCGCGAGTGCGCCAACGCGCTGATGCGCACGGCCAAGGAGCAGGCGGTGCCCGTCTTTATCGTCGGGCATGTCACCAAGACGGGCGCCATCGCCGGCCCACGGGTGCTGGAGCACATCGTCGATACGGTGCTCTACCTCGAGGGGGAGCGCTTTCACACCTACCGGCTGCTCCGCAGCGTCAAGAACCGCTTTGGCTCCACCAACGAGGTGGGCGTGTTCGAGATGCGCGACGATGGCATGGCCGAGGTGAGCAACCCCTCGCAGGTCTTTTTGGACGAGCGCCTCGGGCACGCCACCGGCTCGGCCGTGGCAGTGACCATGGAGGGGACGCGCCCGATCCTCGTCGAGATCCAGGCCCTGGTCAGCCCGGCGGCCAGCCCGGAGCGCCCCCGCCGTACGGCGAACGGCATCGACGTCAACCGCTTGGTACTCCTATCCGCCGTGCTGGCGCGGCGCGTCGGCTTGCGCCTCGCCGACCAGGACATCTTTGTCAACGTGGTCGGCGGCCTGCGCGTGCACGAGCCGGCGGTGGACCTCGCCGTCGCCGTGGCCGTGGCCTCGAGCCTGCACAACCGGCCGGTGCACGGCGATATGGCCCTCTTTGGCGAGATCGGTCTGGCCGGCGAGCTGCGGACCGTCAGCCAGACGGACCGACGCCTGCGCGAGGCGGCCAAGCTGGGCTTTACCCGCGGCCTGGTGCCCTCCTCACGGCAGGCGACCACGCTCGCGGTGCCGGGCCTCACGATCACGGCGAGCCGCTCGCTGGCGGAGGCCATTTCCCTGGCGCTGGAGTAGGGCGCCCTCCCTCGGCGCGCACGAGCCGTGTTGACAGCCCTGTACCGCTGTGCTAGCATGGCGCTGACAGGGAACGGGGCATCGGCGCCTGTCGGTGAGTGCCTGTCAGAGCGACACCAGCGCATGCGGGCCGTGCCGGCGCTCCACGACACGCATCCCTCCAACCGCAGCGGGCGACCGTGGCCCACTGGGGGCGGAGGGAGGGCGAGACGAGCAGGCGGAGGAACGAGTGTGCGTGTGGCGCACACTCTTTTTTTTACCATCTGCCCGCCGAGGAGGAGGATACTGCATTGCGCGGTACCGTAGCATGCATGGCGGCACGAGGCGGCGGGCCAGCCGGAGGAGCGCATCCATGTCCATCGTCTTGATGCTGCGCCTCTGCGCCATGCTGGTCCTGGCCGTTGGGGGCTGGCAGCTCGGCAAGGCGCTGCCCGCATGGCTGCCGGCGGGCGCGCCGACCGGCGGGGTCGGCTACTACCAGTGGCTCATGGCCGCCGTCTGTGGTGCCCTCGGCTTTGTCGCCGCGCCGGCCGTCACCATCATCCCCTACCGCACCCTGCGCACGCGGCTGCTGCACATGCCGGCACGGGCGCTGCTCATGGGCGTCGTCGGCGTGCTCATCGGCCTCGTCATCGCCGCCCTGCTGGCGCTGCCCCTCTCGCTGCTGCCCGGGCTGCTCGGTGACGTGCTCCCCTTTGTGGCCGCGGTGGTGCTCGCCAGTGTGGCCGCGACGACGATGGTGCTGCGCGATCGCGATATCCTGGCGCTGCTCGGGCTCGTCGTATCGCGCGATGTGGTGCGGCGCAAGCGCAGCGTCGTGCTGCTCGATACCAGCGTCATCATCGACGGGCGCATCGCCGACATTTGCCAGACGGGGTTCATCCAGGGGACGATGATCGTGCCGCACGTCGTGCTCGAAGAGCTGCGGCACATCGCCGATTCGGCGGACGTGTTGCGCCGGAACCGCGGCCGACGCGGCCTCGAGATCCTGAATCGCCTGCAGAAGGCGGACGGCGCCCTCCTCGAGATATCCGAGGTGGATGTGCCCGAGATTCGCGACGTGGACGGCAAACTGGTGCGCCTGGCGCAGGATTTGGATTGCCCGATCATCACCAATGACTATAATCTCAACCGCGTCGCCGAGTTGCAGGGCGTGCGCGTGCTCAACATCAACGAGCTGGCCAACGCCGTCAAGGCGGTGGTGCTCCCCGGAGAGACACTGCACGTGCGCATCATCCAGGAGGGCAAGGAGGCCGGCCAGGGCGTCGGCTACCTGGATGACGGCACGATGATCGTCGTGGAGGATGGCCGCCGCTACATGGATAGCGACGTGGAGGTCGTCGTCACGCGCGTCCTGCAGACCGTGGCGGGGCGCATGATCTTTGGCCAGCCGCAGAACGGCCGGCGCTAGCGCCGGCACGGCAGATGAATGGATTCCCCCATGAACCGTAGGCCGCTCGTGGCGCGTCAGTGCATCTGTACGGGGGGGCGCGGTCGCTAGACCCCGCCCCTACGGACGCGGTGTGCTGTGCGTGGGCTTGTTCCGACACCGTCCGGGTGGCGCTGCTGCTCCCGTTTCCCCCGACACGTGGTCCCTCACGCCTGGATCGCCCGATGGCGGTATGCACCGGGGGCACCCCGTCACCTGCTGCAGGATGACGCCATGAGGTAGAGAGAGATGAGCCTAAAAGTCTACAACTCGCTGACGCGGGAAAAGGAAACCTTTGTACCCCTGCACGAGGGGCGCGTGCACATGTACGTGTGCGGGCCTACCGTCTACATGGACGCCCACCTCGGGCATGGCAAGACCTATGTGAATTTTGACACCATCGTGCGCTACCTCCGCTACCTGGGGTATCGCGTGCTCTATGTCCAGAACATCACCGATGTGGGCCACATGCTGGATAGCGGTGAGGACCGCATGCTCAAGGGGGCCGCCCGGGAGCAGCGGCAGCCCATGGAGGTCGCCGAGACCTATACGCGCAACTACTTTCGCGACATGGACCAGCTCAACGTGCTGCGCCCGGACATCTCACCGCGCGCTTCGGGCCATATCCCCGAGATGATCGAGCTGGTGAAACGCCTCATCGCGCGTGGCGTGGCCTACGAGGTGAACGGATCCGTGTACTTTGACGTCCACGCCTGGGAGGACTATGGCAAGCTCTCTGGACGGCGCATCGAGGAGCTGCAGGCGGGGGCACGCGTGGAGGTGCTCGAGGAAAAGCGCCACCCGGAGGACTTTGCCCTGTGGAAGCGCGCCGAGCCGGAGCACATCATGCGCTGGCCCAGCCCGTGGGGCGAGGGGTTCCCCGGCTGGCACCTCGAGTGCTCGGTGATGTCCACCAAGTACCTCGGCCAACCCTTTGACATCCATGGCGGCGGGGTGGAGAACAAGTTCCCGCACCACGAGAGCGAAATCGCCCAGGCGGAGGCGGCCCATGGCACGGCCTTTGCGCGCTACTGGCTGCACAACGGCATGCTGATGATCCGCGGCGAAGAGATGCACAAGTCGCTGGGCAACTTTATCACGCTGCAGCAAGCCTTCGAGCGCTGGGACCCCCTCACCATCCGCTTTTTCATCCTCCTCAGCCACTACCGGGGGCCGTTGGACGTGACGGAGGAGGCGCTGGACGCGGCGGGTAAGGGCTTGGCGCGATTGACCGCGGCGGCGCGCGCGGTGCGCCGCCGGCTCAGCGACGCCCCCGCGGGAGAGGCGGCGGCCGCCGTGACGGAGCTCGTCGAGACGACGCGCGCCCGCTTTGAAGAGAGCATGAACGACGATTTCAACACGGCGGGCGCCATCGCCGCCCTGTTTGACGCGACGCGCGAGGTGAACGCCCTGTTGGCGGACGAGGCGGCGTTGACGCGGGGCTCGCTGGAGGCCCTCGACACCCTCTACCGGAGGTTGGCTGGCGATGTCCTCGGGGTGCTCCCCGAGAACCTGGAGGAGGGCCTCGAGGGGCTGGCCGCTGGGCTCGTCGAGCTGCTCATCGACTTGCGCGCCGAGCTGCGCCGGAACCGCCAGTATGCCCAGGCCGATGCCATCCGTAACCGGCTGGCGGCCATGGGCGTACAGTTGATGGATGGGCCCGAGGGTACGACCTGGAGCCTGTCCTGATGCTCGCCAGGGGCAGGGGGCGCGAGCGGCGCAGGGGCGGTCGGAGCGGCCCCCGGGCTGCCGCGCCCCCTGCCGCGGGCCCTGAGGCGCTGGTGGGGCGCAACGCCGTCCGTGAGGTGCTGCGGGCGCGGCGGCGGCGCGTCCAGCGCGTGTTGCTGGCGGCGGGAGCCCAGGAGCGCGGGGCCGTGGACGAGATCGTGGCGCTGTGCGGCGAGGCGGGGGTGTCGGTGGAACGCGTGCCGCGGGCCACGCTCGATCGTTTCGGCGCAGAGCTCACCCACCAGGGGGTGGCCGCCCTCGTCTCTCCCTACCCGTACGCCGATGTGGCGGCGCTGCTGGCGCGGGCCGCGGAGCGCGCCGAGCCCCCCTTTCTGCTGGCCCTGGATTCGGTGCAGGACCCGCAGAACGTCGGCTCGCTGCTGCGCACCGCCGAGGCCGTGGGCGTCCATGGCGTCATCATCCCCCAACGCCGGGCCGCGGGGGTGACGCCGGCGGTGAGCCGCGCCTCGGCGGGCGCCGTCGAGCACCTACTCGTCGCCCGGGTGACCAACCTCGTGCGCACCCTGAGCGACCTGAAGGAGAGCGGTGTGTGGGTGGTGGGCGTGGAGGATGTGCCGACCGCTCAGGAGTACCGCCGTGTCGACCTGAACATGCCTCTCGTGCTGGTGGTGGGCGGTGAGGGGCCGGGGATGCGCCGTCTCGTCCTCGAAACGTGTGACCTGGTGGTGCGCCTGCCCATGCGGGGGCGCATCAGCTCGTTGAACGTCTCTGTAGCGGGCTCGATCGTCGTCTACGCGGCATGGGCGGCCCGGGGTGCTCCCGACGCGCCGCGTGCGGCCGACGGGGAGGAGCGCTAGGGGAGGCACCGGCGGCCCCGGGCGAGCGTCATGCGGCGCCGTGGCACCGCGGGGATGTATTTGACTGCGGTGCGGTCTGTGGTATACTCCTCGCTTGCCGACTTGACCGCATGGCGTGTCGCGGTATAATGAGGGATGGTAACCGGCCGACGTAGCTCAATGGCAGAGCAGCGGTTTTGTAAACCGCCGGTTGTGGGTTCAAGTCCCTCCGTCGGCTCTGGGAATCACCCTGGGGTACGTGTACGACGTGGCGTGCCGGCGGGGTTCGGGAATACACCTGGGCAGGTACCCAAGCGGCCAAAGGGGACTGACTGTAAATCAGTTGGCTCAGCCTTCGGAGGTTCGAATCCTTCCCTGCCCACAGGTTGTGGCGGCGTACCACGAGCGCCGTGGGGTTCCACGGTGGGTGGTACAGTAAGGCGCCCACGTAGCTCAGACGGTAGAGCACGTTCTTGGTAAGGACGTGGTCATGGGTTCAATTCCCATCGTGGGCTCTACAAGCCCGAGCCGCTGTGTTCGTCACAACGTGCGCGTAACGAACAAAGCACCAGGCGGTCACGCATCAAGGAGGTTCCGGTAGCATGGCGAAGCAGGTATTCGAGCGCACCAAGCCCCACGTGAACGTGGGGACGATCGGGCACGTGGACCACGGGAAGACGACGCTGACGGCGGCGATCACGAAGGTATTGGCGCTGCGGGGCGGGTCGA
>DUUT01000223.1 GCA_012841405.1 Chloroflexota bacterium
GGAGGGGCACACGGAGGTGCACAGATAGTAGGTTTGGCTGGCGGCATCCGGCAGGATGCACGCGTCGCGAATGCGTACCTCCGATAGGTGAACCGTTCGCTCCATCATCGGCTCCTCTCTTGCCTGCAGGAGGCGTTGCTAGGATTAGGGGCGCTCGGCCGGGTCATAGTTCCTTCCCTCACCGAGCACCTGGTGGATGTATGCCATCCATTCAGAGACGGGCATTCCTTGGGGACACTGCTCCTCACAGACGCCGCACGCCACGCAGGCGCTGCCACGCTCCCCTTCGGCCATGCGGGCGTACTGACGGCGTGCACCCCCTAGGTCATCGCCCATGATGCCCTGGTTCAGGGCCTTCATGAGCATGGCGATGGCCACGCCATTCGGGCAGGGCTCACAGTACTTGCAGCCCGTGCACCGCGTCGGGCAGATGGCCAGGTAGCGATCGCGCGCCTCCGCCATCAGCTCCCGCTCCTCATCGGAAAGCACTCCGATGGCCGAGCGCTCAGCGCACGCGAGGTTCTCGCGCAGCTGCTCCGGCGCGCTCATGCCGCTGAGCACCACCGAGACCTCCGGCTTGTCCCATAGCCACTGCAGCGCCCACTCGACGGGGCTGCGTCGGTTCGCCGCTCGCTCCCAGAGCGCCCGCACCGACGCCGGCGGATCGACCAGGCGCCCGCCGAGGAGGGGCTCCATGATGGCAATCCCCAGCCCCTTGGAGGCCGCATACTGGAGCCCCCGCGTGCCGGCGTTATAGAACTCGTCCACATAGTTGTACTGAATCTGGCAGACCGACCAGCGATCGTACGCGTCCACGATCTCTTGGAGGACTTCAAACCCGGCGTGGAACGAGAACCCCACGGCGCCGACCCGCCCGTCCGCCACGACCCTGTCCAACCACGCGAGCACGTCGAGGCGGACGAGCTGACGCCAGGTGTCGCGGTTCAGGTTGTGGAGGAGGTATACGTCGATGTGCTCCCGCTGGAGGCGGGCCAACTGCTCGGTGAGGTAGCGCTCCATGTCCTCGGGCTCCTGCACCGCCCAAGAAGGGAGCTTGGTCGCCACTTTGGCGCGATCATTGGACACGCCCTGCAGGGCGCGGCCGAGAAAACGCTCACTCTCGCCACCATGGTAGGGCCAGGCGGTATCGAAATAGTTCACGCCGCGATCGATGGCCTCGTGGACCATCGCCGTGGCGACCGGCTCGTCGATGGCGCCGGTATCCGTCGTGGGTAGGCGCATGCAGCCAAACCCTAGGGCCGACACCGGCCACTCTAGCGGTCCAAACGGACGGTATTGCATGAGGTTCCTCCGTGAGGGGTAGTAAGTTGTGCTCTCAGCGTCCACGCTCGCCGGCCGCCGGGCACGATGCGCGGCCCGGCGCCGACCGGCGTGAACGGTCGGTGCCCCAGTCGCGGGAAGCTCGCAAGACGCCTCAGGTCGGGGGCCGCGCGACGACCGCGGATCGGGGAGCGGACGGCTGGCGTGCGTGGTAGCGCGTCGCAGAACACGCCAACCCAACCTTACCCCAAATGCGCTCGACGCACAACGCCGAGCGCCATGGTGGGGCAGAGCTCCCTCGCACCCTCCCTATCCGCTTTTTGGCCGCTGGCGCCACTCACGGTATGATGGCGCCATAACGCGTCGCCTACCCCACACCTCCTGTCGGGGCGCCCAAGGACGTGCCGCTGGAGGTGTCGGCATGATCACTCGGGAGATCGACACGATGCGAGAGGCTACGGAGCGGTGGTCTCAGGAGATGCAGGGCCTCCAGCGCGGCATGCTCGCGCGCTACAAGTGGGCGATGGTCGGCATCGGGGTCTGCTGGCTCATCTGGGTCTCCTCTCCCTATGCCCCTCCGCTCTGGCTGGGCTGGGGCGCCCTCGCCGCCCTCGGGGGGTGCACCTACGTCGCCTCCCGCGTGGAGGAGCGGCACTACTACCTCTCCAGCGCGCTACTCATCCTCGGCTGTCTCGGCGTGCAGGGGCTCCTCGTGGCCTGGCAGCCCGAGAGCCTGTTCCTTGCCATCGGACTGGTGGCGCTCACCGCCGCCTGTGCCCTCCTGGGCACACTCGCCGGCCTGGTCGTCGCCGCAGCCTCCTACACCAGCTCGCTCTGGCTGTGGCGGACGCTCCATGGGTTCGCCCCGCCGTCGCTCACCATCTCCCTGGCACTGCTCTACCTCCTCGTCTGGGGCAGTATGAGCATCTCGCGGCACCCCTTTGACGAGGCGCTCTATCTGGCGCTGTCGGGCTGGTCGCGATTGCGCAGCGCCCTCGACGAAGCGCGCGAGCGGCGCGGCGAGCTGCATCGCACGGTGCGCGCCCTCGAAGAGGCCACCTACCGCATCGAGCGCATCAACAACGAGCTTTTGCTCGCCCGTCACCAGGCAGAGCTCGCTCGCGTCAACAAGGGGCGCTTTGCGGCCACCGTGAGTCACGAGCTGCGCGGCCCCTTGAACCTCATCCTGGGGTTCAGCAAGCTCATGGCCCTCTCCCCCGAACGCTACGGAACCCCTCTGCCCAGGGCCTACCACGCGGACATCGATGCCATCTATACCAGCAGCCAGCACGTCGCCGCACTGCTGGACGACATCCTCGACCTGTCCCAGATCGAGGCAGAGCACATGCCCCTCGTGAGGGAGCGCATCGATCTCAACGAGGATGTGGTACGCGAGGCCGTGCGCACCGTCGCCCTCCTGGCAGAGCGCAAGGGCCTGGCCATCGCGTTGGATCTCCAGGCGGGTCTGCCGGTAGTGTTGGCCGACCGCGTGCGCCTCCGCCAGGTGCTGCTCAATCTGCTCACGAACGCCGTGCGCTTTACCGATCGCGGCAGCATCCGCGTCAGCACGGCGCTGTGCGCGCACGAGATTATGGTGAGCGTGATCGATACGGGGAAGGGCATCGCCAAGGAAAAGATGCCGCGGCTCTTTGAAGAGTTCTATCAGCTCCACCTGACGGAACAGCAGGGCCTGCAGGGCAGCGGCCTCGGCCTCGCCATCAGCAAGCACCTCGTCGAGCTGCACGGGGGGAGGATCTGGGCCGAATCCACGGAGGGTGAGGGAACCGCCTTTTACTTTACGCTGCCCCTGCCCGAGCAGGCGCTACCGGCCCCGCGAACGTCTCAGCAGGGGGAGCGACGCCAACCTGAGGCCCATCGCACGGTGCTCATCGTCCACGATGACCCCTTGGTGTTGCGCATCCTGGCGCGCCACCTACAGGGCTACCAGGTCATCGGCCTGCCGAGGGATGGCGACATGGCCGCCGTGGTTTCCGCCACGCATCCGCGGGCCATCATCACCTCGCTCGCCCGCGCCAACGCCGTGATCGCCGCCCTCGCGGCCACGCCCTACGACGTGCCCGTGCTCGGCTGTTCCATGCCGGACATGAACGGCGGCGCCCCCATCGAGGGCGCCGTCGCCTACCTCATGAAACCCGTCAACCAGGATATCGTGCACACCCTCTTGCGACAGCTCCACCTGGGCCCCGAGCCTACGGTGCTCATCGTGGACGACGAGCCCGACGCCGTGCGCCTCCTCGAAGGCTTTTTCGCCACCGGGCTGGGCCACTACCGGGTGCTGCAGCCCATGGAGGGCAGCAAGCCTTGGACATCATGCGCAGAGATCCGCCTACCGTCGTCTTTATGGACCTCGTCATGCCCGATCTCGATGGCGAGGCCACGCTTCGCCTGATGCGCGCCGATCCACAGCTGGCCACGATCCCGGTGGTCATTGTCTCGGGGCAGGACCCGACGACCCAGGGCCCCGTGCTGGGGACGCGTATCAGCCTGACCTCGCTGCGCCCCGTGGAGATGGCCGACGGCGTCAAGCGCCTGCGCGCCCTGCTCGACGTCCTGTCGCCGAGCTACTTGCCAGACTGGTCTGCTCCTGGACCGTCTGCAGAAGCTGCTCAGACGTAATCGGTTTGGTGAGCACCTTGGCCGCTCCGAGCGCCAGCGCCAGCTCGGGCTGCTCGATGACGGAGCACACGACCACCGGGATGTGCGCCGTCGAGGGGCGCGCCTTGAGCATCTCGAGAATGAGCCAACCATCGCGTCGCGGCAGCAACACATCGAGCAGGATGAGGTCAGGCTGCGTGCGCTCCAACACGGCCTCCACCTCCTCGGCCGTGTGGGCGCGCAGGACAGCATACTGGGGACCCTCGAGGTAGCGCATGTACAGCTCGACCGTCGCCCGATCGTCGTCGACGATGAGGATCGTGGTCGGCTGCAGCGCAGCCACCGCGAACCAGACGCTGCCGCTACCGGTGCCGAGATCGTTCCACGCCTCCCCACCATACACCTGCAGCAGCTCCATGCCCATCTGCAGCCCCCGCACCTCATCGGCGCACGCCTCGGCGAGCGCTCGGCTGCCCAGGATGTCAATGCGCCCGACGACTCGGCCCACATCGGGCGTTACCGTCAGCGCCACCGCTCCTCCCTGTGCGGTACAGATGCATCCCGTCAGCAGCGCCAGGACGGCGTGGCGCAGAATCGCCGGATCGCCATACGTACAGGGCAGATCGGGGGGGATCGTCACCCGCAGGGAGACGTGCCTCTGCTCAGCCAAGGGGGTGATCGTCTGGAGAACGCCATCGAGCAACGCGGTAAGCGGCACGACCTGGGAGGGGAGCCGCGCGGCGAGGGCGATGGCGCGGCCGCGCTCCGCGCTCGGCGTCGCCTGCTCGAGGGGGGTGGGCTCCTCCGCGCCGGCAGTCGCGGCGAGGTGGCCGTTCCACAGCACGCTGGCAAGCGCCTGCAGGGCCTCACGCTGGCGTCGGTAGTAGGTGGCCTCACTGATGTTCAGCTCGCGACAGACCTCGGAGGTGCTCAGAGAGCGGATATAGTGCAACAACAGCACGCGATGCCCTAGCCACTCGGGCCCGCCATGCGGCGTCCCTTGGGGCGGGCGCAAGCGGTCAATCCCATCGCGCAGGCAGCGGCGGAGCGCCTCAGCGACGGTCTCACCCGGCCCCCGCTGCAGATCGAGCATCTCAGCAAGGGGATGGGATTGGAGCCGCACCGGGTCGTAATAGTTGGCCAGTGCATCACGCAGCGACCGGGCCAAGTCTTCTGGTGAACCCACCATTGCCCCCTTTGGTGAGGTACCTGAGAGTAGGGTGACAGTGCGATGACAGCAGAAGCATTCCTGCCGTGCCGTGACTCTGCTATAGTGGAACTGTGGACCCGTTCCGCGACGCCGTCCACCGTCTTGGCGATGGTGGCGGCCGCCACAGCCACCATCGATTGTAGGTGAGCACCACGTTACAGTCAACCTTGGTTCGGCAAGCGCACCAAGCGCCGTCGTCTGGCCTCTTGTGGGCCGGCTCAAGGGCGTGTCGAGCCGAGCATGCGATCACGTTCGCCCGCAAGGGCACGGGCTGGCCCTGAGAGGAACGCCATGGAGGTGACAACCGCACACAAAAAGGATGCCCCCTACAGGTCTCGTCGTAGCGTACGGAACGTGGGATCGGCAACTAGGAGAAGGAGACCCCAATGAACGGCACCGTATCGCGTCGTGCTTTCCTGCGTATTATGGGTGTCGGCGCCGCCGCGGCCCTCGCAGCCTGTGCGCCCAAGGCACTCCCCACCGCAGCACCCGCTCCTGCCGAGGAAAAACCGGCGGCCTCCCAGCCCACCCAACCGCCCGCCGCGCCGGCCTCCAAGGGTCCGGTCACGATCTCGGTCTGTGACCTGGTCGCTGAGGATGCCACCGGCCCGGGCGTATACACCCGTATCCTGTACGAAGAGTTTGCCGAGACTTTTCCCGAGATTCACGTCGAGCACCTCGCCTACCCCGACGTGGGCTTTGAGAAGCGAAAGGAGTACTGGCTGACGGCCTACACGGAGGGCGGGCCCAACGCCGTCAAGTTCGACACCAACAAGTGGGCCTGGGAGTTCGCCTACCTCAAGAAGGCCCTCATCCTGGACGACTATATCCCCCTCTACTTCCAGGAGGACTGGGACAGCCTGGTGCCCGTGGCACAAAAGCTCTCCATGTACGATGACCATATCGTACAGATCCCGGGTATGATCGAGGTGCACGGCATGGTCGTCCGCCGCGACTATCTCGAAGAGGCGGGCTATGACGCGAACTATACGCCCAAGACGTGGGCGGATTTCCTCGAGATGATCCAGCGGCTGACCACCCCCGAGTATTACGGCTTTCAGTGGAAGACCTACATGCGCGCCATGTCCGAGTTCTTGCACATGAACGGCGGCGACTTTGCCACCGAGAACCCGGACAAGACGATCGAGTTGCACTATACGCGCGACGAGCTCGTCGAAACACTGGAGATGCTCAAGAGCTGCATCTACCCCGAGCGCTATATCCAGCAGAACACGCTGCAGGAGTTCATGCAGAACCTGAACGCCTTCCAGCAGGGGCAGTCCGCCACCTTTAACATGATGCCCTCGTGGGTCAACTGGCTCTTTAGCGTCACCGAGTTCATGCCGGAGGACCTCAACTTTTTCTGCTATCCCATCGGTCCCACCGGCGAGGCCGGCGATGGCCTGCGCCCGGCGTATGTCGACTGCGGCAGCCACAGCTGGGTGGCCAACCCCTATGGCACGCCAGAGCAGAACGACGCCGTAGCCCACTACCTGTGCTGGATGAACAGCAAGGAGAACATCAAGCGGCAGGCGCAGTGGTGGATCGATAACGAGCTCAAGGGTGCCTACGCCTCGCCCTTTGCCGACGTGCCCTGGACGACGGTTTCGGCGGGTATCCCCGAGTGGTGGGGCGCCCCCCTCGAGGAGATCCTGGCGATTGGCGACGTCGATCCGGCCCCCGACTATGCCCCTGGTCGCACATACGTGGACGCGGCGGCGGCAGAGATCCTGAACGACGAGAACTCGGACGTCCGCGCGATACTCCAGGCCGCCGAGGAAAAGACCAAGCGCGAGTGGCTTGACGAGTACCACAAGCAGCTGGGCGCTTAGGCTGGCACACGGCGCGCCCCTCGTTAGCGCGCCACTTCAGAGGTGATGGATGCACGGAGGCGGCTCGCGAGATCGTGGTGACGCGCGCTGCCTCCTCCAACTCGAGAGATCGGGGGGATAACCGTGCGGCAAAGTGGCAGTATCTCCCTGGGAGCCGGCGCGCGACCCCTGGTAAGTCGCCAAACGCTTCAGCGGATACACCGGGCGATTCCGGCTGTCGTGTTCCTGGCCCCCGCAGTCGTTGCGTTTCTTCTCTTCAAGTACTATCCCTTGGTTCGCGGCATCATGATGAGCCTCTACCGCTGGGACGCCGCCGATCCGCCGGGCGAGTTCGTGGGCTTGGGCAACTTTGCGAACGCCCTGACCTCCGAGCACTTTTACCTGTTGCTCAAGAATACGCTCATCCTGTTCGCCTTTGGTGTGTTGTTCGGTTTTTGGGTGCCCATCGCCCAGGCGCTGGTGCTCCACCAGCTGCGTCGCGGCTACCAGCTGTTTCGCTTCCTCTATGTTCTCCCCGTGGCCGTGCCATCGGTCGCCTTTCTCATGACCTGGATGTACATCTGGCACGTCGATGGGGGGTTGGCCAACGCCATCATGAACGTCCTGGGTTTGCCGCCTCAGGGCTGGATTAGCGACCCCAAACTGGTCAAGCTCTGCCTGCGGATCCCCGGGCTCCTGGGGGGAGGCGTCGGCATCCTCATCTATACCGCCGCCATCCAGAATATCTCGGAGGAAGTGATCGAAGCAGCGATCGTGGACGGGGCAACAGCGTGGGATCGCGTCTGGCGCATCATCCTGCCGAGCATCCTGCCCATCGTCAACATCATGTTCGTTATCTCGCTCACGCAGAGTCTGCTGGCCTTTGAGGACGTGTGGATCCTCACCCAGGGCGGCCCCGGCTATGCCTCGAGCACGCTGGTCATTGGCGTGTATCAGCGCGCGTTCGTCCAGAACCAGTACGGCATGGGCTCCACCTGGGCGGTGTTGATCCTCATCCTCACGCTGACCTTTACCTGGATTCGGCTCAAGACCCTTGACGACGATAGGTTCTAGGAGGAGACCTCGATGGCAGACCAAAGAACCGACGCGGTCCAGTCCAGGCAGGTGCACTCAGGCCGTCTCCGCGAGAAGCGAGGCGATCGACTCCTCCGCACGTTTTGTTATCTCATCAGTTTTATTTGGTGTGGATTCACTGTGTTTCCCATCTACTGGATGTTCACCAGCACCTTTAAGGACGCGGTGGACGTCAACCGGATGCCGCCCGTCTTTTTCCCGAGCCTGCCCTCGGCGTACACCGTGCGCCTCGACTACTCGGACGTTGCCGAGACGATGGATGCGGCGGCGCTCGATCACGCGATCCGCGAGGATATGGCCCTGGTGGTGTGGCGCGTGACCGACATGATGCCCCAGATCCACCTGGGCAAGATCAACGCCGAGGCCTGGAACGGCGACCGCAAGGTGGCCCAAGTCTCACTGCCCTACTACCAGTACAAGCACTACCGGGGACAACTCTGGGCGGCGCAGCGCCTCAGTGACAATCTGGTGCGCCGCGAGATCGCTCGGGCCCACTTTCCTACCCAGCTGAGCATCGATCTCAACGGTTCTCTCGAGCCGATCGCGCTGGGCAAGACGGATACCGAGGCGGTGGCCAAGATCACCAAGCTGTTCGATGGCGAGATCCAACCCACGGGACGCTTCGTCGTCGTCGGCGAGCGCACCCACCTACCGTCGCTCATCAACAATTATGTCGACGCATGGCGCGCCCCCAGCCGCCGGTATCCCGACCTGAGCGTCGCCAACTATTTCCTCAACGGCCTGACCATCACCGGCGCCGCGATCATCGTCCACTGGCTGATCAGCGGTGGGGCGGGGTATGCCCTCTCGCGCCTGCTCAGCCCGAGCCTGTCCAAGTACATGACCGTCTTTTTCCTGGCGACGATGATGGTGCCCAGTGCCACCACCCTCGTGCCCCTCTACGAGCTGGTGGGCAAGATGGGCTTGCTGGACACCTTCTGGGGCGTCATCCTGCCGGGCATACCGGGAGCCTTTGCCATCTACCTGTACAAGGGCTTTTTCGATGCCCTGCCGCAGGACATCCTGGACGCCGCGCGTATCGATGGCGCCTCCGAATACCGCACCTTTTTCCGTATTGCGGTGCCCATGTCGCGCAACGTCTTTACCGTCATTGCCCTGCTGACGTTCCTGGCCTCGTGGAATGACTTTTTCTGGCCGCTGCTCGTGCTGCGCTCGGCCAACCGATGGACCTTTACCCTGGCCATCTACTTTAGCACGACAAGTATGAAGCAGGCCGCTTATCTAGGCTCGGCGATGGCCACGGCAGTGATCGCCAGCCTGCCGACGCTGATCGTCTTTGCCATCTTTTCCCGGTCCATCCAACAGGGCCTTGTCTGGAGCGGCCTCAAAGGGTAAACTGGCCTGGCCTGCAGCGATGCGCGTGGCCGGAGCGCCACCGACCGCAAGACACGGTAGCGCTTGCAGGCGCTACCGTGTTCCCTGTCCGTCACCACTCAACAGACCCGGAGGTGTATCGTCATGGCAGCCGAGCCGATGCGCGGCGTCTACCCCATCCTGCAGACCCCCTTCGATACCCAGGGCCGCCTCGATGAGGAGAGCCTGCAGCGCCTCGTCGAGTTCGAGATCCAAGCCGGCGTCCACGGCCTGGGCGTCGCCCTGGGCAGCGAGTGCTTCCGCCTCTCGGAGGCCGAACGCGCGCGTATGACCCGCCTCATCGCCGATCAGGCCCGCGGCCGCGTCCCCGTGGTCATCAACACCAGTGCCCCCGGCACCGACCTCGCCGTGCTCTACAGCCAACAGGCCGCCGACAACGGCGCCGACGCCCTCATGCTCACCCCGCCCATCCCCCTGGGCATGGGCGGCGCCGGCACCCCCGCCGACATCCGCGCCTACTTCCGCGCCGTCTCCGACGCCGTGCCCCTGCCCATCTTTATCCAGAGCCAGGGCGCCAACCCCGTCTCCCCCGCCCTCGCCCAGCAGATCGCCGCCGAGTGCGAGCACGTGCGCTACCTCAAGGAGGAGGCGCCCCCCGCCGCCCAACGCGTCGGTGAGGCCGTGCGCGCGGCCGGGGACGTGCTCACCGTCTTTGGCGGTGCCGGCGGCACCTACTTTATCGAGGAGCTGCGCCGCGGCGCCCAGGGTACCATGCCCGGCTGCAGCCATCCGGAGGTGTTTGTCCGTATGTGGGACCTGTTCCACGCCGGCGACGAGGAGGCCGCCATCGCCGAGCACGCCTACGTGCAGCGCTTTGCCCGCGTCAGTGCCCTGCTGCGCGACGGCTTCTTCCACCTGCACAAGGAGCTCCTGCGGCAGCGCGGCATCATCGCCACCACCGTCATCCGCGCCCCCGCCGCCCCCTTCCCCGACGATCCCCTCCTCCGCCGTGAGGTGCAGGAGGTCATCGACGAGTACATCGCCCACGTCAGCTAGCCCCTGGCCCCCGCGGCCAGGCCACCGCCTAGAGGAGACACCATGAAGATCACCAACATCGAGGTCATCCCCTTCCGCGTGCCGCGGATGGTCTTCCGCAACCGCGCCCTCGTCCCCGATGGGGACGCCGTGCAGACCCTCACCAAGATCTCGACGGACGAGGGTGCCGAGGGCTACTACCTCGGCGGCCACGGCCACGGCGACCAGGACGGCCTGCCGCCCGACGAGCGCCGCGCCCTTGTCGCCCGCGGCCGCGCCCTGTTGCTGGGCGAGGATCCCTTTGACCGCGAGAAATTCTGGCGCTACATGTGGGTGGCCAACTGGCCCGAGAACCTGCTGAGCGTCATTGACCTCGCCCTGTGGGACCTGCAGGCCCGCGCCTTTGGCATCCCCGTGCACAAGCTCATGGGCGGCTGCCGCACCCGCGCCAAGGCCTACGCCTCCACCTACCCCAACATGGGCACGCCCGAGGAGTACGCCGCCCACGCCCTGGAGTGCAAGCAGCAGGGCTACCGCGCCTACAAGATCCACCCCTACTACTTTGCCGACCCCACCACCTTCCGCCCCGTTCCCGGGCGCCCCTCGCACATCGAGGCCGACATCGCCGCCTGCCGCGCCGTGCGTGAGGCCGTGGGCGACGACATGGCGCTCATGTACGACCCCTGGGGCACCTACTGCACCTACGAGGACGCCCTCAAAGTCGGCCGGGTGCTGGAGGAGCTCAACTTTGTGTGGTACGAGCACCCCATGCCCGAGTACCGCGTGCAGGCCTACGTCAAGCTCACCCGCGAGCTCGACATCCCCATCCTCTCCCCCGAGATCGCCGCCGGCTCGGTCTACACCCGCGCCGACTGGATCCTGCGCGAGGCCTCGGACATGTCGCGCATCGACGTGCTGCGCGGCGGGCTGACCGGGGGCCGCAAGCTGGTCGACGTCTGCGAGGCCTACGGGGTCAAGTGCGAGCCGCACATGTCCGGCTTTGGCAACCTCCAGCTGCTGGGGGCCACCAGCGAGGACACCTGTGAGTACTACGAGCGCGGGCTCCTCGCCCCGGGGGTGGACTGCAACACCCCGCCGCCCTACCTGGCCAGCCTCGCCGACCCGCTCGACGCCGACGGCTACGTGGCCATCCCCCAGGCCCCGGGTATGGGCTACGACATCATCTGGGATTACATCGAAGAGAACCGCATCGCCGAGGACTAGCACCCCCCGAATGATGCCCAGGGGGGCGGCGCCAGCTCTGGCGTCGCCCCCCTTTTGCTACGCCTCCGCCCGCCGCGTTCAGCCCACCCGACGGGCGGGGTAGGGAGTCATGGGGAGGCGGATCGGTCCGGTGGGGGCCTCACCCCCGAAGAAGCGACGTGCCCCCGTCGATCCACACCTCGGTGCCGGTGATGAAGCGCGAGGCGTCCGAGACGAGGAACACTACGAGCTCTGCCACCGCCTCCGGCGTGCCCAGCTCGCCGCGGGTCAGCGGGGGAATGCTGTCCGCGGGGTAGGCCACGGGGAACCGAATCCCCTCCAGGCCACGGCGCTCGGTGTTGTCATCGATCTCGGTGCGCACCGGCCCGGGGCAGATGACGTTCACCCGGATGCCGTCGCGGGCCAGCTCCAGCGCCAGCATCTTGGCCATGGCCACCTGGCCCGCCTTGGAGCATGCGTAGGCCGTCATCCCCGAGAGCGAAAAGGTACGGCTGCCGTGCGCGGACGAGTTGATGACGATGGCCCCGCCCTGCTGGCGCAGCAGCGGCACGCTGTACTTGATCGTCAGGAAGGTGCCCTTGAGGTTGATGTCCAACGTCCGATCCCACTCCTCCGGCGTCAGCTCATCGATGGGCGCAAAGGTTCCGTTGATCCCCGCGTTGGCAAAGACGATGTCGAGCCGCCCCCACGTCGCCGCCAACGTATCCAGGGCGCGCGCCACCGCGGGCGCGTCGGACACGTCGGCGGGCAACGCCAGGGCGTGGCCGCCCGCCGCGTGGATCGCCGCGGCCGTCTCCTCGAGTTGGCCCGGCGTGCGCCC
>DUUT01000224.1 GCA_012841405.1 Chloroflexota bacterium
TCCAGGCCCCACAGCGCCGGCAACGCCCGCACCCCGTCGGGCACGCTTGCCAGGCGGGGATCGACGATGGCGGGCAGATCCAGCGATGCGGCCAGGATCGCGGCCGTCTCGCGCGCGCGGCGTAGAGGGCTGCAATACACGACGCGGTAGCGGTCGCGATGCTCCGCCACGCGCTCCGCGAGGGCCCTCGCCTGGGCCCGCCCCCGCGGGGTGAGGCCTGGGTCGCCACCGTCCCGTCATCATGGCAGTCCTGGGCGTGGCGCACCAGCAGGAGGGGTGGGGACGGGTCATCGGGCCGCGCAACGCGCTCATGTGGTGGCATGATCTCCTCGATGCGTGCCGTAGGTGGTGACGAAGGGTAGACGGCACGCAGGTGGGTGGGGTTCCGCGGTTATACTTGTTGTCACCGCCGCCCGGCGCGGGTAGAATAGGGTATCGACGCGACGATCGGGGAGGATCATCATGCCCGTATCACCGTGGTGGGAGATCGCCGTCAGGCTCACCCTCGCCGCCTTTCTGGGGGGGGTGATCGGATTCGAGCGGGAGCGGCGCGGCAAACCGGCGGGCTTGCGCACCCATATGCTGGTGTCGGTGGCGGCGGCGGTGTTTGTGTTGTCCGCGCAGGAGGCGGCTATCCGCGCCGGCGAATCGGTGGACTCGGTGCGCGCCATGTCCGGGGTCGCCCAGGGCGTGGGGTTCCTGGGGGCGGGCGTCATTCTGCAAGCACGTGGAGAGGTGCGCTGGCTGACGACCGCCGCGGCGTTGTGGACGGCGGCGGCGATGGGCCTCGGCGCCGCCATGGGGATGTACTATATCGTCATCGTCGCGTCGGTGCTGGTGTGGATCATCCTGAGATGGTTCGACGTCGTTGAGGGCAGAATTCAGCGTGCGCCCGATGGCTCCAGCGCCCGAACGAACGGCAAGCGCAGAGCGCCCTAGGACGGCAGCCATCGCACATCGGTTAATCCTGTGGGGCCCCATGACACATCGATGGAGGTGGGGTCACGCGCGGCCGGGAGATCGCGGATCGCGAACACGCGTAAGGGGGGCTACTTGGCCCCCCTTTGATTTGCGCTCGCAGCGCTCAATCACTCTTGGGGGTGACGGAGCAGCGTATAAAGACTTCGGTATCGCGGCCGGCGGGGAGCATCTCGAGGCGACACGTACGATCGCCCTTTTGCCAGATCAGCACCGGCGCGTCGGCGACCTCCCGCTCGTCCTGCAGCGACCAGTCGTTCGCCTCCCAGGCGGCGCGCAAATCGGCCAGCACCTCGGATGCGGGCCCGGCGACGCGCTGAAAGGCCGTTACCTGGTCCGGCGAGATGTTGTACGTTTCGGTGTGTGGGGACGGGTGCACGGCCACGTCGGCGGGCAGGAGGGCCTTGTCATTGGCGCCGGCCTGACGCCCATCGGTAGCGATGGGGCTGCCCTGGGTGGCGAACTGATCGCGGAGACTGAGCAGGGCGAGGGCCGGGTAGCGGGCCTCCCACTCGGGCAGGTGACGCGCGACGTACGCGCGACCAGCCGTCAGGGCGAGGATGGTGCCGCCGATCAGGAGCACCACGACGACGAGCGTGACGATCAGGCATCCCTTCAGGCAGCCACCGCCGCTCTGTTTGGCGGGCGCTGGGGGTATGGGTTGTGGAGGCTGGCTTGGAGTCGTCATATCAGGGGCTCACGGTAAAGGTGTCGCCATCGCGCTCGACGGTTACGCCGAGGGCCTCGAGGGCGCCGGCCGCCTGTTCGCGCACCGGATAGATGGTATAGGTACCGAGGCTGTCCTCGCCCTCCGAGACGTAGGGGTCCTCCAAGGCTGCTTGTAGGGCGGGGATGGCCTCCCGGTAGCCCAGAAGGCCAAGGACTCGAGCGGCATCCATGCGGATGACCGGGTCTGACGATTGCAAGGCGTCGCCAAGCTCGGGCGCGACGTCTCGATCGCCGAGGTAGCCGAGAGCGATGAGGTAGGAGTAGCGGACGTCGCCCTCGGCTGCGGCGGCCCGGTCGCGGAGCAGCGCGATGGCGTCATCACCCAGGGCGCCGAGACTGCGGGCCAAGCGCAAGCGGACCACGCCCGAGACCGGCAGGTAGCTGTGATCGGGTTGGGGCTCGGCTGAGGGTTGCTCGACTTCGCGCTGCACGGCGTCCGCCAGCACGGTGACGCGATCGGGGAGGGGGATATCCTCGCGCTCGGGCACGGCGTGAGCGGCGGCCAGGCGCGTCTCCCAATCGCCGTCCTCCAATGCCTGGACGAGCGTCGCGGCGTCAGGTGTGGGTTCGGGCGTGGCCGCTCCTGCCACAGACTCGGCGATAGGGGTGGGCTCGTCGGACGAGCGCCGACCACTGAGGAGTGGGCACATGGTGCAGCCGGTGATCAGGAGCAGCACCAGCGCGATGCACAGCGCTGTGCCCAACCGGTGGGTGTTCGCCAGAGTCCGGCGGGTGCCGCGAGACGGCAAATGGGCGGCCGCACATGGCGGGAGGTGTTCTGGCCTCATCAGGAACCCCCACTCTGCTTGCCGGGATCTGACCAGTCCTCGTGATTGCAGGTGCCATTGATCCAGGTGTGCTCCTGGAGATAGGCGGGTACCTCACAGTCGCGAAAGCCGAGGCCATAGGTATCCTTCATCGTGGGGTTCATCCCGTAGGCCGCCTCCCTATCGTCGGGGACCAGGTCACGGTCGGCGTCCTTGGAGCGATCATAGCCCTTGGGCCACCAGTCGTGATAGTTTTCCAAGTGGGTCCACTCGTGGAGTACCGTGGAGGAATAGTGATCGATCCCCTCCACGACCTTGCCGGTATAGTCGTTGGTGCTCTTGAAAGGGCCCTCGCCCCAAGGGCAGAGATAGATCACGTTGGCCTTGCTGGGGTAGTCGTAGCCGTCAAAGTAGCCCCAGGCCTTGGTGCAATTGGGATCATAGCGGATGCTGTCGCCATGGCCCTGGGCGGCACAGGTCTGTTTCCAGTAGTAGAACCAGTTCGGCACAGAGCCGTCGGGGTTGTTCTCCGCATCGAGATCCCAGAAGAACGTGACGGTGCGCTCGGGCGGTTGCTCGCAGCGATCGGCCAGCTCACGAAAGGCGGCGCTGACCCGGTTGCGGCCAAACGCTGCATTGTCCTTGGGCAGGCCCTTGTAGGTAAAGGTCACCTCGGGGCCGCGCCGATCCTCCGGATCGGCGGTGAGGGCGGAGCCGTCGAGCTCGGGAAAGGTCCATTCGAGATCGTCGCCCCACGCCTTGGGGGAGACGCTGGCCTGCGCCTCAACCTCGAGCGTGCCGGCGGCGTCGTCCTTGTAGGTGAACTCGTCGTTCTGTGCAGGGGTCTCGAGCCACGCCGAGCAGGCGTCGACGAGCTCCCACTCGACAAAGACCTGAGCATCCAGCAGGTTGCGCCACGTCTCGCTGCCACGGAGATCGGCGAGGGTGCCCTTGCGGGTGTAGTAGATGCCATGCTCATAGATGGCAGTCGACTCGGTCGGGGGGATCGGCTGGCCCATCGCCTGTCCGCTCATCCTCTGATGGCCATTATGCGACTCGAGCCGTATCGTAACGGCGCCACCCAGGGCGTTCCATTCCGAGGCGCCACTGGTGGGAGCGGGGTGCGAGATGCTCACGGTGAGCTCGAGCGTCATCGGATCGGCGCTGCGGTCAAAGACAAGATCGATTTGGTCCTTGCTGGGGTCTAGAGTGTAGCTCCCTGAACCTCCAAACTTGTCGGTGATGCTCCCGCCTTCATAGGAGAGCTCGAGCTCGTTGGCGCCCATCCAGTGGAGCGTCCCCTCCTTGAGGTGGAGTGCCCCGTCGTCGCCTTCCTCGATGGTAAACATCACGTTGGCGGTATAGTGGGCGGACCCAGGGATGACGGAGGCGAGATCGATGGGCACGCCGCTGTTCAGCAGCTGGCTGATGGATTGCATACTGGGGTTGTCGGCCACGCCGGGGAGGGACAGAACGGTCTGCAGCCCCGTCATCAAGCGGGCGGCCGCCACGGGCGCGCCGATGCCGCCGATAAGGAAAGCGGTGCCGATGCCGTCGCCGGACGCACCGGGGCCGATCTCGGTGTAGCGCAGGTGCCCCTGAAACGTGAGGGGCTCAGCAGCCCGCACGGCTGGCGGCGCGGGTGCTGACGCGCTGAGGAGGGCCAGGACGAGCAGGGTGAGACACACGACACGGGGTGTGGCACGGTATGTGGCACGGTATGTGTTCACAGTAGCCTCGGTGGTGCCTTGGTGTGAGATAGCGGACTTTTAGCACGGTGGGCATTCCATGTCAAGAGCAAGCACGCGTTCAGGTGTGGACGGGATTCTAGGCGTTGAGCTGAGTGAATGCGGCGGACCGGAAGGCCCACGCAGGTAGTATCCGACCGTATCCGGCCGTGTGCCTGTGCCGTTAGCGCCGGGTTGATGATCTTTGCCGAGTTCCTCTGGCAACAGGTGGATGGAGCGTAGCAGGTTGGGCGCGTCCTCCTGGAGCGGCGTCCACACGTCGGCGGAGGCCGACTCGGCAGGGCGAGCGCCCGACAAGGGTCCGCGGCCTAGCGCAGGCCGGCATACCAACGCTGCAGGCTAGAGCCTGGCGCTGAGATGACCAAGCCCGCCTTCGCGGGGTGCCGCGAGCTGGCA
>DUUT01000225.1 GCA_012841405.1 Chloroflexota bacterium
AGCACCCACAGCGTCACCGCCGGCACGCGCTCCCCGCCGATGAGCACCTCCAGCGGCAGAAAGAGGGCGTGCCCGACGGGGCGCCCCTCCCACTCGGCGACCAGTGCCAGCTCGGGGTCAAAGGCGCGGTGCTGCCGGAGGGAGGCGATGAGCAGGCCGACCTCCATCTCGGTGTTGTGGGCGAGGGCCGTCATCTCGGCGATGGCGTGATAGTCCGCCGGGGCCTCGGGGCGGATGACGATGGGCAGTGGAGGCAGCCGCCGCTCCTCCGGAGAGCGCTCGGTCACGTGGGGACTCCTCGTTCGTTGGTTGGCGCTCGGAGAGTGGCGGCGCGCTAGAGCCGCCCGACACGGCGCGACCCTCTGCGTGGTCCACCGCCTGCTATCCCTCGATGGCGATGAGGATAAAGCCCACCTCGTGCTCGAGCTCCTCGAGCTTGTGGAGCTCCTCGGCGGTGAGCTCTGCCAGGTTGACCTCGACGCGCTGAAGCGCCAGCACGCGTTTGCCCGTTTCGGCCTCAAAGAGGCGAATCTTGCTCAGCTGGTTCTCACTCAGCTTGGCGTACGGGTACAACATCAGCTTTACTCCTCAGACGCTGCGGACAGCGGCCGGCGGCGGCGCTCAGCTGCGATGTGAATGGGGAAGCGGCGGTGGTGGCACAAGTGAATGATGCGCATCGTGCCGCTGGCACGAGTCGCTGAACGCTACGGAGGCCCTGCCGCAGCGCCTCCACGTTACGACCGTCACCGTTCGTTCTGGCCGGCGTGTGCCATGACGGTGCGCATCGCCTCCTCCCACGTCGGTTGGCCCGTCATGCCACCCGGCTGGGAGACGGCGCCGGCGGCGCAGGCGCAGCCGAGCTGGAGGCAGCGCTCGAGGGGCTCACCGCGCAGCCAGGCGGCGATAAAGCCGCCGTCAAATGTGTCCCCAGCGCCGGTGGTGTCGACGACGGGCACGGGGTACGCCGGTGCCTGGAAGCGCTCCGCGCCGCTGGCGGCGATGGCGCCGTCGGCGCCGCACTTGACGACGACGAGTGGCACGCGCGTGGCGAGCGCATCGATGGCTGCGTCGAGGTCGTCGTGCCCGGCGATGGCACACGCCTCGTTGGCGTTGGGGAGAAAGACATCCGTCGCGGCGAGCAGGTCGGCGACGTCCCAACGCTCATTCGGATCCCAGTTCGTGTCGAGCGATACTGTCATCCCGGCGGATCGGGCGCGGTGCATCATGTCGGGCAGGGAGCGACGGAGGCCGGTGAGCAGGAAGGGGCTCGCCGCGTGCAAGTGGCGTGCCGCTCCGTACCAGGCGGGATCGACATCATCGGGGGCGACGGCGGCGATAGAGCCGGGATAGGTGAGCATGGCCCGGTCCTGATCGCGCGAGAGCACGATGGTGACGCCGGTCTTGACCGCCGGATCGGTGCGAACGCCCATCGTGTCGACGCCCACCTCTTGGAGCACGTCGATCATATAGCGCCCAAAGAGGTCAGGACCGACACGGCTGGCAAAGAGCACCCGTAGCCCCATGCGGGCGGCGCTGGCCGCGGCGATGGCGGAGGAGCTACCGGCGCAGAGCGCGATATCCTCCACCACCTGTTCGACCTGGCCGAAACGCGGTGGGCCGGCGCACCGCACGATAATGTCGACGCTCAGCTCCCCGACGATGAGCAGGTCATAGGGTGTCGCCATCCTCGACGCGGGCGTGCTCTGGGTTAGCCCGCCTCTAGCCCCGCTACGCGAACCGACATTACCAGGTTGCGTGGCCGGTCAGGATCCAAGCCCTTGGATAGCCCGCGATGGTAGCCCAGGAACTGGATCACGGGCAAAAAGAGGACGGCTTGGGCCCGTGGAACGATGTTGGCCCTGATCGCCAGCACCTCATCCAGATCGAGCAGGGCTCGATCGCTGTTGGCGATGGCCAACACCCGGCCTCCATATCGCTTGACCTCCCGCAGCACCTCGATCTCATAGTCGCGCATGTCGTCCGAGATCAACCCCACCACGAGATGCTGCTCATCGACTAATGCCATGGGGCCATGGCGATACTCGAGAAAGGTGTGGGCGTCGGCCATGGTGAGGGACATCTCGGTGAGCTTGAGGCTGCCCTCACAGGCCAAGCCGTACATAGCCCCGGAACCGAGAAAACTGATCCGGTGATAGCTCGTACGGGAGGCCACCGCCTCGGCCACCGCTTCCGAGCGTCCCATGACGCCAAGGGCTAGGGCGGGGAGGCGCCCCAGGTCGTCGAGCATCTGGCGATCGTTGGCAGCGAGCGCCGCCAGGGTCTGGACGGCGACGAGCATGGCCGCGAAGGAGCGGGTCTGCGTCAAGCTCTGCTCTTGTGCCTCGGGGATGGCGATGGTGGCGGTGGCGAGGGTGGCCAGGCGGCTCTCGGGCTGACAGGTGATGGTCAGACAGTCACTGCCGCTAGAGGTCAGCTTGGTGACCGCCTGAAGGGTCTCGCTCGTCTCGCCAGAGCGCGACAGCGCTACAATGAGGGGGAGATCCCCCGGTGCGGCGATGCTTTCCGTGTGAAAGTACAGCTCCGATGCCGGTGCGGCGCGGCATGGCGCACCCGTCATCGCCTGAAAGAGCGCGGCGGCATACGTGGCCAAAAAGTGCGTCGAACCACAGCCGGTAAAGACGACCGGCAGACCGCGGTTGTCGCGCCACAGCGCAAGCAGCTCCTCGCGGTGTGACCGGGTAGCCTCGTATGCCGCACGCCAAGCCTGGTCTTGCGTCGAGATCTCGTGAAGGGTGTGTTCACCCGCTGGGGACATGTGAGCCTCCTTCAAGAGCAGAGCTACATGTACGCCGGTCACGGACGACTCGATAGGCCTGTACACCATCATGATATAACGGCACGGCACTGGTGGCAAGCATTCTGTGGCGCTTTTCGAAGGCTTGGAATGGATCCAGGTTGCAGGCACTCGGTTACGGGGTTTTGGGGAGCACCGTCGCCAAGAGAGCAGGCGGCGACTGCGCGCGGCGGTTCGTGACCAGTGTCCGGCGCGACGCAATCCTCAGTGGTACGGCGGTGCCGGTGGACATGTGGGGCGCGTGATGCGGAGCGCTGCCCGCGGTCGCGTCGCGCAGGCACACCTGGCCAGCGCAAAGGAGCTAACGCAGCGGTGCCCCCACTGTGGTGGGGGCGTTCACAGCGGTTCCGGAGGATCGACGACGGCGGCCTGCCCGGCGGTGGCGTGATCCGCTACGGAATCAGCGTCTGGTTCCTCCGGGCCATCGTCGGGATAGAGACGCTCCATACACTCGGGGCAGATCCCGTGGGTAAAGGAGATGCGATAGTGATCGCGGAGGTAGCTCTCCAGCACCTCCCACTCCTCCTTGGGGTTACGGATGCGTTTGCACGAGGCACAGATGGGGACGAGCCCCCGGGCCGGTTGGCGGCGGTCCAAGGCCTCCTGAAGCTCGACGAGGCGCTGGTCGCGGGCCTCGTCGCGGCGGCGTCGCTCGGTGACGTCGCGGCCGACGGCCTGATAGCCGACGATCTCTCCGGCCGGGCCAAAGAAGGCGCGCACGCTCCACTGTTGCCAGCGCAGCTCGGGTACCGCTGATGGGGCACCGGCATCCCGGGCGATCTCTACAGGGTCGAGGGCCAGGGCGCGATGCTCGTGCACTTCGGCGGGTCGGTTCTGGCTCAGCAAGGCGAGCCGCTGGCGCACGTTGGCGCGGTCTGGAAGGGCGATGAGCGACCAGTAGCTGGCACCGACGAGCGCGTCGCGGTATCCAAAAGCGCGACGGCACGCGGCGTTCGCAAAGGTGATGGTGCCATCGGCGTCGAGACGGCAGACCATCTCGACCTGGCTCTCGACGATGGAGCGGTAGGGGGCATCGTGCGTTGTGGTGGTGGGCTCGGCGCGACGCTGCACCAGGTGGTCGTGCAGGGCGGCGTCGACGGCGGCGACGAGCTCGCGCTGCAGGAAGGGCTTGACGAGATAGCCCTGGGGCCCGGTGGCGTCAGCGCGGCGGACGGTATCGTCGTCCGAGTACCCCGTCAGGTAGATGACGGGAACATTGCTCCGCTCGCGCACACGCCGCACCGTTTCGACGCCGTCCAGATCCTCGTCGCGGAGGCGGATGTCGACGACCATCAGATCGGGCTCGAGCGTGGCCGCCTGACGGAGCGCCTCGCTGCCGGATGCGACCACGGTCGTAGCGCCGTAGCCGTGCCCGCGGAGGCATCCCTGGACGTACCTGGCGGTGATGCCGTCGTCTTCGACGATCAGGACGCGCGCATCCACCATCACCACCTCCTCGGCCGCCGCGATGCGTTGCCAGGAATGCTGCCTGTATCTCTTGATAGGGTGCAGTGGGTGTGTCGTTGCGTCGGCATGGACCTTTACGCTCCGTCGGGAAAGACGATGGTGAACCGCGTCCCGGAGCCCGTATCCAGATCGATGGTGGCATCGATTTGCTCGGCCAGGATGGTGACCAGCTGCAGACCTAGCGACTCGGTCTGGCGATAGTCGAGCCCCTCCGGAAGGCCCACCCCGTCGTCACCGACGGTCAGGGCGATGGTACTCTCGTCATGGCGATGCAGCGCCACATGCACCGAGCCGTTGCGTCCGTTGGGGAAGGCGTGCTTGAGCGCATTCGAGAGGAGCTCGCCGAGCAGCAGACCGCACGGGACGGCGGTATCGGTGGTCAACGAGATCGGCTCGACGTCGATGTTCAGGGCGATCTCGGGCGTCGCTCCCAAGGCGACGAACATGCGCTCGGCAAGATCCTGGACATAGGCGCCGAGATCGACGCGGGCCAGATCGCTGCTCTGGTAGACGCGCTCGTGCACCAGCGCGATGGCGCGGATGCGGTTCTGGCTCTCGGTAAAGGCGTCCAGCGCGCGGGGATCCTCGATGTGCTCGGCCTCCAACCCTAACAGGCTGGCGATCACCTGCAGGTTGTTCTTGACGCGGTGATGGATGTCGCGGAGCAGCACCTCGTACCGGCGAAGGCGCTCCTCGTTTTCCGCAACCGTTGCCGTGCAGCCGTCGTGCTTCTGTTGGAGGTCACGGTAGGCGCTCTCGAGCGCCTCGAGACGCTGGCCGAGGTCGTGGGCCGCAGCCGAGTCTGCCGGAGGCGCGGCGACTGCGGGTGCCACGGTGCGCTCCTGGCGCACGGCGGTCAGGATGGCGCAGGCGTCCCCGTGGGCGATGGTGCGGCACTCGGCGACGGGGAGGAGGTCCCCATCGCGACCAATGAGCGAGCCCTCGATGGTCGCCTCCTGCCCCTCCGCTGTACGCGCCAGACGCAGCGCACGCGCGGCGGACTCGGGGGTGAGGATGGTATCCAGCGGCATCTGCAAGAGCTCGTCACGCGCGTAACCAAGGTAGTTGCACGCCGCCAGGTTGGCATCGATGCATCGCCCCGAGGGATCGTGTAGCAGGATGGGCTGTGCAGAGTGTTCAAAGAGGGCCGCTAGGCGGTGCTGTTGCTCGCGCACAGCGGCCTCGAGGTCACGCAGCCTCTGGATGTCAACGAGTGATCCGGTAAAGAGCGTAGCCGCCCCGGTGTCGTCACGTTCGATCCACAACCGTTCTCGTACCCAACGGTTCTCGCCCGAGTGGGTGACAATTCGGTACTCACGCGTCAGGGAGCGGTCGGCCGTAGTGCTCGCCTCAGCAAAGGCGGCGATGAACGCGGGGAGGTCCTCGGCGGCGACGTAGCGCTCGTGGTGTACGAGGCCGACGAGATCATGGGGGACGTGGCCATAGCGCCGTATGCCTTCGGAAACAAAGGACACGGGCCAGCCATCGCAGGCGCGCCAGACAAACGTTACCGTCGGTGACCGGTGCAGCGCCCGAAGGGCGCACGCGTTCAGACCGGCACCGTCGGCTTCGAGCTCGGCGAGTCGCTTGCGCATCTGGGACAGCTCGGCGATCAGCTGTTCCCTAGTCTTGTCCTCATCAATCATTCGCTGCGACTCCTACGTGTGGATGTTCGTGGGCAGAGTTTGAGCCGCTAACCGTGTGCTTCACGGACAGCCGTTCCAAGCCTACCACGTCGAGGTTACAGTACGGTCTAGATGAGGTTACATTTCCCTTACCAAACGACGGGCACCATTGCCGGCGGCATCGCCAAGATCTGGGCGCGCGACGAGCGCCCGAGCGATAATCGCGCCAGCCCCAGCACCGGAGGAAAGCGGCCGGAGGGACTCTTACCCGATGATGGCGCCCGATGTCGCGAGGGAAACGCAACCTGCCGGGCAGTGTGCCCCAAGCGCGTCACCATCGGGGGCCGGTGCACTTGACGCGCGCCGGCGCAAGAGAGTATGATCACTATACCACATTTCCAGGTTTGTGCACCACGTATTCACCGTGCATCGCACGCCCGCCACCCCACTCGGTGCGCGGGCGTTTTCGTTTTCGCGCACGAGAGGCGTGGCTGCACCCAGGGGGTCGTCCTCTTCAGAGTGGAAGATAGGGGGATAGGGATATGGAATCCCGGCAGATACCGACCAAGACCTTGCACGACGGCGCGCCGGTGCCCGTGCTGGGGCTGGGTACCGCCGGCTATGGATCGGCGTTTGGCGGCGAGTACCGCCAGGGGGATGCGTTGCGGGCGGCGCTACAGATGGGGTACCGTCACATCGATACGGCGGAAATCTATGGCGGCGGCCGCAGTGAGGAGCTGGTCGGCGCGGCGATCCGGGGCATGCCGCGGGAGGAGCTGTTCATCGCCACAAAGGTGCATCGCGCACATCTGCGCCATGACGACGTGTTGCGTGCGATCGACGGCAGCTTGTCGCGGCTACAGTGCGACTATGTGGACCTCTACCTCATCCACGCGCCAGAGCCGGCGATACCGCTTCGCGAGACGATGGACGCGATGAACGAGCTCGTCGAGCGGGGCAAGATCCGGTATATAGGCATCAGCAACTTTGGCGTGGATCAGGCGGACGAGGCCCTGAGCCTGACGCGCAGCCTGATCGCCACAAATCAGGTGCACTATAATCTGCTGGTGCGCGAGCCCGAACGGAATGGTGTGTTGCGATGGTGCCAGGAACACGACGTGCTCCTGACGGCCTACTCCCCCTTGGAGAAGGGTCGGGTGCCACGCGATGACACCGTGATCCGCCTCGCCGGGGATCTCGGGGTGACACCAGCCCAGTTGGCCCTGGCCTGGCTCATCAAGAAGGACCACGTGATCACCATCGTCCAGTCGGACAATGTGGAGCACCTGGAGGAGAACCTCGGCGCCCTCGACGTGGACATCCCCGAGGACATGGTCGCGGAGCTGGAGAACCTGCCGGCGCACCGCGTGCGCTGGTAGCGGCGTCTCCCGCCCATGAGGAGGGCACGCCCCTCCTCATGGGCACCTGTGGGGCGTCGCCGCACCGATGTCGGATGTATGCCCGCGCGGGGCGGCGGAGTGCCTATGCCGTGGGGGAGGCGAGCGCAGTGACGTCGCGGACATCGGGGAGCACGCGCTGCCAGGTGAGATCGGCGAGCGTAGCGGTTACGATGTGGCCGTTCGAGAGCACTGCAAAGAGGTCTTGGCCCGCCTGCTCGAACCGCTCGACCATGTGCTGGCGCCAGGGGATATCGAGCCCAAGCGAGGCATAGCGCCACGTCTGGCCGCCGTCCACGCTCTCCTCAATGCGGCCACCGGTGTTCACCGAGTCGGCGGGACCAAAGATGAGGTGGTCGTGATCGTCGGGATCGAGCCAGACGGCGCGGCAGTAACAGCGGTAGAGGAGCTCCCAGTGGGAGCCCCCGTCCGTCGAACGATAGAGACCACCGCCGGTGGCGGCCGTGACGCGGTCTGGCGACGACGGGTGGACGTTCACCGAGTGTACGTCGGGGTGAATATGCCCGGCGGGGACCTCCGCCTCGGGACGGCCGCTGCTCCCCTGCACGATGCGCCAGGTCTCGCCGATGTCATTCGAGCGCAACACCCCCCCCTGCTCCACGGCGGCATAGACGCGGGCCCCGTAGAAGGCAAACCCGCGCACGCAGCCGGCGGCGGGCGAGTAGGGGAGATACCAGCCGCCCTCGTCGCGCATGTCGGCCACCTCGGGGCACTCGCGCCAGGTCTCGCCGCCGTCGCGTGATACGTGGATGGTGGCGGGCTCGGTACCCACCAGCAACACGGCGGGATCGCCCGGATGGTGCGCCAGCCAGCGGATGTAGCGCACAGTGAGGCCCTCGTTGGTGGGCTGCCAGCTCTGGCCGCCGTCGAGGGAGCGAAAGACACCCTCCCGGGTGCCGGCATGGACCACATCGCCGTGGGCAGTGATGCAGGTGACGCGCTGCCCTTCCAACCCATGGGACACCTCGCGCCACTCTCCACGATCCCGTTCGGCGACGACCACGGCATGCGCCGTGGCGACGTATAGCAGATCGGTCATCGCAACCTCCTCAACACTGCACCCCTTGGAGGCCGTGGCCCTCTTGCCCTGGCGGCGCATATGGCGATAGAGTGGCAGGCTACACGAGGGCTGGCGGGTGGTGACCAGGAACCTGACGCGAGGCGGAGGCAGGACGCGTGGCGGGGCGGAGGCACCTCGCACGGACCCGTGCGGCCATGCGGGCCAGGTCTGCTCGAGCGAGGGAGCGCTGACCTTGGCCGGCGCTTGGCCGTGTCTCAAAAACGCACCCGGCGTCAACACAAAGCCGCCCCGAGCGTAAGCGGCGGGCCTTGATGCCCATCGACGAGGTTTCTCGCCACGCTCGGAACCACGCTGTGGCCCTTTTGCCAAACACTACCTAGGCCACGGCACCGTCGCGACGCGCCACCAGCACTACAAACTCGGGCTGGTATTCGCCCTCCCCCCCGGTGAGCGAGGGATGGACACCCAGGTCAACGAATCCATGCTCCGCGAGGAGGGCGGCATACTCCTCCTCCGTATAGGCCTGCAGCGTCTGGGCGTAAAGCGTCACCTCGGCGGTCGCGGTGTCCACGACATAATAGCGCAGGGCCGAGGTCGCAGTTGCCTCATCCCAGTGCGACTCCTGGAGGCACAGGTAGGGCTGCTCCGAGAAGAGGCCCTGTGAGGCCGAGTACCAGGAGCGGCCCGCGAGGCCCTGCTGTCGGATCGCCGCATAGGTGCTCACCTCGAGGATCACGACGCCGCCCGGCACCAGGGAATCGTGCATCCGCTGGAGAATCGCCCGGATGTCCCCCGGCCGAAAGACGTTCATCTCGCCGTAGAGGAGCATCGCCGCGCCGTGGCCCGAGCCGTAATCCGCTTGGCCGATATCGGCCAGCCGATAGGTGCAGGCGAGATTGGCGCGGCGTGCCTCGTCCTCGGCGTAGGCGATGGACGCCGGGGAATAATCGATGCCGATACAGGTGTGCCCGCGCCGCGCCAGGCGGCTTGCGTAGAGGCCTGGGCCGCAGCCCAGGTCCAGAATGGATGTGGGCGTTCCGCCCAGGACGCGCTCGTGGATCCACGCGACGTGCCGGTCCACCACCGCGAGGCGGCGGCTGGCGGCGTCGTGTGCATGGCACAGATGCTCCCGCAGCATCCGCGCGCTGAACCCCGGCTCATGCCAGGGGATGTTGTCGCCCTCACTCCAGGGAGCCGGATGCGCGGAGCGCGTGATGATGTCGCAGAGGTGCATGGGGCATCGATCTCCTCTGTCGTGGTTGACCGGCCGCTGGGCGCCGATGGCTACTCCTACGATGCTCCAAACAGCGTGGCGTAATCCTCCGGTAGGGTGGCGAGCACCTCCTCGATCTGGCCGGCAGTGACCGCCTCGCGCAATACCGAGCCCACGGCGCGAGCGCACGCCTCGCCGTCGGCTAGACTCGTGTCGGCGCGCAGGGCAACGCGACGATAGAACTCGGGCAGGTCGTAACGATCCGTGTCGGTGTGCTCCTCCATGAGCGCCCGCAGCGCACTCGGGAGCTGCGAGGCCAGAGCGCTGCGATCCGTGTGATGGAGGCGCTCGCTCAGCGTGTTGAGCACCACACGGGTGATGCGCTCGGCGTCGTCGCGAGTGGGGAGCTCCGCAACCTCCTGGACGCGCCGCAAAAAGGTATCATAGTCCATCGCCGCGCCTCACGGGTAGGCCACCACGCGCGATGCGTGGCGCTGTTGGACAATCCCGCGTACCTCGCTGGCGCGCTCGTCTTCGGCGCGGATCCAAAAGAGGAGCCCGCCGTCGATGAGGCCGCGCTGATACGCTTCGGCGGTGTCCTGGGGGATGCCGAAATCCACGAGTGCGGGAACGAGCCCCGCCTCGGCGTCGGGTGAGCCGGCGCTGGCGACGATGAAATTCGCCAGCTCGCCGGCAGCCAGCACGGCACCGACGGGCGGCAGATGTACGGGGTGCTCGGTGGCCAGCATGCGATCGAGGCCATGGAGGGTGCGCCCGCCCAGCGCCTCGCTGGCGTTGACGTCCATGGCACCACGTCCCACGTCGGCGAGGATGATGGCGTTCATGGCGTCAACGCGGAACCCCTGGTTGCGGAGCTCCTCGACCGCAACGCGCGCCTCCGCATAGCCGTCAAAGAGGGCAAAGATCGTTCTCACTCGCCTCTCCTTTTTCCTCTGCGGCGCTCATCTTCCTCAGCCAGCGGGTATGGCTCTGCGGCTGGATCGAAGCGTACCCAACCCTGAGCGCGCCAGTCCGCGGCGCGTATGCCGATATCCACCGGATGCCGCTGCTCCAGGACGTCATCGGCGACGCCCCAGCGCTCCTCCGGAACCCGGGCGACCAGCAGGATGCCGCCGCGCCGCACCGCTTCGGCGTACGAATGGGCCCTGTCCTCATCGACGCCCATGCCCACGAGGAACCCGACGAGGGCTCCGGCGCCCGCTCCGACGGCCGTTCCGGCGATAGCCGACGCTAGGGGGCCGATGGCGAGAATCGCGCCGATCCCTGGCAGGAGCACTGACCCCACACCCGCCAGCAGCCCCGCGGCGCCCCCGACGAGTGCACCCCTCTCGATGGACGCAGCGGCTCGCTCCTTATGGGTCTCGGGGAGGTTCGCCTCCTTGGCGTGCGGGTCACGCATGCAAAGGCTTAGCGCCTCGCGGTCAAACCCCATCTCGACGAGCGCCTCGATGGTGGCAAGGGCATCATCGACGTCGTCATAGAGAGCGATCAGCGTCCTATCCATCGGCGTCATCAGCCGCTCCTCGCAGCGCGGGAGCCAAGCGGACAGCGTGGTGTCAAGGGATGTCGTTGGAGGGGGGAGGTAGAAGGAGGGGCGCGGTCGGCTGCCGCACTGAATCGCATTCCTACCTTCATTCTAGCACGCCGCACGACCATCGACAAGCAAACGCAGGGCTGTGGTCTTCTCCCGCAGAGCGGAACCACGGAATGCACGCAAGGGCGGCACGCGACGCCGCTAGGTGAGGCGGTAGTAGGTGGCGATGGCCCACGAAAAGAGCCGCTGCGGCAGGAGGCCCTTGAGCACGATGGCGGCGCGCTCGGAGAAAGGTCCCACCGCGTAGCGCAGGCGGGGCG
>DUUT01000226.1 GCA_012841405.1 Chloroflexota bacterium
GCCTGGTGACCGGCGCGCTGCACGGCGCCCCACCCGCCGGCCTAGGCAAGACGTTCCAGCCGAACTAGGGCGTTGCGCTGCCGCGCCCCGCCGCGGCCATCACGTGAGGAACGAGAGCAGAATCGTCAGCGTCACCGCGCTGAACAGCGTCGAGAAAAAGATCACGCTCGTGACAAAGTCGGCGTCCGAGTCGAACTCGATGGCCATCAGCGCGGAACTCACCGCCGTGGGCGTGGCCGCCTCGGTGATGGCCACGCTGCGGGCCAGCCCCTCGAGCCCCATGGCCAACGCCAGCCCGATCCCCACGACGGCGCCCACCACGAGACGCAGCACCACCGCCACGGCCACCTCGCCGAAGCGACGGCTCACCCGCGTCTGCGACAGCTGCAGCCCGAGCATCATGAGCAGCACCGGCACCGTCGCGCGCCCAATGAGCGCCACCGGCTCGAGAATGGGATCCGGCACCTGTACGTGCAGCAGCCGCAACACCATCGCCAGAGCGAACGCATAGGGAGCGGGCAGGCGGAGCACGCTGAGCAACGCCTTACGTCCGCTACCACTCCCCCGCGCAGCGAAAAACGCGGCCAGCGAGTTGCAGGAAAAGTTCGAGCCGACGAATAGGACCGTCGCCAGCGCCAGCCCCTCGTCGCCGAACGCGAAAAGGATCACCGACAGGCCAAAGTTCCCCGCGTTGAGAAAGGCGGTGCTCAGCACGAGGGCATCGCTCATGGTGCGTGACCAGCCCAACGCCTTGGCGACGCCCAAGGCCAACGCGACCAAGAGGCCCGTGAGCACCAGGACGTAGACGATCATGATCCCGAACTGGCTGGGGTCGACGGCGGACTGGACGATCGACGAAAAGATGAGGCACGGGGTGAGCACATAGATCGCCATGCGCGAGAGGCTGCGCTTGTCGACGTGCAGGCACCGGTCGAGGATGATACCGGCTGACATCACGAGAAAGGCGGGGAGGATGTTGTGTACAAAGATGGTCGCAAACGTGGTCACGAAAAGCCTCCGCAGACGATGGCTTACATTGTGGTCCGCGCCGCCGAGCGCGAGCCGGGCGCCGAAAGGGACAGGCCGCCGCGAACCGGCACGCGGTCAGCGCGGACGATATGCTCAGGAGATGAGTAGGTTGATCGCCGTGATGCCGAGCAGCGCCATCGCCGCGTAGCGAAAGACCTGGGTGCTCAACCTCCGAAAGATCCACATACCGACATAGAGAGCACTCAGCATGGGTACCAGCAACCAGACACCCAACCGGAGGCTCTCTGGGCTCGCCAACCCCGAGGCGATGAGTAGCGCCAGACGCCAGACTCCCATGACCACAAAGAACGCCGACATGACCGCCTTGGCGATTCCCTTGTCCCAGCCGCGCAGCAGCGTGTAGAGCACCACTGGCGGCCCCCCAGTGCTGGTGGCACCACCGGTGAGGCCGCCCAGCGCCCCGGCCAGCAGCGCCCAGCCGAGGCCGGGCCCAATGATGCCCTGCGGTGGTGTCCACAAGGTCACTGCGCAGCCCGAAAGGATCATCATCGCCACCAGGATGCGCAGCACGCCGGGGCTCAGGCTCGCCAGCAGGTAGACACCGACCGCCACGGCAGGGATCGAGACGGCAACCATCGGCCAGGTCTCGCGCCACGGCATGCTAAGGCGCACCGTCCACAGATTGAGGATGGAGCACGCCAGCGCGGTGAGGGCGGCGATGACGGCGGCATCGGTCACCGGCATGATGGCCACCAGCACGCCCATGAGGACCAGACCAGAACCGAAACCGGTGATGCCGGCTACGAGGCCGGCGGCCGCGGCGATGGCGGCCAACTGCAGGGGCTCGGGCACTATCGCACGCCTTTCACCATCAGGAGACGCGCCACCGGTTTCCGGCGACGCGCCGCACGCCGCGCACCGCCTGCAACCTGTAACCGATGGCATTCATGCCGCCTCGGCGTCCTTTATGGTTCTTTCACATCAGGACAACTTGACAGGAGCCTGTCCGCCAGATACCATGAGTTGCTTCCGCCATCCTATGCATCGCTGGGGGCGGCGTCAAGTTGGCCCCTCCTCGGCGTACACATTGTTGAGGTTATTGTATGGAGAACGCGTACGACATTCTCAAGGCGCGGGGGTTCGTGGAGCAGGTCTCGGATGAGGAGGCCCTGCGCGCGGCGCTCGAGCGCCCCACACCCTTTTACATCGGCTACGACCCCACGGCGACGAGCTTTCACGTGGGGAACCTGCTCACCATCATGGCCATGGCCCACATGCAGCGCTGTGGCCACCGCCCCATCGCCCTCATGGGCGGCGGCACGGGCATGATCGGCGACCCCTCCGGCAGGACAGAGATGCGCCAGCTGCTGCCGCCCGAGCAGGTCCAGCGGAACCTGCAGGCGTTGCGGGAGCAGATCAGCCGTTACGTCGACCTGAGCGAGGGGCGCGGCATCATGGTCAACAACGCCGACTGGCTCCTCGAGCTGAACTATATCACCTTCCTCCGCGACATCGGGCGGCACTTTTCGGTGAACCGCATGCTCGCTGCGGAAGCCTATCGCACTCGCCTAGAGTCGGGGCTCAGCTTTCTCGAGTTCAACTACCAGTTGCTGCAGGCCTATGACTTTTTGCACCTCTACCGCGCGTACGGCTGTCGCCTGCAGATGGGCGGCAACGACCAGTGGGGAAATATCCTCGCCGGGGTGGAGCTCATCCGGCGGGTGGAGGGCGGCGAGGCATTCGCCCTGACCTTCCCCCTGCTGACCACGTCCTCCGGGGCCAAGATGGGCAAGTCGGCGCAGGGGGCGGTGTGGCTGGATGCCGACATGCTCTCGCCGTACGACTTTTACCAGTTCTGGATCAACACCGAGGACGCCGACGTCACGCGCTTTCTCAAGATCTATACCTTTCTCCCGCTGGACGAGATCGAGGAGCTGGGGCGGCTTCAGGGCGCCGATATCCGCCAGGCCAAGGAGGTGTTGGCGTACGAGGTCACCCGCCTCACCCACGGCGCGGAGGAGGCCGATCGCGCGCGCGAGGCCGCGCGCAGCCTGTTCGGCGCCGGCGAGGTCAGCGAGGCGATGCCGACGACCGAACTCGACGCCGGGCGCCTTGAGGCGGGCATCCCCGTCGTCGAGCTGTTCGCCGAGGTCGGCTTGGTCCGGTCGCGCAGTGAGGCGCGCCGCCTCATCCAGCAGGGCGGGGCCTACGTGAACGGAGAGGCCGTCAACTCACCAGAGGCCACCGTCACCGCCGATGCCCTCCAGGATGGCGCCATCGTGCTCCGGGCGGGCAAAAAGCGCTACCATCGCGTCGTCGCTGTGTAGCGGGGCACCCTTCCCGGGCGCCAGCCGGCGCCGTCTGGCATCGGCACGGTGTGCGCGTGTCGTGCAGAGGATAGGGCGCGGCAGGGAGCGACCTCCGCTGCTGCACGTGCGCCACGCGTGCATCCCGATGGTCTGTCCCCGAGGTGGTCACCGGCTCGGGGACGCCTCGCGCGAGAGGCGCACCCTTCACCGCGAGAGGGGGCAACATGGACGACAGTACATCCAACGGCACGCTCCCCGAGCGACTGCAGCGGGCCGCGGGCGGCATCGTCACGGTGCTGGCGGCCGTCCTGTACGCCGTGGTGTTGGGGAGCGCCATCGTGCGGACGGCTATCGAGGGAGAGCCCATCTTTTCCGAGATGATGCTCCGCATGGCCAGCCTACTCAGCGGGCTCGTAGGATCGGTGGTGGCCGCGGGGTTTGCCCGTAGCCGGCGCCCGTCGGCGACACCCATCGTTACGACCCATCCTATCGGCGGCGGGATTGCCCGCACCGGCTGGTACAGCCTCCGGCCGCCGAGCCGCTTCCAGGCCAAGTTCCTCGGTGTGGCCGCCATGGTCGGCGTGCGCGTGCAGATTGGGGCCACGACCCTGTCTGACGTGCCCTCGCCCGCCGATCCGCCACCGCCGCAGGCGCCTGGCCATGCCCTGTGGGTGGGGCTCCTCTACTCTGCCGTCTACTTTGTCGTCGGCGTGGGCGCGTTTCTCCTGACCATCACCCGCGCCACCGTCCCCGAGCTCGTGTCCAACGCCGCCTGGGTGTGGCTGGGCACCATCGTCACCTCAACGTACACGTACTTTGGGATGGACGTGCGCACCTAGCCGCACGCGCTGTGGGATCTGCGCGGCGATGGCGTGACACGCATTCCCGCCACACCGAGGCGATGAAAACAGGCGGCAGGCGTGAGCACCGCGATGCGCCAGTGCCCGTCGCCTGCCACCTGTAGCAGTTGCCGCCCACGTGCTGCGGCGGTCTCTATCCTCCCTGTCTCCCTGGTCAGCGCTCCCGTACACGGAGAAGCCGTATGCCGTTGAGGGCTACCAGGAGCGAGGCGCCGGTGTCCGCCAGGACGGCCATCCACAACGTCGCCACGCCGGCCATAGCGAGCGAGAGGAACGCCGCTTTAATGAGCAGGGCAAAGGCGATGTTGGCCCGCACCGTGTTGAGGGCGCGGCGGCTCAGCCCGATGGCGAACGGCAGCTTGGCCAAGTCGTCGGACATCAAGGCGACGTCCGCCGTCTCGAGCGCCGTATCGGTGCCGGCGGCGCCCATGGCGATCCCCACCGTGGCGGTGGCCAGCGCCGGCGCATCGTTCACGCCGTCTCCCACCATGGCCACGTGCTCGTACCGCTCGATGAGATCGCGCACCGCGGCTACCTTGTCGTCGGGCAGCAGCCCGGCTTTGGCGTCATCCACGCCCACCTGTTCGGCAATCAAGGCGGCGATGTGGGGGTTGTCGCCGGTGAGCATCACCGTGTGCTCAATCCCCGTGCGACGCAGGCCGCGAACGGTGTCCGCGGCGCCATCGCGCAGCGCATCCGAGACGGACAGGAAGCAGCGGGAGCCACAGCAGGTATCCTCGATCACCAGCACCGTGTACCCCTTGCGCTCCTCCTCCGTGGCCAGGCGGCACAGCTCGCTCTCGCCGTTCCCATTCTGCCGGCACAGTGCCACGCTCCCCACCGAGACCGTGTGCCCGGCGACGAGCCCGGCGACGCCCAGGCCGGTCATGGCCTGCACCGCCTCTGCGGCCGCATAGCGGTCGCTGACTCCCTCGCTCTCCGCATAGCGCGTCACGGCGCGTGCCAGCGTATGCTCCGAGCGCCCCTCGACGGCAGCCGCCTTGGCCAGCAGGTCACCACAGCTCTCGCATTCGCCGCCGTCGGGCAAGAGCTCGCACCCAGCATTCACCACGCGAGGCTCACCCATGGTGAGGGTACCCGTCTTGTCGAACGCCACGGCGCGCAGCGAGGCCATCGCTTCGAGATGCCGCCCCCCTTTGACGAGCACCCCCGAGCGAGCAGCTCGAGCGAGGGCACTGACGATGGTCACCGGCGTCGAGATGACCAGTGCGCATGGGCAGGCAATCACCAGCAGTACCAGCGCGCGGTAAAACCACGTGCTCAGCGCGCCAAACCCGAGGAGGGGTGGCACGACGGCGACCAGCGCCGCCAGGCCGATCACGGCAGGCGTGTATACCCGCGCAAAGCGATCGACAAAGCGCTGCGCGGGCGCCCGCTGCGACTGGGCCTCCTCCACCAGGCGCAAGATGCGCGCCAGCGTGGTGTCCTCCGCGCGGCGCGTCACCTCCATGACGAGCACGCCGTTCCCGTTGATGGTGCCGGCAAAGACCTCGTCGCCGACGTGCTTCTCTACCGGCATCGACTCGCCGGTGATCGGCGCCTGGTTCACCGCAGAGCTTCCCTCCAGGATGTGGCCATCCATGGGGATGCGTTCGCCGGGTCGCACCACCACCTGGTCACCGGGCACCAGCGCCGACACGTGCACACGCCGCTCCTCGGTGCCCGACAGGAGCGTCGCCTCCTCAGGGGTGAGGTTCATCAGCGTGCGGATGGCGTTACGCGCCCGATCCATGGAGAGGCTCTCCAGCAGCTCACCGAGCGAAAAGAGAAAGACGGTGAGCGCCCCCTCGGCAAACTCGCCGACGACCATCGCGCCGATGGCGGCCACGGTCATGAGGGCGTTCATATCGGGAGCGCGGGTGGTGCGAATCCCCACCCATCCGGCACGCGCCACATAGATGCCGCCGACGACGATCGCCGCGGCATAGAGCCCGTTGGACACCACCTCCGGCAGGCCCAGCAGACTGAGGATAAAGGCGAGGAGCAGCAGCCCGCCGCCGCCCCAGGTGGCTAGCTCGCGACGCCGCTGTACGATCGAGGCCCACCAGCCCTCACGCGCCGGCGCTGTAGCCATGCCCTCGGGTGCGACCTCGTAGCCCATCGACGCCGCCAGGTCCACCACCTCGGGCACAACGTCCTCCGTTTCGGCGGACAGCGTCAGGCGTGATGTGGTATAGAGGAGCTGTGCCGAGACCACGCCGGGGAGGGTCTGCACGGCCCTCTCGAGGCTCGCGGCGCAATCGGGGCAATCGAGCCCCTGTACATCAAGATGTATGGTTGTAAGCTGCCTATTGTTCATTTCCATTCTGACACCCATGCGCGCGGTGCGCCGAACGCATCCGGCGCACCGAAGGCGCTTGCCTGCGGCCATGCGAGACGTGCTCCAAGGCCTGCCGGTAGAGTGAATACACGTGCTCGTCATCGAGGCAGTAGTACACTTGCCGCCCCTCGCGCCGTGCCTGCACCACGCACAGCTCGCGCAGCAGGCTCAACTGGTGCGACACCGCCGAGAGCGTCATGCCCAGAGCCTCGGCCAATGCGCTGACCGAAAGCTCGGTCTCTGCCAATGCGGACACGATCCGCACGCGCGTCGGATCGGCCAGGGCACGAAAAACGCCGGCGAGCTCTTCGGCAACACCCTGCGTGAGGATGTCGTGCTGAGCTGCCGGCGGCTGCTCCGCACTCGTGTTCTCGTACGTCATCAACCGACCCCTAATACTTGAGCGTTTGCTCAATTATACCATCACAGGAGCGTGGTGTCAATAGCGCGTTTGCCACCTCGCGTGGGCGTGCGGGCCGTGCGTTGTGCGCGCCGCCCCTACTCCTCCAGGTACCGCTGCGACAGCAACTGGTAGTGCTTGCTGCGCATGGCCACGAGCGTGATCACGAATCCGATGATGCCGGTGAGCGTAAAGACGAGGGCGATCCCCCGGTCGGGGCCAACGCCGAACCAGCTGCCGATGCGCTCGGCACCGGCCCCCGTGGTCATGAACGGGATAAAGACGAGCTCTGCCACCGGCCCGATGGCGAACGTGGTCAGTGGCGTGGCCGCCAACTCGACGCTCTGGGCAAAGCCGAACACCCTGCCCTGGCGCTTCTGCGGCACCACTTTTTGGATGATGGTCTGCTCGGCCGCCTCAATGACCGGCACGATGCTCATGTAGAGCAGCATGCCCACCGCGAGCAGCATCACCGACGGGCGGATCGTAAACAGGCTGCTGATCACCCAACCGATGATATTCGCCGCGAACAGGACCCGCAGCGGGTTGCGCCCCAGGCCCCACCGCGCAACCGCGAGACCACTGATGATAATCCCCGAACTGAGGATCATCCATAGCACCCCCCACGCCTGCACCGAGACGAGCGAGAGTCCATAGGCGTCGAGGAGGCCCGCAAAGACGCCCCCCAAAAAGTTGTTAAAGGTGGTAAAGAGGATCAAGGCGATGAGGCCGGGCACGGCCATTATGTGCACCAGCGTCCCGCGGAGGTCGATCGTGGGGGTGGCGTCCTCGGCGCGCGTGGCCTCCGGATCGGGCTCTGGCAGGGACAACACCGCGAGGTGCACGCTCGTGACGACCAGCAAGGCAATGGCCAGGATGAACACCCAGTACATCCCCGCCAACCCCACCAAGAGCCCGCTGATGGCTGACACGATGAGGGAGGCGAGCCCCGTCGCTGTGCCCGACAGGCCGTTGGCCCGGTCTCGGCGGTCCTCCGGAATGAGCACCGTGACGAGCGCCGGCAGCGCCACGTAGCGGATGTTGCCGGCGATGACACCGATCAGGAGCAGCAGCACAAAGGCCCACAGGATGGGGCTGCCGGGATCCGCCAATGCCTCGGCGGGCGCCATCGCGTAGAGGGCCAGACCAACGGAGTACAGCACCAGGGAACCACCCCCGAGACGAGCATCACGCTCTTTTTGCGGTGCCGGTCGAGAAGGCTTCCGAACCAGAACCCGGAGAGCGAGCTCATCACAAAGTACAGGCCCGAGGTGACCGACGTCGCGATGACCGACCGCGTCTCCAGGTAGACAAAGAACACCAGCGCAAACCAGACCGTGAGGTTGGTGACACTGGAGATCAGCGTATTGCCCAGCAGCCTGTAAAAGACTCCCATGGACCTTTGTTCTGTAGCGATAGTACTCCCCCAATGACGGCGCAGCGCCTTGCTGCCCAGGGGACAGCAAGGCGCGCTCTCGCGGGCTCTACCCGCGGCGCGATCGCGCTGGCACGAAGCAGGCGGCATCGCCCTATGGCAGGCCGACGCCCGGCACCGCCACCTCGACGGCCTCGATGCGACCGATCGCCCCGGCCTCGCTGGGATCGAGGCTCTCGGTGGTGGCGATGAACAAGGTGCGGCCCTCGCGCCCCCCAAGCACGCAGGTCAGCGGAATCGCGCCAAGCGGGATGCGCTCGGTGATCTCGTCGTCCTCCCGCACACGGAGGACATCCCGCGTGCCGGGCGAGGCGACCCACAGCGCGCCTTCGGCGTCCAGCGCGATCCCATCGGGAGTGACCTCCTCGGCGCCGGCCGTGGTCGATGGCGCGAACGACGCCCAGGTGCGCGGGTGCACGAGCGAACCGTCGGGCGTAATGTCAAAGGCGGTCAGGCGGGCCGCATAGCTCTCCGCCACGATCAGCGTCTGACCGTCGGGCGTGATCGCCATGCCGTTGGGGAAGGCCAGCTCGTCGGCCACGATCCGCACATCGCCATTCGGCGTGACGAGCAGGATGGACCCCGGCTGGGGGACCGCCTCCGGGTCGCCCAGGTCGAACCCCATGTTGCCGACGTACACCCTTCCGCGTCGATCGACGATCATGTCGTTGCACCGATACGTCACGTGTGCGCTCATATCGGCGACAACAGCCAACGTGCTATCGTCCATCCTGAGCAACTGACGCGATATGGCCTGAACGATGAGCAATCGCCCATCCGGTGTCCAGCCCAAGGCCGAGGGGATGTCGGGTAGCTCGGCCACCGTCTGGACGTGGCCATCGCCTCCGGCTCGCATGACGCGCTGCGTAGAGAGATCGGTGAACCACAGAGCGCCATCATGCCACCGCAGGCTCTCAGGAAAACTCAACCCCTCGATATGGACGACGCTCTCCCTCTGGCTCTCCCTGCCCCGCATCTCCGCCTCCCTCCATGATCATCTCGGGCCGGCAGAACGCGATGAGCACCGGTGCGAGGGCCTCAGCCGCCACCTCGTGCGTCTGCCCCTCGAGGGTGAGGCGCTGCGCATGGGGGATAGCCGTTGCCAGCGCATCCGCCGTGCGGCGCATGAAGGACCACTCGCTCGCCCCGCCGTCCATCACCAGCGCCGGGATGCGCAGCGCGGACGCGCGCTCCACCGGCACAGAGGCATCTTCGCCCATGGCGGCGGCATCGTAGGCCAGTGTCGGCGCCACCGCCTCGAACACGGGCCACATGGGGTGCTGCCGCACGCCGTCGAGCTCCTCGGCGGGCATGCCGACGAGCATCATAAAGGCCGCCACCGCATCGCCGCGACGGTCCGCGGCAAGTAGGGCATCGAGCTCGCGACGATACGCCCTCCACGCCCGCCGTTCATCCTCGTCATCGTTGTAGGGCACCTCGTACATCACCAGGCCCCTCACCTTGTCTCCGAGCGCTAGCGCCGCCTCGAGGGCGAGGGCTGCACCGGATGAGATGCCGACCAAATAGGCAGAACCCCCAGCGTCATCGATGAGCGCCTCGATGTCTTCGATCTCGCGCTCCAGCGCGTACGGTTGCGTATCCGAGCTCTCGCCGCGCCCTCGGCGGTCATAGACGACGACCCGCACGTGCTCCAGAAGTGCCGGCAGCGACGCCAGCCGCATCGTCTCAAAGCCCGCCGCGCGATAGCCCAACGCCCCATCCACGACGATGAGCGTCGGCCCCTCGCCCGCTCGGTCGAACGCAATCGTCGTACCGTCCTTTGACGTCACAGTCGCCATGGTATCTCCTCTCCCCACCCTACCGACATGACACGGGGCCTCGCGTAAGGCCCCTCATCTTCAGTCTAGCCCGTATAGTACCGTAAGTCAATAGGAAAAGTATACTACGCAACGCGTACACACCACTAGCTGGAAGGAGTGGCGACGCGGCCGATGGGGCAATCGGGGAGCGTGAAGCAGTGGGGAAGAGGGTACCTGAGACAGGGCAGGGCGACGGCAGCGGTCCTGGCCATGGTGGTGATGATCGAGTGTGCGGCGTCGTGATGCGCGGGTTGGTAGACCGTCCGGTGCCGATGCAGCGGACGGGGGACGCCAGGATGCTGTGCCTCAGAGCGTCGCGCGACGTGCACGCCAGCGCATGACGGGCAACAGCGGCACGACGCCCACGAGGGCCACGACGACGACAGCGACCTCACCCCACAGCGTGGAATCGTGGCGCGGCCGACCCACCAGCCGCGCCACCAGAGCATCTAGCGTTCGGGCGATACGCTGCGTGATCAGCAACACACCGAGATAGCCAAGGAGATCGTTGGCGCCCTGCTCGCCGTACGCTTCGATCAAGGCACGCGTCCGCTGGGGATCGGGCATCCCTTCGGTGCGGCTATAGTGCTGCGCAAAGAGGAGCGCCGGCGCCTCGCCGGCCGTCGCGTGCCGCGTCTGACCAGCCAGCAGCGAGCGGACTTCGGTGAAGGCCAGCCCTTGGAGCACACCATAGAGATAGGCCAGGCGTACGCTCACGCGGCACTCGCCACCTCCCAGCGCCGCGAGAGCCACCTTGGCCGCAAAGGGGTGGGCCAGCAAGCGGCTGCGGTAGAGGTCCCCCATCGCGCTGGGGTGCTGCCAGTAGTAGGCGATGTCCGCCACCATCTCACGCGCATGCGCGTACATGGGGCGCGGCGCCGGTGGGCACTCGGCCCGCAACCGCTGCCCGGCACGACAGAGACCATAGGCCGTCGCCATGCCGACGGCACCACCGATCACCTTGAGCCACGTCCTGCGACTGACCATTGGATGCACTCCCATCCGAGGCATGCCCACACGGTGCGGGCCACCACCCCTTATGTCCATTCTAGAGGGCGGCGGAGGCCGAGTCAACGGGCCAGCCCTCACCGCACCACCCGTTTGACGTCCGGCTCGCTCACCGCTATGATGCCGCTACATCCCACTTTTCGCGGGCGTCCGGCGTGTTGGCCAGCTCCCGAAGGCCCCCCAAGGGGCGTCTTCGATGCCCGCCCGCTCCACGCGTCTGGACGGCCCCATTTCCGAGGAGACGGCATGACTCTTACACCCGATCAGGTCAGCGGTGCCAAAATCACGGCGATCAAGGCGATGGAGATCTCCCACGAGGACACGGTCTATCCCGTGGGGCAGAAGCAGGGGCGCAACATCACGCGCCGCACGTTCATCAAAGTCGAGACCAACCTCGGCGTTTCGGGGTACGGCCCATGTGGCGGCTCTGGGCGTATGGCGCGCGACATCATCGATGGGCTGCACACCGGTTGGGGCCGTCACATGAACCTGAGCCTCATCGGCAAGGACCCACTGGCCATCGAGCTCCACTACCAGAACATGTTCCGCGCGGTGCCCCAGCGCGGCGCTCAGGTGCGCATCCTCAGCGGCATCGACATCGCCCTGTGGGACCTGGCGGGCAAGCTGCTGGGCCAGCCGGTATGCAAGCTCCTGGGCGGCATCTTCCGCGAGTGGATCCCCCTCTACACCCACTGCCCCGACGCCCCACCGGAGTACTACCTCGACAGGGGCTGGTGGCGTGAGACGGCACAGATGCTGCTGGAGGATCCCCGCGGCTACCGCGCGTTCAAGGTGGACAGCCACCACGCCTTTGGCGCCATCATCGGCCAGGTGGTCACCAGCCTCGGGCCGCGTGAGGAGCGCAACGTGGCCCGCATGTACGCCCTGGCCCGCGAGTCGTTCGGCGACGACGTCGACATAATCGTCCACTGCCACGACGAGTTGGACCTGCCGAGCGCCGTGCGCGTGGCCCGCGCCGTGGAGCCCATCAACCCGCTGTACTACGAGGACCCGCTGGATATCCCCTACTCGGACAACTGGCTGGCGCTGCGCCGCGCCACACGCCTGGCCATCATGACCGGCGAGAACCTCTACGGTCCCGAGCAGGTGCTGCCCTTCCTCACCAACCAGGCGGTCGACGTGCTCCAGCCCGACCTGGTGAACGCCGGCGGCATCACCGGCTGCAAAAAGATGGTGGACGTGGCCGAGGCCTACCGTGTGCCCATCACGCTGCACAACGTCAGCAGCTGGGCGCTGGGCCAGGCTTCACAGCAGTTCGCCGCCGCGATATTCAACTGCCCCATGATCGAGTGCCTGCGCGAGGCCGATCAGGTGGCCGAGGCGGCCAGCAATGCACCGATCATCAAGGATGGCAAGCAAAAGGTCTCCATGCTGCCAGGTCTGGGGATCGATTTCGACATGGACTATATGAAGGCCCACATGTCCGAGGGCGAGCCCTGGTGGGGCGACGAGTAGGGCGCCATGACCATCCAACTCGACCGCGCAGGCCGCGAGCTCGTCGCACGACACGGCAAGTGGTGGCAACGCCAGGAGAACCTGCACATGGTGGGGCAGGGACAGCCGCTGGGTGACCTGTGGCTGCCCCTGGCCGACGGTACAGTGGCCACCGAGGACATCATGGTGACGCCCGAGATACTGGACGTGGAGCGCCTGGTGGGGGAGCCCCTGGAGCCGGGCGCGCTGGAGGTGCACGGCGACCGGTTCGCCGTGCGTGCCCCCTATGGCCGCATCCCCTGGGTGGAGGCGATCCTGGGCTGTCCCATCCACGCCCAGATCCAGGGGGGCAGCATGCGTGCCCAGTCATCGGTTCGCGAGTGGGCCGAGTGGGAGAACCGTCCCGTTCATCGCAGCGACGAGTGGTTCAACCTCATGATGCACCTCATCGAGACGATGGCGGCGCGCAGCGGTGGCCGCTATGCCATCGTCCAGCCGACGATGCGCGGCCCGACGGACCTCGCGGAGGCGGTGCTGGGGCCCCAGATGATGTGCCTGTCGATGTATGATCCCCCCGACCGCCTGCGTGCCTTCCTCGAGGAGGTAACGGACGTCTTTATCGAGGTGCTCCACGCCCAGCTGGCGCGCTTTCCCCAGGTCGACGGCGGCTATGTCAGCGCCTACGGCGTGTGGGCGCCGGGCTCCGTGGTGCGCACGCAGTGCGATGCCTCGGCGATCCTGTCGCCCCGGCAGTACGCCGAGTGGTTCATGCCCTATGATGAGCGCATCTGTCGCTCCGTGGATGTCGCCCTCATGCACCTGCACTCCACGTCGCTGCACACCATCGACGTGCTGCTCGAGATGGACGCCCTGGACGCCTTTGAGATCACCATGGAGACGAGCGCCGGGGCGCCAACCTTGCAGCAGATGGTACCGGTGTTCCGCAAGATCCTCGCCAAGAAGGCGCTCATCCTCTACGGGCCGCTCTCGGAGGACGAGGAGCAGTACCTGCTCCGCGAGCTGCCCCACGACGGATTGTTCATCAACGCGCGACGCCTGCCCTGGTAGCAGCGTACGGCGGGTGAGTGGTCGGTGACCGCTCACCCGCTGCCTCTTATTCGAGCCCTATCGCCGGGCCGAACGGCGCCATGCTGACGGTGGGATAGGGGTTGCAGTTGATATCGCGCTCCTCGTAGCCACGCCGCCACATGCGACGGCACATCTCCTCGACGACCGACCGATAGCGCGGATCCTCCGCCAGGTTTCGCAGGCAGTGGGGATCCTCGCGCAGGTCGTACAGCTCGTCAAAGTCAAAGCCGTTGTAGACGTACTTCCACTCCTTCGTCTGGACAAAGCGCTGGCTGTAGTACAGCTCGACACCGTTGAGCTGGCTGTATATGGCATCGGGCCAGTCCGAGGGGCACTCGTCGCGCAGGAACGGCACCAGGCTCCTCCCGCTGGCGGCTGGCATGGTCGTGCCCGCCAGCTCGGCGAACGTGGGAGCGAAATCCGCCAGGCTGACGAACTCGTCCACCTCCCGCCCCGGCTGCGCGATCCCCCGCGGCCAACGCGCCACGCACGGCACGCGGTAGCACTCGTCGAACGCCGCCACTCCCTTCATGAACAGGCCGTGGGCGCCGGCATAGTCGCCATGGTCCGAGGTAAAGAGCACGAGCGTGTCGTCCGCCTGGCCACTGGCTTCCAGCGCCTCGAGCACCGTCCCCAGGAGATCATCCTGCATGGTACAATAGCCCCAGTAGTGGGCGATCGCCTCGCGATACTCGTCCTCGCTCAGCTGGGACCAGAACCGCCGCTGCCGTTGATAGATGCGCGGCTTGTCGAGGAGGGTGTCGTGATAGCTGGGGGGCAACGCGACATCGGCCGGATCGTACATGGTGGCATAATGCTCGGGGATGATGTAGGGATCGTGGGGGCCCACCGTGCCCACAAAGAGGCACCAGGGCTTGTCCTGGCGCGTCAGGTCGCCGAGCGCCCGAATGCCGGTGCGCACCGTATGGAGGTCCCCCGGCATAAAGGGATCCGCCTCCGGATTGGGCTCGGCAGTGCCGTAGAGGCGGTAGCGGCCCCAACCGGGGCGCAGCAGCTCGCCGCGGCCGCGCGGTGCGTCGCACTCGGGTTCTCGGGCGAACTGGCGAAAGCGCTCCCAGCGCATCCCGTGCCACTCTCCCTGCACCGCCGTGGCGTGGTACTGCTGCCAGCCGCGGTCCTTGGGCTGCTCGCTGGCCGAGACATGCCACTTGCCCGAAAACGCCAGCGCATAGCCCGCGTCACGGAGCACCTCACTAAAGGTGGTCACCCCGGGGTTCAGCGAGGTGTGGATGGCGGCATCGTTCAGCACGTTGTTATAGATGCCGTGGCGGCTGGGATACAGCCCCGTCATAAAGGTGGCCCGCGACGGACAGCAGTGGGCCGTGGTGGTGTAGGTACGCCGAAAGCGCAGCCCCTCCGCCGCCAGCCGATCGGCGTTCGGGGTACGACAGGGGTGCCCCGGCTCGAGCACCCCTCCCTGCTCTTGATCCGTCATGACGATGAGGATATTGGGGCGGTTGTCGGGCACGATGCCGTCTCCTATGGGCCTCATGGGCTTGGTGGTTCACGTCGCCACGTCGATGGGGGGCTGGGCACGCTCCGCAAGGGATGCGCGTCGTGCAGAGCGGAGCAGCGAACGCCGTTCAGGGCTCCAGCCTCCCCACCGGACGCTGCGTCTTATGACCAGCGCGCCAGCTCGCGCTCATAGACCTCAAAGTGCTCGCCCTCCGCCTCGTCGGGGTCGACGAGCTTGAGCCACATGGCGCTCTCTTTGCGGGCGCCGGCCAACTCGCGACGGCTGCGGCGCAACTCGCTCTGCGTGTCGTGCCACACGACCTCGTTGTCCTGCAGCAGGATGTACTGCCCAGCGTAGCGGTCGATGAACTGCTGGCGGTGGTCGCGATAGTAGAGGGCCTGCTCGCAGGTGGAGCGCCGCCATGCGGCCACCAGCTCCGGCGGATCCGTCTCGGCGGAGTCAAAGGACGCCAGCGGCGCCTGCACTTCCGACTGGTAGTCGATGGTGTGCAGCTGCGCCGTGCCAAAGCCGTCGTGATGGGCAATGGCAATGGCATTGCGGTCGCGCCGGAAGGGGGGCTCGGGCCAATCGCCCAGGGGATCGTGCCCCATGAGGTGCGTGCCTACCGCATCGGTCGCGATCACCTCGTCACCAGCGATGAGCGCATCACAGATGCGCCCCTCGCCTCCCCATTCCCGCCCCGACTGTCCGACGAGGGCATCGATGATGTTCAATGTCGGCTGAATGATGCGCCCGAGATCCACCAAGACATACGGAAGGCGCACGAGGTGGTGAAAGTACTGCCGCGCTCGTCCGTGTGGCTCCATGGGAGGCAAGCCAAAGAGGTTCTTGAGGCAGAGGGTGACCCCCATAAAGGCATGGTTTTTCAGCTTTTGCACCGAGACAAAGGCGTCGGTGTCGACCACCGCCTCGGGCAGGCAATACTGGCGGAACATCAGCCCGCCTCCCGGCACCTCATAGGTCTTGTGGGGTGGCAGATCGCCATTGATCAAGGGCACGTCGAACTCGCGCAGCACCGGAAGGAGTGTCATCGTCGCTTCCGGGGTCAGAGCATCGTTGTTGTGGGCCATGGTGCTGATCTCGACGCAGCGGATCTCGGCGGAGGTATTCTCGCGGAGCAGGCGGAGCACCGCCCGGGCAACCTTGTAATCGACGAACTCCTGGAGCTGCCCACCGATCGTCACGAGCCGCGCGGGGTTGAACGCCTGGTTGAACTTGATGGTGATGGTGTTCGCCCGCCGCAGCTTTTCCCAGGCGCGGTCAAGGGGCGCCGTCGCGCGCTTGAGCGCCTCGTACACCTCTTCGTCGCCGGCCCCGTGATCACAGTGCACGGCTCGAACTCGGGAGGTCGCCTCCTGTGGTTGCGTAGCCATCATCCCTCACTCCTCTCCATGGTTACCAGCGCCCCCATGATAGCTGGGCTTGTTGCGCTCGGCAAGCTTGTGGCGCAATAGGATACAGTGACTCTGAGATGCCATCATCGGTCCCGCCATGTATGGCGGCGGGCGCGACAGATACTCTGCACCGCGCTCACCCCGTTGGCGTGAATGCACGGCCGGTGCTAGAATGCATCCCGTTCGCGCCGCGCCCGCTGAGCGCGGCTCGTTCGCGTCAGGGTGCCGCCGAGCCGGCGGCGCGGCACAGCTCGTGCC
>DUUT01000227.1 GCA_012841405.1 Chloroflexota bacterium
CGTCGGCCACTTCCTGGCCGGGGTAGCCATACTGCGCGACGAGCGCCGCCGGCACGTCGAGTGAAGCCTGCAGCGCCTCGGGGCCGGGGAGCACCAGCCCGCCCGCGAACGCCGCCGCCCCCTGCGGGGCCTTGCTCAGCCACTGGGCGATCTCCCCGGCAGTGACCGTCTCAGCCACGGCCAGTCGTAAGCCCCGCGCGGCGAGCAGGGCGGCCAGTACGTCGCCCATGCGGTCCTGATCGACCCCAAAGATGTACTCGCCGATGCGCTCGCGCACGGCGGCCTCCACAGGGGCGATGAGCGCCTCAGCCTCTGGCAGGCTATCTGCCTTGACGGTGATCCGCACGTCCGTCTGCCCGGGGTGGGCGGCGGTGCCTACGGTAGGGTTGGTGAGCTGCATCAGGTCGCCGATTTCGGCGTCGATGGCGCTCTCACCGATACCGCAGGTGCGCAGGATGCGGCTCTTGATGATACCGCGCAGGCCAAAGCGTTCCCGCAGGAAGGGGAGGACCTCGTGCTCCATGAGGTACCTCATCTCGTGGGGCACGCCGGGTAGGCTGATCAACACGTGGCCCTCGTGCTCCACGCAGAAGGAGGGCGCGGTGCCCACCGGATTGTGGATCACCGTCGCGCCGCGCGGCAGCGTGGCCTGCTTGCGGTTGTTGTCGGTCATGGTGTAGCCGCGCCGCGCAAAGTAAGCGGTGATTTCCTGCAAAAGATCCTCATCGAGGGCCAGGTCGCGATCGGTGGCTCGGGCCACGGCCTCACGCGTCACATCATCGACGGTGGGGCCTAGGCCGCCCGTGGTGATCACCACGTCGGAGCGTCGCAGCGCCTGGCGGAGGACGTCGGCCACGCGGCCGAGGTTGTCGCCCACGGTGGTGGTATAGTAGAGGTTGAGACCGATGGTGGTGAGTTGCTGTGCAATCCAGGCCGAGTTCGTGTCAATGATCTCGCCTAGGAGCAGCTCCGTGCCGATGGTTACAATCTCTGCCTGCAAAGGTCACCTCACGACGAAGGGAGATGGCTCGACGAGCGAGCACCATGATGCGACGCGGGGCGCGTCGCGAAGCCGCGCTCCAGCGCGCTACAAATAGTCCTCCAGCCCGCGGGCGCGCAACTCGCGCACCAGCGCGCTGACATCCTGAGCGCGGCTCTTGGGGAGGACGAGGAGGGCGTCGCCCGTGTCGACGACGATCATCCCTTCCAGCCCCACGGTAGCGATGAGCCGGTCCGTGCCCTGGATGAGGCAGTTGGCGGTATCGATGCCGACGTGGCGCGTGCCGTCTGCGACGACGTTGCCCTCGGCGTTGCCGGGCAGGATGTCATGCAACGCCGCCCAGCCGCCGATGTCGCTCCATCCCAAGTCGCAAGGGATCACGGCCAGGTCGTTGGCGCGCTCCATAATGCCGACGTCGATGGTGATCGGCGTAATCGCCTCCCAGGCGTCCAAGGCGGGGGCGCGGTCATCGGCCGGCGCCATGCGTTCCAGGTGAGCGTACACCTCGGGCAACGAACGCCGGAACTCGTCCAGAATACCCCCCAACGTCCAGGCAAAGTACCCGGTGTTCCAGTAGAAGCGTCCGCTGGCGACGAACTGCTGGGCGCGCTCCAAGGGCGGCTTTTCGGTAAAGCGCGCCACGCGAAAGGCGTCCTGGTTGGCGGCGGGTGGCAAGGGGTCGGCGCGCTCGATGTAGCCGAATCCCGTCTCGGGGTAGGCGGGGATGATGCCGATGGTGACGATGTGGCCGTTGCGGGCGACGGCCGCCGCCGCCCGCAGGGCATCGCGGAAGCGATCCTCGCGTTGCACCACGTGGTCGGCGTGCAGCGAGATCATGACATCGTGCGGCCGGCCGGTGCGCCGGAAGAGACGCAGCGCCGCCAACCCGAGGCAGGGTGCGGTGCCCTTGGGCGAGGGCTCGACCATGATGTTGTCCGGTGGCAGGTCGGGGAGCTGCTCTGCCACCAGGGGGGCATGCTCCGGCCCCGTCAGGACGTGGATGCGCTCCAGCGGCACCAGCGGCAGAACCCGCTCGACCGTGTCCACCAGCATCGACTGCTGCCCGACGAGGTTGAGGAACTGCTTGGGGCGGCTACGGCGGCTGTGGGGCCATAGCCGGGTGCCGCTCCCCCCCGCCAGAATGGTCACATGGACGTGCTCAAAGGTCTCACAGCCCAGCGTATCAGCCATGGCGATTCCACCTCACGAAAGCGCGCTATGCTTTGGGTTCTACCGATGGAGCGCGGGTTCCTGCTGATCCCTTGGTGATCGTGTCTGCGCTCGATGGGACGAGGCCGTGACCCCGAGGCGCGTGCAGGGTCAGTGGGCCAGGATGTAGCGGGTGTTGTCCACACGGCGGACCATGCCCTTGAGCTCCATCATCACCAGCGTGCTCGACACGGTGGCGGTGGTGAGGCCCGAGGCGCGCACCAGCTCGTCAAGGTGTACAGGCTCGGGCCCACGTGGGCCAGGAGGGTGCGTTCCTCCACCGTTTCGGGCACAATCGCGCGAGCCTCGGTGTGCTGCGACACCATGGTGAGGTTGAGCTCCTCCAGGATGTCGTTCACCGAGGTGACCAGCTTGGCCTCCCCCGCCTGGAGGAGGGCGTTCGTGCCGCTGGACGACCGATTATAGATGTTCCCGGGCACGGCAAAGGTCTCGCGGCCCTGCTCCAGGGCAAAGCGTACGGTGATGAGGGCGCCGCTCTTGATGCCCGCCTCGACCACCAGCGTGCCCAGCGACAGGCCGCTGATGAGCCGGTTGCGCGGGGGAAAGTTGGCGGCGTCGGGTCGCGTGCCCACGGGGTAATCCGAGACGAGGGCGCCCGCGGCCACGATGCGCTCGGCCAACTCGCGGTGCGACGACGGGTAGACAGAATCGAGGCCGCACGCGAGCACCGCCAAGGTGCGCCCGCCGGCGTCCAGCGCCGCCCGATGGGCGACACCGTCGATGCCGAGGGCCAACCCGCTGACCACCGTAACGCCATTCTCGGCGAGCCCTCGCGCAAGCCGGCGCGCCACCTCCTTGCCATAGGCGCTGGCGTGCCGTGTGCCCACCACGGCCACAGCAAACTCGTCGGCAGGGCTGATGGTGCCCTTGACATAAAGCACGGGCGGGGGTTGGGCGATATTGCGCAGTAGCGCCGGATAGTCCGGGCTATCCCAGGTGTAAATGGTGAGCCCCAGCGCGGTGACGCGCTGGAGCACAGCATCGAGATCGACGCGCGCGCGGAGGGCGATGAGCCGCTCGAGGGCATCCTGGCGGAGGCCGGCCGCGCGCAGTGAGGCGGCGTCCGCGTGCCAGGCGGCCTCAACATCGCCGAAGTAGTGCACCAGCGCCCGAAGGCGTACCGGCCCGATGCGGGGGGCCATGTTGAAACCGAGCCAGTAGCGCACGTCTGCCATCAGCCGGCTCCTCAGGTAAGCTACCCAAACCCGCCGGGCGGTCGGTGGGCGGGTTAGCGCAAGCCCTCGGGGAGGTCCACAGTGATGACGCCGGCGTCGAGGTCCACGTCGATAACGACGTCCTTCAGCGCCGGGATGAGCACCTCACCGCCGCGACCGCGCACCACCCAGACGTCGTTGGCGCCTGTCTGCAGGACGGTGACGACGCGTCCCAGGTTCTCTCCCTCACGGGTATGGACGGCCAGTCCCTCAATCTGGTAGTGGTAGTACTCTCCCTCTTCGAGGGGGACGGCGTCCTCCACGGCGACATACACGTAGGCGTTGCGCCACACCTCGGCGTCGTTGCGGGTCTCGATGCCGGAAAGGCGCAACAAGGCGTTGCCCTGGTGGAGGCGCGCTGCGCGCACCGTGTAGACGCGATGCTCCTCACCGAGGAACACGCGCGCCGTACGCAAAAAGCGCTCGGGGGTATCGGTCTCGATGGCCACCTTGAGCTCGCCACGCACGCCGCGCGGCGCCAGGACTCGGCCGATCACCAGGAAACGCACGGCGGGGCGGCTGCTGCTGCCGTCCCTAGATGACAACAAGGCGACGTCCTTGACAGACCGTCGCCTGTTTCCCGAATCATTGTGGGGGGCCATGCGCATCGGTACCATCCGCCGGATGACCACCACCCGCTAGACGATGTCGAGGATGACCCGACGCCCCGACGTGCCGGCGCTCGCACGCAGCAGCGAGCGCATGGCGTTGGCGACACGCCCGCGGCGACCGATCACCCACCCCTTATCGTCGGGTGCCACCCGCAGCTTGAGGATCGTCGCTTGGCCGCCTCGAATCTGGCTGACCTCGACCTGTTCGGGATGGTCAACCAGTGACTTGGCGATATACTCGACAAGCTCCCGCATGAGACACTCCTTAGGCGTTGTCGCCGGCCGGGTAGGGAAGCTTGACGGACACGCTGGTCTTGGCCAGGACGCCGGTCTTGTCCAGGATGCGGGCCACGGCCTCGGTGGGCTGGGCGCCTTTCTCCAGCCAGTAGAGGGCGCGATCCTCCTTGACGACCATCGTTGCTGGCTCGGTGCGTGGGTTATAGTGACCGATAATCTCGATAAAGCGCCCATCACGCGGCGAGCGCTGGTCGGCCACCACCACGCGATAGCTGGGCTGCTTCTTGGCACCCACGCGAGCGAGTCGAATTCTTACCATATTGTGCTCTCACCTTCTTAGCTCTGGAATCACGGATCAGCCCGATTATACACAAAACGATGACTCATGGCGAACGGCGCCCCCCGTTTCCTAGCACATGCGGGGAGCGTGCCCACGGTTCGGGGGGGCATCTACCGGAACATCCCCATGAGGCCACGCCCCTTGCCGCTCTGCATCTGCTTCATCATGTCCTGCATCATGGAGAACTGGCGTAGCAGCTGGTTCACCTCTTGCACCGACGTGCCGCTGCCGCGAGCGATGCGGCGCTTACGGCTGGCGTTGATCACCCGGGGGTTGCGGCGCTCTTCGGGCGTCATCGAATGGATGATCGCCTCCGTAACCTTGAGCCCCGCCTCGGTCGCCTCGGCCGGCAGGGCCTTGGTCACTTGTGACATGCCGGGGATCATGCCCAGCAGGTCGCTCAGCGGGCCCATGCGCTTCACCGCCTGGAGTTGCTCGATAAAGTCCTCGAGCGTGAAGGAGGCGGTGCGCATCTTGTGCCCGACCTTGCGCGCTTCCTCTTCGGAAAAGCTCGCCTCGGCCCGCTCGATGAGCGTCAGCACGTCGCCCATGCCGAGGATGCGGGATGCCAGGCGGTCGGGGTAGAGCACCTCCAAGTCCGACAGTTTTTCGCCTACGCCCATGAACTTGATGGGCACGCCGGTGACGGCACGGATCGAGAGTGCCGCTCCGCCGCGGGCATCGCCGTCCACCTTGGTGAGGATGAGGCCCGTCACCTGCACCCGCTGGTGGAACTCTTGGGCCACCGAGACGGCCTCTTGCCCGGTCATGGCATCGGCGATGAGCAGGATCTCGTTCGGCGTGGTGACGCGGCGGATCTCCTCCAGCTCGGCCATCATCTGGTCATCGATCTGCAGGCGCCCTGCCGTGTCGAGGATGACCACCGTCTGTCCCTCGCGCCGGGCACGCTTGACGGCGTTCTCGCAGATCGCGGGCGGGGCCACATGGTTTGGCTCGGTATGCACCGGCACGTTGATCTGCTTGGCGAGCGTCTCGAGCTGGGCAATCGCTGCCGGCCGATAGACGTCGGCGGCGACCAGAAGTGGCACCTGGCCGCGCCCCCGCAGGTGCACGGCGAGCTTGGCGGCCATCGTCGTCTTGCCAGAGCCCTGCAGGCCGACCAGCATGATGACGTGTGGCGGCTGGCCGGTAAGCTCGAGCCGGGCCGCCTCGCCGAGGACGGCGATGAGCTCTTCATTGACGATCTTGATCACGGCCTGCGCCGGCGTCAGGGAGGTGATGACCTCGGCGCCGACGGCGCGCTCGCTGATGCGCTTGATCAGGTCCTTGACGACACGATAGTTCACGTCGGCCTCGAGGAGCGCCAGTCGCACCTCGCGCAGGCCCTCGTTGACGTCTGCCTCAGAAAGGCGCCCTTTGCCGGATAGGCGCCGGAATGTCTCTTGGAGTTTGTCGGAAAGCGACTCGAACATGCTCTCTTGTACCTCGGGCGTACGGGATGGCCAGAGATCCCACGTGCGGGCGTCTCAGGCCCGGGACGCCGACCACACTTGGAGAAGCGGCACGTAGCGACAGCATCCCCAAGATAACTAGTCTATTCTAGCGGAAAGGGCGACAGCGGTCAAGCAGTGGAGAAAGAGCGACTGAAGCGCCTGAGGCGTTACGTTGGTGGGGCTTGGTGGCGGGCAGCTGCGTCCGGGAACGACGGCTCATCGCCACGCGCGCCCTGGGGACCGCACCCCGTAGCCGCTGCCCGATCAACGCCTCCCGCCGGCGACCAGCGAACCGCGCATCGTACGCGACAACACGGCGCGTGGCTGGGTCGACGCGGTATGGACGATGACCTCGTGGAAGGCACGCACGTCCGACTGCTCGGGCCGCGAAGCGATGACGCCCACCTTCCAGATGACGCGACCGTCGGGATGCGAGACGGTCGGCCGCCACTCGCGGGGAACCTCGAGCGCAAAGCGATGGAGGACGGATTCGGCCGCGGCCAGTTGCACGGGGCCGCTGAGGATCGCCTCCTCCTCGAGCCACACATAGGTGGTGCCCTGGCCCCCCGGCTGCCGCTCGGCGCGGAACATGCCGGTGTCGGCATTCCATTCGGCGACGTACACCGTATGATCGTCGCCGGCGGGGATGTTTTCCACGCGCAGGAGCACGGCGCGGACCTCGCTGAAGGAGAGGTTCGTCATGGGCGTGATGCGCACGTTGGCCTCGATGCGCTCCCCTTCTGCGGCCAGCACACTCGGCAGAGATAGCACCATCCGGCACGCCTGCGTCGGGGCGATGGATTGGTGCTCGCCCTCGATGCCGCGGATCGCCGGGGGGATCGATTCGACGCGAATCTCTTGGCGCGCCGTCATCTCGGAGCCGTCGGAGAGGCGCACGACGCTGTGGAGCGTCCACAGCACCGAGTAGACGTACCCCTTGTGCGTCGGGAGGGCGCGCAGGGGAAGCTCGAAGCGAAAGGGGAACGCCAGCGTGCCGCCGCGACGGACGACGGCGCGAGGTACCACGTCAAGCTGCTCGACGTGGTGCTCCTTGGAAGTGTGCACAAAGTCGGGCTCTCGCGATCCGTTCTCCAACGCCTTGTCATAGACCTGGAAACCACGGCACGCGAGGTACACGGAGCCGCCCTGCAATCGAAGGGTCCGTTCGGCACTAATGAGCACTTGCCCAACGATGGGGTCGCCGGGCAGGTAGTGGGCGTCGTCGCGCTCCGTTTGGATGCGCAGGGTGGCGCCCCGTCCCTTCTGTGCAAAGGGCAAGGAGGGCAAGGAGGGCAAGGCGTCACGGGCAAAGCCGATGGATGCACCGAACGCAGCACCGAGGATGGCGCTGCACAGGGCGCCGACGATGGCGCCGGCCACACCGCGGTTCATGGCTCCGAGGATGCCGCCCACCAGCAGGAACACGAACCCGCCAATCAGCCCTCTGCGCACAAAGCCGTTGCTGATGAAACCCTGGAGTCGCCCGACGTCGGGCACGCGCGCCGCCACGGCTTGGACTGCCTGGCTGAACCTCCAAGGGATTCTCATCGCGCAAGCCTCCGTGAAGTGACGTCCGTCGGTTGTGCTGCGTAGGTGAAGAGATGGGTAATGCGCTGGCGTTTGGCCTGCCGCTCCTATGGTGCGACACCATTATACCATGAAGAACAGTATAGCGAAAGCGCGCCAACTGCCGTTTCACGAACAAATCGGGTTACGAACGATACGATGGTGGAAAGAGAGGCAAGGAGTACGCCCCGGCTCTGCCCCGTACCCTGCGGATGAAGGCAACCGACGAGGCAATGAAGAAGCGAGGCCGATGAGGCTCTCCCCGCCCTCGGCGGGGCATTGGAGCATGCAAATGGCGCGCAATGGATTTGCCTCCGGCACGGGAGCGTGCTATACTGGCAACCGTGTTCGGGGCGTAGCGCAGCCAGGTAGCGCACTTGAATGGGGTTCAAGTGGTCGGACGTTCAAATCGTCTCGCCCCGACCAAGAACGGCTGGTCCTAACAGGACCAACCGTTTCTTTTTGCGATGCCTCGTGTACGCCACCACGGTGTCTGGGATGCTACCCGGCACGGGGCTGGAGCGCACCCGCGCCGCATCCCCCTAGGTTGTTCTTCCGCGCACGGCGCGGATGATGAGGAGCACGATCACCGCGCCAACAAAGGCCACCAGGATGTCGATAATGATGTTGTTGCCCGTGGTGATACCCAAGAGGCTAAAGATCAGTCCCCCGACGAATGCGCCCACAATGCCGACGAGGATGGCACCCAACAGCCCGACGCCGATACCGCGCACCACCGCATCAGCCAGCAGGCCGGCGATAGCGCCGACGACGATCCACACGATGATCTGGATGAGCGACATTACACTTCCTCCTTTATCTGGTGTCAGCCGTAGCGCAAGCCAACGACCCCTCTCGACGCGCCATGTGCAGCGTTGAGCGACCCCGCTGGGTCAGACGGTGACGAAGTGCAATGAAGCCTAACCAATTATATCAGATTAGGGCGCACACGTACAGCAGCAGAGTCAACCAAAGATGTTCAGAGGCCGCAGGCGTCGTTGGCGATCATGGGCTGACACCGATGCTCCCGCGCTCATTGACGGCAGAGGGCTCTCGGCCTAGACTCCCACCCTGTGGATGCGGCGCAACGTGCCGATAGGACTACCATCGAGGGGACGTCACACGAGCACCGTAGTAGGACACCTTACGTGAGGAGAGGAACGAGATGAGCGATCGTGAGGAGCGCGTCGAAGCGCTGGCTGACCAGGCACCTGAGGCAACGACGAAGGACACGCTGATCGCCAGGATCGCTCATCGCACGGCGCGCGTTGGTGTCATCGGCATGGGGTACGTGGGGCTGCCGCTGGCCGTCGCCTTTGCCCGAGCCGGCTTTACCGTCAGCGGTATCGACCTCGACGCGGCCAAGTGCGCCGAGGTGAACGCCGGGCGCAGCTATATCACCGATGTGCCCTCGTCGGATCTGGCCCCGCTGGTGCAGGAGGGGCGGCTGCATGCCACCGACGACTATGGCGTGCTGGCCGAAATGGATGTGGTGACGATCTGCGTGCCGACGCCCCTCGGCAAAGCCAAGGATCCCGATATCTCGTACATCCTTCGCGCTGCCGAGGCTCTGGGGCAGTACGTCCATACAGGGATGCTCGTCGTCCTGGAGAGCACGACCTATCCGGGCACGACCGAGGAGGTGTTGCTCCCGCGCCTGGTGCGTAACGGGTGTCAGGTGGGGGAGGACGTCTTTCTCGCCTTCTCGCCCGAGCGGGTGGACCCGGGGAACACGCGCTACAGCACGCACAACACCCCCAAGGTAGTGGGCGGCGTTACGCCGGCTTGCCTCGAGGTGGCGACGGCGCTCTATAGTGCCGCCGTCGAGCACGTTGTGCCCGTCTCGAGCCCCGCCGTTGCCGAGATGACCAAGATCCTCGAGAATACCTTTCGCGCGGTGAACATTGGGCTGGTGAACGAGCTGGCCGTCATCTGCCGCAGCTTAGACATCGATGTCTGGGAGGTGATTCGCGCGGCGTCGACCAAGCCCTTTGGCTTCATGCCGTTCTACCCCGGCCCCGGCCTGGGGGGCCACTGCATCCCGATCGATCCCCTCTACCTCACGTGGAAGATGCGCGGCATGGGCATGCAGACGCGCTTTATCGAGCTGGCCGATAGGGTGAACTCGAGCATGCCCCTCTACGTGGTGAACCGCGTCGCCGAGGCGCTGAATGATGACGCCAAGCCGGTCCGTGGGTCGCGGATCCTGGTGTTGGGCGTCGCCTACAAGGCCGATATCGATGACCTCCGCGAGAGCCCGGCGCTTACTATCATCGACGAGCTCCGTCGCCGCGGGGCGCGCGTGACGTACAACGACCCACATATCCCCACGATGCGCCTGGGCCGCGATGAGGTGCTCGAATCGGTGCAGCTCACCAAGGATACGCTGGATTGGGCCGATTGTGTGCTGGTGCATACGGCGCACAGCGCCTACGACTGGGAGTGGGTGGCGCGATATGCACGCCTCGTCTTTGATACCCGCTCCGTCATGTGGCAGGTCAAGGGATCAGCGCGGATCGTAGCGCTGTAGCGACCGGCGGCTGGCTATCGCAGGGGCTGCTCGCGAGTGACCACCTCGCGCACCAGATCTCGCCACTGCGAGAGGTGGTGCAGCAGACCAAGGTTGGCTAGGTGCTCGGTATCGAGGGTGGGGCGCACGCCCACGAGGGCGAGGGGGTGATCTCGCTGACGAGGGCGTTGCAGACGTAGACGGCGGTCAGAGGCCCAAAGGTGGCCTCGCCGCCGTCTCTGATGTGGTGATGGTGGGCCGTGGCCGTGACGAGGGTGTCGGGCAGGCCCCAGATGCCCAGGAGATAGGCGCCGACCTCCGCATGGGTGGCACCCAGCGTCTCGGCCTCTGCCTCGACGAGCTCCAGGGCGTTGGCCTCTGCGCAGCGTATCGTAGCGGCGTACTCCTGGGGCAGGTTCACGGTGAGCACCAGCTTGCCGATGTCGTGCAGCAGCCCCGCCATGAAGGCTTGTTCCCCCGTTTGGGGATCCGCTACCTGCCGCTCCACGAGGCGTTTGGCTGCCGTGGCCACCAGTATGCTGTGCCTGCGCAGTGCATTGAGGGAGAGATGGCGCACCGGCAGCGCCTCGAACTGCTGGAACACGTGGAGCGACAGAACCAGGATACGGATACTGTCGATCCCCAGGAGGACGACGGCGTGGGTCGGGCTCGTGACCTGTTGCCGTAGCGTGTAGAACGCCGAGTTGACCACCTGCAGCAGCTTGGCGCTCATCCCCAAGTCCTGAGCAATGATCTCGCCCACCCGCTTGGCGGAGGGGTCCGGCGCGTGGAGCTCCTCAAGGATGTCGCTGTAGAGAGATGGCAGGCTGGGGAGGCGCTCCATCTGGGTGACGAGGCTCCGCAGCCGCGCGTTGGAGAGGAGGTTGCTCAGGGCGCAGGCGCGGGCCAGGGTCGCTTTGAGGGTTCGGGAGTCGCAGGGCATGGTCAGGTATTGGTGCACAGGCCCGATGGTGCGCAACACCGCCTCGCGCCGGGCCTCGCTGGACAGCACGATGCGCACGGTGGCGGGGTAACGCGCCATCAGCTCGCGGAGCATCTCGCCCTCGTCTTCGGACACGGAGACGTCGGTCACGACGACGTCAAACGGCGCCTCATCAAACGCCGTCAGCGCGAGGTGGGGAGTCTCGGCGAACACCATGTCCCAGGCGTCGCGTGCACCATGCAGGGCACGACGGAGCCCCGCGAGTACACGGGGCTCTCTGCCGATGAACAAGATGCGGTGCTTGGCGCGCTTCACTCCATGGCTTCCTGTAGCGCTGCTTCCGGAACCGGCACCCATTCGCCTGAACCGACGGGCAAGAACACGCGAAATGCTGTCCCCTCGCCCGGGCGGCTGTCCACCGTGATCCATCCGCCGTGATTCTGCACGATGCTCTGCACCACCATCAGCCCGATCCCGCTACCCCCTTGATCGTAGCGCGTCGTAAAGAGGGGCTCGAAGAGCCGGTCGAGCACCGCTTGCTCCATCCCCGGGCCGGTGTCGGCCACCTGGAGACACACCGCGGCTTTGTCCGTCTCGCCCTCGGGCACGGGGGTGAGGGTGATGGTCAGTTCACCGCTTTCGCCCATGGCCTGCCCGGCGTTGATGCACAGGTTCATGAGCAGCTGGTACATCTGCGTGGGATCCGCGACGACCGTCGGCTCCTCCGCGGGCTTGACCCATCGGACGGTAATGCCCTTGAGGATCGAGGTCCGCAGCAGCTCGAGGCACTCGTCGACGATGTCCGAGTCGGCACACTTGGAGGACGCGCTCATTCCGTCGGCTGAGGTTCAGGATCTGGTAGAGGATCTTGCGGGCGCGTTCTCCGGCGTCGCGGATATGGCCCACCGTCTCCAGGAGCTCGGGATCACCGGATGCCAGCAGTGCGGTGAGGTCACTGTAGCCCACGATGACGGCGAGGATGTTGTTCAGGTCGTGCACAACACCCGATGCGAGGACGCCCACCAAGCGCATCTTGGCGGACTCGAACAGCGCCTGCTCCAGGCTGGCGTTGCGCGCCTCCAGCTCGTCGAGGTAAGCCTTGAGGCGGAGGGCACTCTGCAGGCTGACCACCAGATCCTCGCGATGCACCGGCTTGGTCAGGAGGTCGGTAGCGCCCAGCTCGAGGGCTTGGCGTTTCAGCGACTGGTCCTGCAGCCCGGTGAGGATGATGGTCTGAATATGACGGTATCGCTCGTCGGCCTTGAGGGCTCGAAGGAACTCGAGGCCGGATTCGCCGGGCATGCTCACGTCCAGGACGATAGCGTCGTAGGGCGCCGCCTCAAGGCGGGCGCGGGCCTCTGCGGTGCTGGTGACGAAGGAGAGTCGCCAGGCGTCCGTTTCGGCATGGAGCATGCGTTGCAGGCCACGCAATACCCTGGGTTCGTCGTCGATGAAGAGGATTCCAGGTCTCACTGCGTCGTCTCCCTAGGCACCGGACCACACGCGATGGGCAGGCGGATGATAAAGGTGGTACCCTTGCCCGGCGTGGTCTCAAAGGTGATGGTGCCGCCGTGTTTTTCTACAATCACAGCATGGGCGATGGCCAAGCCCTGCCCTGTGCCTCGTCCAACCTCCTTGGTCGTGAAGAAAGGGTCGAACACCCTACCTCGTATATCGGCCGGGATTCCGGTTCCTGTATCGCTCACGCGGATCTCGACCCAGTCGTCGATCGCCCGTGTGGTAACGGTAATGGTGCCCTTGGGCGCGTCATCGTCTCGCGCGGCGTCGGCGATGGCATGAACGGCATTGATGAGGACGTTGAGGATCACCTGGTTCAGCTCGGCAGGCAGGCATGGCACCAGGGGGAGATCCGGGTCCAGGTCGGTGACGACAGTGGCTGTCCGCTTCCACTCGTTGCGGGCCACCGTGATGGTGCTCTGGATGGTGCGATTCACGTCGATGGCCGTCTTGGTCGCCAGGGCGGGGTGGGCGAACTCGCGCATGGCGCGCACGATCTCGGATACGCGCCCGGCGCCGTCCAGCGCATCGGCGATGGCCGATGGCACCTCGCTGAGCAGGTAGTTGGCCTCCGAATCCTCGAACGCCTGGAGGGCGGGCAATGCCGCCTCCCTGTCGATGAGGCCGTGGTACAGGCCGCGCAGCGCATCGCGCCCCCCATCGAGGAGGAAGGAGAGGTGATCCCACGCCTCCTGCAGGAAGCGGAGGTTATCGCCCACGTACTGGATCGGGGTGTTGATCTCGTGAGCGATGCCTGCCGCGAGCTGGCCGATGGACTCGAGCTTTTGTGCTTCTGCCAGCTGACTGGCCAGCAGGCGCTGCTCGGTGGTATCGGTGGCCAAGAGGGGCACCCCATGCCCGTGGTCTCGCGCGCCGTACGGGGAAAAGGTGATCCCCAGGAATCCTTCGCGGTGATCGGGCCGGCGATAGCGCACGTCATTCCATCGCTGTGGCGTTCGCGCATGGAGGCACGCGTCGATTCCCTGCGCGATGGCGGACACGTCCCACGAGATCGGACAGGTGACCAGGCGCTGTCCGATCACCTCGGTGGCGGGCAGGCGCAGCGCCCGTGTGGCCGCAGGGTTCCAGAGCGTCACGATGCCGCTAGCATCCACACCGATGAGGATCGCGGGGATGGCGTCAAGGATGGATGCTACCTCGACGTGGGGGGTGCGGCGCTGTGCCTCGGTCATGCCACCTTCGATGTCCTGCTCTGCGGAACCGGACGTGCGGCCCAGCGTCTCCACCTGCCGTTGCTCCAGCCGCTCCATCGGTGTGCGCGTCCTCCGTTCGCTCACGTCGCGTCGACCGTCACGGTGGACGCGACCTCCGTAGAGGGGAGGGCCTCATCCCCCGCCCCTGCGATGGTCGGGAGCAGCACCTCGAAGCACGAGCCGCCTCGCTCGCTCGACTGGGCACGGATGGTGCCGCCATGGCGCTTGACGACGTTGTGGCAGCTGTACAATCCCAGGCCGGTGCCGACGGTCGGTGGGGTGTTGCTGCCGAACGGCTCAAACACGTGCGGCAACCGGCTCGGTGCGATCCCCGGCCCGTTGTCGCAGAACGAGACGCGGATCTGCCCATCGGCGAGCGCTTCACTGGTGACCACGATGTGTCCGGGAGTTGCCCCCTCGAGCACGGCGTCCAGAGCGTTGAGCGCCAGGTTTAGCCAGACGGACTCGAGCTGTTCCTGGCTCCCCAGGACGGGTAGCAGGCTTTCGGCGAGGGAGCACTCGAGCGTCACCCCTCCTGTCGCACACTGGGGGGCGACGAGGTCCAGGGCGCTGCGGATGGTGGCATTCACGTCTACGGGCGCAAGATACCCGAGCGATTGGTCAGAAAAGCTCAGCAGGTTGTTGACGACGCGGCGCGCTCGCTCGGTCGCACGGCGCATGATTTTGAGGCTCTCCATCTGTTCCTCAACGGGATCGGCACTCAACAGCAGCTGTACGTTGGCATGGACGGCGGCCAAGGGGTTCTTGATCTCGTGGGCGATGCCGGCCGCCAGGCGCCCCAGCGCGGCGAGCTTTTCCACCTGTGCCAACGACTGGGCGAGCCGCTCCTGCTCGGTGATGTCTCGGACGATGACCAGCACCATCTGCGGGCTGCGCGTCGAGCGCCGCATGATGGGGTACGTTGCGACCTCCCATTCGCGCTCGGATCTTCCCGGGCGTCGGACGCGCAGGCGTCGTCGCGTGCTCACCCCCTTGTTAAGCGTGTCCATCACCCGACAACCGGGGCACACCCCACCTTCACAGCCAAACAGCTCCCAGCAGTACCGACCCGTCACGGCCTCGGCCTGGCGAGCGCGGCTGGCCTGTACGTCGTTGCTCAGCAGCACCCTCAGGTTGCGATCGACGACGAAGAGGCCCTCAGGGAACCCCTCAAGGAGGGCCTCGAGCGTGCACTGATCCTCCAAGCTGGGGAGCGCATGCGGACTCGGTTCGCTAGGAGCGACGGCCGGTGCACCGCTCTGCTCTAGCCTCTGCACTAGTGGGCCAATGATGGCCGCGCAGAGTGGGGCTGCGGCGTGTGCGATGAGGGCCAGGGCCTCTGCGGAGGAGACGATGAGGCTCAAGACGCCGATGGCGCCGGGCGTGCCGTCGATCGCGATCGGCACGGTAAGGAGGAGGGACCCCGCGTCGCAGCCCGCGGGCAAAGACCACCATGCGGGCCGGTGCGTGGCGAGGGCCATACGGAGGCGCCCCTGCCACCAGGTGCTCCCTGCTCGCCGGCGTAGCGGGCGGGGCACACGACCGACGGTCTGCAGGCGAGCGAAACCCGTCCCCTGGCAGACGTGCAGCGCGCCGGCGAGCACCTCCGGCGTCTCTTGGAGAATGCCGTGCATCACCGCGAGCAGCTGGCCATCCGGGCCATCTCCCCGGCCCGGAGCGGCGAGCCGGCGCGCGATGCGCAGGACGCGCGTGTGCGCATCGTGGGCGAGATCGCGTTCACCAGCGACGATGATGCGCGCCAGCCTGACCCCCGCAAGCTCGGCGACCCCCTCGAGGCGTGCTGTGGTGGGGGGATCCAACGCGCGCCCGCGCCCGCCGACGACGAGCACGTGCTCCAGAGGCACCCGATCGTTGCGGAGGGCGATGGCGTATGTCGGGTCGTCTGGGGTGGCGACGGTGATGAGGTGCGTCGACGCGGCGTCTTCGGGGCGATGGGTGCCAAGGGCGCTCAGCACCTGCGCCCATGCCTCGGGGCTGAGGGGGGCGGGCGCATCGAGGCTCGTCACGTGGAGGAGCCGGCCGTCGGCATCGCAGGTAGCCATCGTGGCCCAAGGGACACTCAAGAGTGTGGGCAGTGCCGACAGCAGGTGGTACATCACTTCCGTGAGGGTCTCTGCGCGGGCGATGGACTGCCAGAGGGTCTCCCAGGCAGAGGGCGGCGCCTCGTGGCTCTGCGCCGTGTCGTGCAGCAGGCTGGCCAGCCGTAGTCCCAATGGCCAACGCAACACCTCGAGGGCACCTCGGACCTGCTCAGCGGCTGACGACGCGACGTCGGCTGCCAGGGCGCCGATGGTGCGCGCGCCGTCCGAGATCGGTACGGTGAAACGCACTACCGACGCGTCTGACGCTCCATGGAGCGCGGTGATCGACGCCTCGCCCGAGGCGATGGTGGCCTCCAGCTGGCGCACCGCGTCGGCGGGCGCCCCCTCGCCCGGGTGTGACCAGAACAGCGTCTCATCCGCACTCTGCACAGCGAGATACAGGGCGCGTACCGGCAGGCGGATGGCGGCTTGAGCCAGCCATGCAGACGCTATCTCGGCCGGATGCACGGCGGTCTGCGTGGCCGCGAGCTGGCTGAGGACGTCGAGCGGATGGGATGACAGCGGGCCGGTGTCGGGCCTGGCTGCCCCCCAGGGCGCCATGTCGAGGCTAGAGCATATTGCCATCAGTTTCCCCCTGTAACGGGCTGGCGTGGTCGATGCGACGCGGAACCCCCACATGGGCTGTGGGGGACACCGCTCTGCCTCTAGGCGTTGGGCGCCCGAGGGCCCTTGACCGGCATCACGGGTGTGAACGTCGGGTAGGGTGTGTACGTCGGCGCCGGTGTAAACGTCGGATAGGGCGTGTCCGTCGGGCGTGGCGTCGGTGTGTGTGTACGCGTTGGCGTCCAACTCGGAAACGGCGTGTAGGTCGGATAGGGCGAATAGGTCGGTGCGACATAACGCGTAGGGGCGGGTGGCGTCGGCGCCTGCGCGCTGCCGCTACTTTGCGACCCGACGGCGGCGGGCGTTGGCCACGGCGTATACGTCGGGTAGGGTGTGAGTGTTGGGTAGGGCGTGTGCGTCGGCCAGGGTGTCGACGTCGGATAGGGCGTGTACGTAGGGTACGGTGTGTACGTTGGATACGGCGTAGAGGACGGATAGGGCGTGAGCGTCGGAACCGGCGTGTTGGAAGGCTCTGCCGTTGCCGTGGGCGTGGTTGCCGGCTCTGGCGTGTGAGCGGACTCGGGATCGGGCGTGGGCACCGGCGCGACACCGGGGATCACCAGGCGTTCGCCCACACGGATGGCGTCGGGTGTGCCCAAGTTGTTCGCCGCCATGATCTCGACGACGGTGATGCCAAAGGCCTCGGCGATGCGCGACAGGTCGTCCCCCTCCTGCACGACATAGGTCATCGGCTCCGGTGTCGGCGTGGCCGTCGCTGTGGCGGTGGCGGTGGGTGTCGCCGAAGGCGTCGGTGAGGGGAGCGCCTCATAGTTCCATCGGGGCGTCGATTCCACTGCGGTGGAAAGACCGTGATGCGGACTAGCGACGGGCGAAGCAGCGGCAGGATTGCCCGCAGCGGCCTGAACGACGCTCGGGCGACCCACCACGATGCGACAGCCCGTCAGCGAGGCGAGAAGTACGGCCAACGCACAAGCTCCGTAGATTCCGCCCCGCCCGCGAACGAAGGAGGGGCCCTTGGTGCGATTTCGATGTGACGTCACACTTCCCATGCTTGCTCACCTATGCCCATCTGCCGGGCGGTGCGTCTCCTGGGGGACGACACCGCAGCGTGCCAGCGGGCGTCCCTGCGAATCGGTTACGGTGATGCCCATCTCCCCCCTGTTGAGGCCCTCGCCGGACCAGTGCAGGCGTAACGCATCGCCGGGCAGGACGCTGATGGGCCACCGGGTGACCTCCTGGCCCTCATGCCAGAGGGCCAGGGCGCCCATGATGGCCTGTGGGGCGCGCGCCTCGATGGTGACGCCACTCGCGGTGCGCTGCCAGCTTAGGGAGAGGTGCGGCCCCGCGTACGAGAGGGCGGCTTCGCTCCCCAGAGCGCGTGGCGCACGGGCGGCGTGGGGTACATTGCCCACAGGGCGTCGTCCCGCCGTTGGCGTCGGTATAGCGCGTGGAGCGCTCGCGGCGTGCGCCAGCGCCGACGCGCCCGGAGGCGCCTCCGAGAGCACCCGCGCTTTGCCGGGCACGAGGCCGTCGCTCCCTGTCGGCAGCGTCGTGCCGTGGGCGCCGATCGAGCCAGTGGGCGCCACGACGAGCGCGGCGTCATCCCAGTAGACATCGTTGTGCTTTGTCCGCCATACCGGCTCGCCGCGGGTGAACACGGTAATCGTGGGGGCCTGGGCGACGGCGGTGACGGTCAAGGCGACCCACTCGTCGTAGGCGTGGCACGGCTCGGACCAGACGACGCTGTTGGCATCGCCATCGGTTCCGCCCGTCGGGTCGATGCCCACCGACACGCGATAGTCGCCGGGGTCGGTGGATACATCGGGGTCGTCACCGGCGCTGCTCCAGACGTAGGCCCAGATGGAAAAGGTGACGCTCCTGCCCGGTGTGACGGGCACGCTCTGGTAGATCCCTGCACGATGCGTGGCGTAGGTGTTGAACTGCTTCTGGGCGGCGTTCATGGCGTGGACGCGACCGCGCCCCTTGCCGCGCCGCTCCGGCTTGTATTCGGGCCGGAACAGGTACCCCTCGGTGACCTCGCGCTCACTGCCAGCGACCCACCACGGGTGCCAGCCGGTGGCGATGGTCAGCTCGCCGGCGCCGCGCTCGGTGAACGCCTCCTCGAAATCTGGGTTCTGTAGCACGTTTGGGATCTCTGCGATCGCGTAGGCTTCCGTCAGTGGGGTGGCGCTCAGCGTAGATAGGGACGCGGGGCCGTCGGTGGGCGAATTGGCAGATGCATCGGTCGTGCTCCTGGTGGCCGGCACCACGGAGAGCGAGGCGTCGTCCCACGTGGAGGTGTTGTGCTGCACCCGCCAACTGCAGGCACCCCGGGTAAAGACGGTGATGGCGTTCGCCTTGGCCACCGCACGGACGTTGAGCTTGATCCAGTGATCGTACTCGGTGATGTCGGGCGACCAGACGACGTGTGCAGACGCGCCATCGGTGCCCCCATAGGGATCAATCCCCACCGCCACGCGATAGTCCCCGGGCTTGTACGAGCGCGCTGTGTCGTCGCTCGAGCTACTCCAGACGTACACCCACATGGAAAAGTGCACCACACTGCCCGGGGGGACGGCGACGCGCTGGTAGATGCCGCCGTCGTGGGTAGCATACTCGGACGCCAGCTCTTGGGCGCGGGTCCCCGAGTGCGCGCCCTCGGCGGCACGTAGCGCGGTGGTGGCGGCGAACGTCGGTGGGCGGAGCTGCCCCTGGGCGCGTTGCTCGGCGGTCCCCTCAATCCACCACGGCGACCATCCGGCGGCCACGGTGCCGTGCCCACCGCGAACGCCCTCGGACCCCTCTTCGAGGTCTGCGTTCTGTAGCCCGCTTGCAGTGGTGCTCGCCCAGAGCACCGAGACGGAGGGCGCAGCGACTGCCACCAGCAACAGCGCCAGCGTCAGGGCCAGTGTTGCGGCACGCCGGGGGGTGGTCGGTCTATGAACGCTGGATGACCGGGTGAGCCTCACGATGCACTCCTCGGATAGGTGCAGGGCGCTGGACACCGGCGTCCAGCGCCCTGACGGCACGATGGTTAGCGCTTGAGGTTGACGAGCTCTTGCAGGATCTCGTCACTGGTGGTGACGACGCGCGAGTTGGCCTGAAAGCCGCGCTGGGCAATGATCATGTCGGTGAACTCGCGGGCCAGATCCACGTTCGAGCTCTCGAGATAGCCGGACCAGACAGTCCCTCGGGTGCCTTCGCCCGGTGCGCCGACGTTCGCTGTGCCCGAGTTGGCCGACGGGAAAAAGAGGTTCTGCCCCATACGCAGCAACCCCGCCGGGTTGTTAAAGCTCGCCAGAGCCACCTGCCCGACGACGCGGCTCATACCGTTAGAGTACATCCCAATGATCTGGCCGAACTCGTTCACCGAAAAGTCGGTGAGGGTGCCCGCCGAGAGGCCGTCCTGGTTGGTCGCACCGACCTCACTGGGCTTGGCGAGCTGGCTCAGCGCCGAAAAGTCGAGCACGAGGCCGGTCATATCACCGGCGCCGTTGTCGAACCCTGAGAGGTCGATGGTCGTCGTATCCGGAGAGGTGTACATACCGTTGGTGTCAAAGGAGATGGTCGTGCCCGTCGGGTTGGACACCGTCACCCCGGCGGGTGCGGTGACGGCCCACGTCCACTCGCGATCGTTGGCCGTCTTGGTAAAGGTGAGCGTGAGGGCGTGGATCTCACCGAGCGAGTCGTACACGGGGATGGTGGCCTCGACGGTATCGCCCTCTTGGGCCTCGGCATCGAGGTTCCCCTCGTAGGTCACCTCGGTGGTGGCGCGGGCCTCGCCGGCGCCGTAGGGGATGGTGAGGGGGCCAACGGGCTGGCCGGTGTTGATGGCGCCGGAGGCGTCAGCCATCCAGCCCATGAGGCGCATACCCGTGGACGGGTTCACCAGGGTGTTATCGGTGCCCACATCGATGACGCCGTCGCGGCTATAGTAGGTAGCGTCCCCCTGCTGGAGGACGAAAAACCCATCGCCCTGGATCGCCAGGTCGCGCGGCTGACCGGTGGCGCGAGGGTTCCCCTGGGTAAAGATGGTGTCGATGCTGCCGAGGCGCATGCCCATGCCCACTTGGATGGGGTTGACGCCGCCCGATGTGTCGGTGGGGGCGGAGGCCGAGGCCAACGTCTGGCTCAACAGGTCCTGAAAGGTGACGCGGCTGGACTTGAAGCCCGTGGTGTTGATGTTGGCGATGTTGGTGCTCACCACGTCCATAAAGGTCTGGTGGTTGCGCAGGGCCGAGATTGCGGATGCCATGGAACGAAGCATGAGTGCCTCCTTGAGTGCGATCCGCCCGAACGCGGGCGGGGTGGCTGCACAGGCCTCCTCAAAGAGGTCCAGCCTGTGTCGGCGAATGCGATACGGTCCGAACGCGGTGCCTCAGGTCATGACGACCGAATCAATGTTGGTAAAGATATTGTCTTTGCGGCTCTCCTTGTCGATGGCGGTGATGACCACGCGGTTCTTGATGTTGACGATCAGGGCCAGCTCGTCGATCAGGATGAGCGAGTCACGCGCTCCCTTGCTCTCGGCCTTGTCAACGGCCTCTTCCAGGCGGTGCAGCTCTTCCTGGCCAAAGGCGATGGACCGGCTCTGCAGGCGGCGCTGGGCGTGCGATGAGAACTGGATGGCACCAGTGTCACGCGTGCGAACGCGCTGGAGCACGTCGGCAAACGCCACCTGGTTCCGGACCGCCTTGTTGAGCGCTGGGTCGATGCGTGATGCCGGTTGAGTGGATTCCGGCGGCGATGCGGCCCCCGCCCTGTGGGGGGCGACGCCCTCTACCCTCGGCGTCATAGGCTCCCTCCTATTGCGTCACCTGCGTCACGGCTGAGAGAGGCACGTCCTTGTCACCGAGTGAAACGATGACCTCTGCGCCGAGGCTACGCACTGCCACCACGATCCCCTCGACATACTCTCCCTCGGTCGTCGTGCCGCGGATCGTCTTGCCGATGAGCTCGGCACCGCGCAAGAGGTTCTGCTGTCCGATGAACGCCGACAACGATTCGTTGAGCTGCTCCAGCTGCTCCAACGAGTTGAGTTGGGCCAACTGGGCGATGAAATCGCGGTCTTCCATGGGGTTCAGCGGATCCTGGTAGCGCATCTGTGCCAGTAGTAGCTGCATGAACGCGTCGCGTCCTATGCCCATGCGGTCCGCCGACACCGCCGTCGCGGCGGGGTCGCTCGCCGTATGGGTGACGGACGATACGGAAGGCGTTACGGCGTTAACGGGCATACTCGTACTCCTTGTCACATGCTTTTGCGCACTAGATGCGATAGTCGACGGTCGAGTCGTGGCCGCCGAGCGCCTCTTGGGGCGCCGGGCTCGCCTCGATGCGGCCGAGAGCCGGTACTGCATTGCGCGCTGCGACACCGCGACGCGCCTCATGTTCGGCCGCATCCCGCTGAGAGCTCGCGCCCACCTGGACCATGATGGCGGCCGTCTCCAGGCCGTGCTCCGCGAGCGACGTCTGGAGGTGCTCCAGGGTCGACTCGACGATGGCCTTGACGGCCTCGCTCTCGACGACCATCTCGATGGACAGGCCCCCGTCCTGCATGGCGAGGTGGATGTTCAGCTTGCCCAGGTCGCGGGGCTCAAGCTGGAGCACGGCGCTGTCCTGGCCGAGGAAGGTGAGGCGCTGGATGTCGCCTGCGATGTCATCCGCCAGGTGCACCTTCAGGGCGCGCGGCACCTCGTGCACGGCGTGGCCCTCAGCGACCCCCTCGGAGGCGTGGAGCCACGGCGTGGCCGTCGCCTGAGGATCCCTGAGCACGGCCACGGGCGTAGCGTCGGCGGGTGTCGGTTGCGCGTGGCGCTCGGAGCGCTCCCCGGCGGACACCTGCTCTGCTATGACCGCCGTCTGCGCAAAGCCATCCGCTGGCGCGCCCGGTGCCATCGCGCGCGCCGACGCTGCGCGCTGAGCGGCGCTCGGCGCCGCGCCCACGTCGCTGGCAGGGCCGCC
>DUUT01000228.1 GCA_012841405.1 Chloroflexota bacterium
CCTCCCCGCCGGCCATCGTGACGCGATGGCCGGCGGGGTCGAGCGCTACAGCGCAGCGGTTGAGGTGCAGGTCAATACCGCGCTTGGTATACCAGTCCTGTGGGTAGAACGAGATCGCCTCCGGCGATGTGTGGCCGGCGATCAGATCGATGAGTCTAGGTCTGGGATAGTAAGGATAGCTCTCGTCGGAGTAGATCGCCGTCTCGATCGACGGGTCGCGATCCGTCACATAACGCGCGGTGGTTACTCCGGCGACGCCATTGCCGATGATGACCAGCCTCATGGTACCTCCTCACGAAGCGCTGCCATCGAAACATTGGCGTTGGATTACCCACGGCGGAGTGAGAACGAGAGCATGGGACGGGGGCCGTGTGGATCCCTAGGGGTTGTTAAGGTCGCAAGCGACCGCCGCGGGGGTGCTGCCCGGTGGCGGTTGTGCGAGACCGTATGCGAACGTGCGTGGGCGCTAGTCCGACAGTTCCTCGAACATGTCCTTGCCCGCCCCACACTCGGGGCAGACCCAATCATCCGGGGTGTCCTCGAACGCCGTGCCGGGTGCGACGCCGTTATCGGGGTCGCCAACTGCGGGATCATAGATGTAGCCACAGACGAGGCACTCCCACTTGGACATAGCGAATCACTCCCTTACGCGATTGGTGTCGGCGTTGGCTGGGCGCTGCCGCCTAGTTCTCTTTGTAGATGATCTCATCGTACAGTGATTCGACGCGATGCTTGTGCGTCAGCTCTTCGTTGGCGAGGAACTCGAACAGCCGGGTGGTATCCTCATCCTCGCTCACCTTGGCGAGCGCGGCGTAGAGATTGTGGCTGGCGTTCTCGCGCTTGCCCGCCACGATGAGGATGTTCTGCAGGTCCGAATCGGACGCTAGCGGCTCCTCGACGAGATAGTCCGTGATCTTGAGATCGGCGACCTTTTTCTGCTGCCCGTCCGAGATGACCTGAAACACCTCGCCCTTGAGCAACGCCTCGAGCTTGTGGCGATGCCCCACCTCCTGCGCGGCGAGGTCCTTGAGGATCTCCTTGGCATGGGGGATTTCCACCATGCAGGCAGCGCTCGTGTAGAGGGTGTACGCGTCAATCTCACGTTGGATGGCGGTTCGCAGAATGTCGTGGATCGGGTTGTCTGATGTGCGCATCACTTGGATAGCTCCTCCCGTACCAGAATGGCGACACACGCGGCACCATTCTAGTGGTAACGGATACGCAGGTCAAGCGTCACCGCGCGCACCCGGCTCAACGCCTAGGATCCTATACATACCCCGCGCGGCGCCTGGGGCGGGCGCGGCCTACAGTCGGGTCTCCTTTGTGCCGATAGTGACGTATAGCGGGGCTCTGCCGCGACACGACATACGCATCAACTCCAAGGCTGCCTCGACGGATGCTCAGCGTGCGGTGGCGCGAACTGGCGGAGCCAGAACGCACCGCGAACCACCCGCTCGATCTGGATGGAGAGAGAACATGGGAATTCGCGATAGGTTGCGCAACGGTAGGAACACGTTCGACTATGCAGGGCTTACCCCCACCCCGATTGTTGCTATCGATCGTGCTTTCAACGTCACCTTTATTAACGCGACGGGGGCGCGCCTCCTCGGGCGGACGCCCGAGACCTGCCTGGGCGAAAAGTGCTACAACCTCTTTCAGACCCCCCACTGCCGAACCCCCGAGTGCCGCCTGGCCCAGGCGATGGAGTACGATGGGACGTTCACCGGCGAGACGGTCGCCGACCCCCAAGGGCTGAACATCCCCATCCGCTACACTGGCGTGCCGCTCAAGGATGCCAAGGGCCGCATCGTGGGCGCACTAGAGCACGTCGTCGACATCAGTGATCTGCGCTCTCTCATCACCGAAACCCAGGCGGAGCATGCCTATCTACAGGGCGAGGTGGCCAACCTGGTGGCCGCTCTGGAGCGCGCCGGTGCGGGCGACCTGACGGTACGCCTGGTGGCGCAGCGCGATGACGCGGTGGGACAGGTCGTACGGGCGGTGAATGCTCTCATCGCGCAGCTGCGCGCCATCATCGGGCAGGTGCAGGCCAGTGCGCTCCAAGTGGCGGCGGCCAGCGAACAGATCAACGCGGTGGCCAACCAGTCCGCGCAGGCGAGCCAGCAGGTGGCCGCGACGACCCACGAGGTGGCACAGGGCGCCCAGGAGCAAGCGCGGGTGGTCGGCGGAGCATCGCGCACCGTCAGCGACATATCGGCGATGATCGCGCAGGTGTCGGCCACGGCGCAAGCGAGCGCCGCCACGAGCCAGCGCGCCGCGGAGGTGGCGCGCGAGGGCACGGACCTGGTGCAGCGCATCGTGGAGGCGATGGCGGCCATCAAGGAGAGTGTGTCGCAGGTGGGCGGTAAGGTGCAGCAGATGCAGGACCACTCTGCACAGATCGGCGTCATCGTCGAGACGGTCGATGACATTGCCGCCCAGACCAACCTGCTGGCGCTGAACGCCGCCATCGAGGCGGCCCGGGCGGGTGAGCAGGGGCGGGGGTTTGCGGTGGTGGCGGATGAGGTGCGCAGGCTCGCCGAGAGGTCCAGCCAGGCGACGAAAGAGATCGCCGGCCTCATTCGCTCTGTGCAGCAGGGCATCGACGAGTCGGTGGACGCCATGGACGCCAGCCTGGGCCGGGTGGGCTCGGGCGCAGAGCTAGTGAACCAGGCCGGTGAGGCCTTGGGCGAGATCCTGACGGCCGTGGAGCAGGCGCGAGGGCAGGCCCACGAGATCGCGGCGGCGTCGCAAGAGATGGCCGATGCCAGCGCGCTGCTCGTGCAGGCGATGGACAACGCCGCGGCCATTGTGGAGGAGAACACGGCCGCTGCCCAGGAGGTGAGCGCCACGATGGAGGAGATGAGCGCGCAGGCGGAGGAGGTGACGGCCTCCTCGCAGGCCCAGGCCGAGATAGCGCAGGCACTGCAGGCACTCGTCTCGCAGTTCCACCTCGGGGACGGGGAGTGACGGCCCGCGAGGCGCGTTGACCCTCGTGGGGCACGATGCTACAATGGTCCCCCTGCCAGGACGAACCATCCGTGTGGTCGGCCCGGCAGGGGGCTCATGCTCTCTAGACTAGAAACGAGGTGTGCACTGTGAGTGACCATGACCTGGCGCTGCCTCCCGAACGATTGCGCCGTACCACGGATCCCGGTGTGTTCACCTTTACCACGACGGCTGAACTCGAACCCCTGGGGCAGGTGATCGGGCAGGAACGTGCCGTACGCGCCATCGACTTTGGGATCGAAATGCCCGGCGATGGCTACAACATCTATGCCATGGGCGCGGCGGGCTCCGGGCGCACCACCGCCGTGCGCCGCTTTCTCAACGAGCGCGCCCAGGATCGTCCCGGGCCCGGCGAGTGGTGCTACGTCTATAACTTTGAGGACCCGCGCCGGCCCCATGCCATCCACGTGCCGGCCGGGCGGGCGATGGAGCTGAGCCGCCAGATGGACGCGCTGGTGCAGCAGTTGCAGCTCGAGATCCCGCGCGCCTTTGAGGGGGAGTATTTCGAGCAGCGCCGTCGCGAGATCGTGCTCGACCTGCAGCAACGCCAGCGCGAGATGCTGGAGGCACTGGAGCAATACCTCAACGAGCGCGGGTTCGCGCTCATCCGCTCGCAGACCGGGCTGGCCATCTCGCCGATGCGCGACGGCCAGGTGATGTCCGCCGAGGACTATGACCAGCTCGACGCGGAGGAGAAAAAGCGCTACGAATCGCACCGCGCCGAGCTCCAGGAGCAGTTCGACAACGCCATGCGGCGGACGCGCGAGCTCGACCGCATGGGCAAGCAGTCTCTCGATGACATCACCCGCGAGATCGCTGGGTTCGTCGTCGATCAGCTGATGGAAGAGATCCACGAGAGCTTTGGCGACTGCCCACGCGTCGTCGAGTACCTGCGGGCGGTACGCCAGGATGTGGTGGAGAATGCCGCGCGCTTTATCCCGGATGGTGGTGACCAGTCGAAGGGCCTCCTGCCGCTGCCCTCGGGGACGGATCACTGGCTGGACCACTACAAGGTGAACGTGCTCGCCGAATCATGCGCGGGCGACTGTGCCCCCGTGGTGGTGGAGGATAACCCCACCTACTACAACCTCGTGGGCCGCATCGAGCATCGCGCCGAGTTTGGCGCCATGGTCACCGATTTCACCCAGATCCGCGCCGGCGCCCTCCATCGCGCGAACGGCGGGTACCTGGTGGTGGAGGCCAAGAACCTGCTGAGCAACGTGGCCGCCTGGGACGGCCTCAAGCGCGCCTTGCGCAACCGCCAGATCAAGATCGAGGAGATGGCCCAGGCCTATGGCCTGGTGGCCACGGTGACGCTAGAGCCCGAGCCGATCCCGCTGGACCTCAAGGTGGTGATCATCGGCGATGAGATGCTCTACCACTTGATGTACACCTATGACGAGGATTTTCGCGAGCTCTTCAAGGTGCGCGCCGAGTTCGGGGCGAGTATCCCCCGCGACGACGAGTTGCTCCATGACTATGCCGCCTTTGTGGGCGACCTCTGCCGGCGCGAGGGGCTGCCGCACTTTGACGCCTCTGCGGTGGCGCGCCTCATCGACGAGTCGGCGCGTCTGGCCGACGATCAGCACCGCCTCACCACGCGGTTTGCCGATGTGGCCGACCTGGTGCGGGAGGCGGCGCTCTGGTCGCGGCGCAACGGCCGCGCGCTGGTCTGCGCGGATGATGTGCGCCAGGCGGTGGAGGAGCGACGCTATCGCCTCGACCGGGTGGCGGAGCGCTACATCGAGTCGATCACCGATGGCGTCATGCGCATCGAGACGACAGGAGCGGTCGTGGGGCAGGTGAACGGCCTGTCGGTGCTCCAGCTGGCCGGCTTTTCCTTCGGCATCCCGTCACGGATCAGCGCCAAGACGTTCCTGGGGCGCTCGGGGGTGGTGAGCATCGACCGCGAGGTCAAGATGAGTGGGCCGATCCATGACAAGGGGCAGCTCATCCTGGCGTCATACCTGTCGAGCCGCTTTGCGCAGCGACGGGCCCTGTCCATGTCGGCCAGCATCACCTTTGAGCAGAACTATTCCGGGGTGGAGGGCGATAGCGCCTCCTCCTCCGAGCTCTATGCCATCCTTTCGAGCCTGGCCGACGTCCCCATCCGGCAGGATCTCGCCGTGACGGGATCGGTGGACCAGTCAGGCTGCGTGCAGGCCATCGGTGGGGTGAACCAAAAGATCGAGGGGTTCTATGCCGTGTGCAAGGCACGCGGGCTGACGGGGACCCAGGGGGTGTTGATCCCGGCGTCCAATGTGCGGCACCTGATGCTGAGCGACGAGGTGACGGCAGCGGTACGCGAGGGGCGCTTTCACGTCTATGCCGTGTCGGATGTGACGGAGGGGATCGCGCTGCTTACCGGTATGCCGGCGGGTGAGCCCGACGCCGAGGGGAACTATCCCGAAGGGACGCTCTTTGCCCGGGTGCAGGCCAAGCTCGACACCTACGCCCAGCGCATCAAGGCCGAGAGCAAAGAGGACGCCGCTACGGGAAGCCGCGAGGGCGACTGCCCCGGCTGCGGCCACTGATGGTAGGCTCAAAGCAAGCGGGGCGCCCCACACGGGGCGCCCCCTCGTCAGCGCTGCTCCGCACGGAGAGCGTCGCGCACAGCATAGAGCACTTCATAGTATTCGGCTGAACCCGCCATGACGAGCTCGTCGCCGATGAACACCATCGGGTAGAACATGTAGCGCCCCGACACGTGCTCGAGGAGCGCTTTGACGCGCGGCTGATCGGCTGGTCGAGCGGCATCGAGGTAATCGACGCGCATGCGATCGCCGTAGAGACGCCCCAGGTATGTCCGTGTAAACTCGGTGGTCTCCGCCGAAGACCGTCGCGGTCCTCAACCGCCCCGACAGATCTCGCCCTCGCTGTTGCCCACGATCGTCGCGACCAACGGCCTCGTATTGGTGTCCGCCATTCGCTCTCTCCTACTTATGCACAACCCATACCCTCAGGGGGTATGGGGAGTATAGCACCGGCGCGCTTGGGCGTCAAGGTGTGACATGTCGGCCTCTGGACGCGTGCACGGCAGGAGACATGGTGCCAGGGGGTGGAGAATGAGCGCGGGATGCTGTTTTCGCCTCCTGTGATGTCCACATTGCTGGGAGAACGGCGCGCCACCGAGCGTCCGCGGCGGGTTGAACCCCGGCGCTAACCGCTCAGGGATACGGCCGGATACGGCCGGGTGCGGCCGGGTGCGGCCCCTGAGCTTGCCAAGGCCACCGGCGTGGACTTTTGTCAGCCCGCGAAGGCGGGCTTGGCAAGCCCAGTGCCTGACCTTGGTCAGCGGCGCGCTCCCCCGGCTCAACGCCCAGAATCCTACCCCCGCGTCCCGATGGCCACGCTGCACGTTTCACCGCTGCTCGCTCCTAGGCCGTGTCAAAAAAGAGCACCCGACGTAGCAGCGATGTCGCCCCGAGCGTCAGCGAGGGGCCTTGACGCCCATCGCCAAGGTTTCTCGCCACGCTCAGAACGACGCTGAGGCGCTTCTTCCACACACTATCTCGTAGCGGAAGAGGCAGTAGCCTCCCACTTGACGGCATACCCATCGTGACTAGAATGCAACCGAGTTGCAGGGAGCAGCAAGGGAGGCCCCGCCATGTGCCAGGGATCCGCCATCGCCAGAGATCCCCTCTCCGCCGCGGTGCGGCGTGCCGAGCGAGCGCGCCTGCGGAAGGTGCTGCGCGCCGAGGGCTATGCCGTCACCGCTCAGCGTCGAGCAACGTATGACGCCCTGCTGGATGCCAATGACCACACCTGTGTGGAGCACATCCTCGAGGCGATCCAACGCGCCCACCCCACCTGGCGGGTGAACAAGACCACCGTGTATCGCAACCTGGACCTCTTTCAGGCGCTGGGCCTGGTCCGCGAGATGCGCCACGAGGACGGGCGGGCCCAGTACGAGCTCGCCTTGCACGGCCCCCATGGACACCTCATCTGTCGGCAATGTGGCGCGCTGTTCGATCTCGATCCGGCGCTGGCTGCCACCGTGCAGCACCGGCTGCGCGAGCACAGCGGCTTTGCGGTGGATCTGGCGGGGCACGCGCTGTACGGTGTGTGCGCTCGCTGTGCCACGGTCCGGCAGGGGGCGGTCGCCTGACCGGCCTCCCCCTTTTTTTTGCTTATGGATGCAACCGGGTTGCATTCACACCATCACGCGACGAGGAGTAGACATGGACGAGCAGGCGTTGCTGGAGCAGGCTATCGCCTTTCACGGGCACTATTGCCCTGGCCTCACCATCGGCTTTCGCGCCGCATGCATCGGGCTGCGCGCGCTGGGCGTAGCGCGCGCAGCGGACGAGGAGCTCGTCGCCATCGCCGAGACGGACGCCTGTGGGGTGGACGCCGTGCAGGTGCTCACCGGTTGCACCGTGGGCAAGGGGAATCTCATCCTGCGGGACTGGGGGAAGCAGGCCTTTTCCTTTGGGCGGCGCGATGATGGCCGCATGGTGCGCGTGGCCCTGCGCTATGGCGCGCTGCAGCGGGACGATGAGGGCACCCTGCCGGAGGACGAGCGCCGACGCCTGTCCCTCGAACGCCTGCAGACGATGCCCGATGAGGCGCTGTTCGACGTGCAGTGGGTCGACGCGCCCCTGCCGGGCCCGGCGCGCCTCTTTCGCACCGTGCGCTGCGAGGGGTGCGGTGAGGGGGTGATGGAGGCCCGGGTACGGCTTCGGGACGGCCAACCCCTGTGCCCGGCGTGTTACGGCCCCGAGTACACGCGACGCGCGCCGTGATGGCGGGTGCGTTGCATCCAGGAGGCGAAATGCGCACCCATCGACGAATGGTCCTCGCCGTCGTGCTGTTGCTGGTGGCCATCGTGGCCTCGGCGTGCGCGCCGGACGTCCCGCGCGACGCTGCCCCGGCCGCTGCGCCGTCGCCGGGTGGGGCGGCCGTGGCCGATGGCGAGCCCGTCACCTGGGTCGTCGCCGGGGATGACTGGGGCTACCCCACGCCCTTTGCCATGTACTCCCGGGGCCCGGGTTACATGCGCATGTCCTACCTGTTCGACACGTTGATCTGGAAGGACGCGGAGGGTCACGTGCCCTGGCTGGCCGAGGAATGGGCCGTGGCGGAGGATGGCGTCACCTGGACGTTCCGCCTGCGCCAAGGGGTGACCTGGCACGACGGGCAACCGCTCACCGCCGACGACGTCGCCTTTTCCTACCGCTACCTGAAGGAGGCCCTGGAGAAGGGCATGGTCACCTGGGGCTGGCCGCTGCAGCGCGTGGCCTCGGCCGAGGCCACGGCGGACGGCGCCGACGTCACCATCCGCCTCACCGAACCGACCGCGGGGGTGCTCACGGACCTGTTCGGCTCGGTGCCCATCATCCCTGCGCACATCTGGTCGACGGTAGAGGATCCCGTGCAGAAGCGCGACGCCGCAGCCGTCATCGGGAGTAGCCTCTTTCGGCTCCGCGAGTACAGCCAGGAGGAGGGGCGCTACATCTATGACGCCAACCCCGATTTCTTCCTCGGCAAGCCGACCGTCGATCAACTCATCTTTGTCAAGGTGACGGACCCCGCCCTGGCGTTGTTGGCGGGCGACATCGACGAGGCGAGCTTTTCCGGGAAGGCGATCACCTCGGCGCGGCAGTTCGAGGGGAAGGAAGGCTACCGCATCGTTGAGGGGCCAAATCACTGGGCGCTCAAGCTGTACATGAACCCGCAGCGTGCGCCCCTCGATGACCGGTGCGTCCGGCAGGCCATCGCCCACGCCGTCGATCGGCACGAGATCGTCGAGAAGGCCCAGATGGGCGGCGCCATCGTCGCCAGCTTGGGCATCCTCACTCCGGGGACCGACTGGCACCACCCCAACTTGCCCACCTATGCGCATGACGCTGACGAGGCGCGGGCACTGCTCGCGGAGGCGGGCGTCAACGCAGCTGCGCTGACCTTGGTGACGACGGAGGCCTATGCGCGCGAGGCGGAGCTCATCCAGGGGTACCTGGGTGAGGTCGGTATCGCTGTCACCGTCCAGGCCGGGGATCAGTCGACGGTGGATGGGCTGCTCCGCGAGGGGAACTATGACCTGCTCATCACCGGGCATGGCGGCACGGCAAACCCCGACATGGAGGCGCCGGTGCCCCGGGCGGTGTGGAGCGATCCAGCCTATGACGCGGCCTATGCGGCCTCGATCCGCGCTCTCGATGGCGACGAGCGGCGCGGATACGTCTGGGCGATGCAAGAGATCCTCGCCACCGACCTGCCGGTGCTGGCGCTGTGGCACCCTCTAATGTGGGAGGTCTATCGCCCGGGCACCGTGGAGCCGTTCTACACCCACGAGGGGGTGGACGGCGGGATCCCCACGGCGCAGAACAAGCTGATCTTTTTGCCGCGCCCGTGAGGCGCCATCCTGTGGTCGTTCGCTATTGGAGACGCCCGTGCGCCTGAGACCCGGCCAGTACCTGGTGACGATCCTGGTCGTCCTATCGCTGAACTTTTTCCTGCCGCGGATGATCCCTGGCAACCCGTTGGCGCAGCTCGACGATCCCCAGGCCATGCCCATGCCGCTGAGTGCGGAGCAGCGTGCCGCGGTGATGGCCTACTATGGCCTCGACAAGCCCCTGGCGGCCCAGTACGGCGACTACCTGGCGGCGCTGGCGCGCGGGGACCTCGGCTGGTCGATCTCGTACAGGGCCCCGGTGGCGGAGGTGTTGGCGGGCCGGCTGCGATGGACGCTGGGGCTGGTGGGCGTGTCGACGGTCCTCTACGTGGCCCTCGGGATCGCCCTGGGGGCGATCTCGGCCTGGCGGCGAGGCAGCCTGTTGGACACCAGCCTCCTGACGCTGACGCTGGGGCTGGGGTCGTTCCCCTCGTACGTGTTGGCCATGCTGCTGGCGGTCGTGTTCGCCGTCAAGCTGCGCGTCCTGCCGCTCGGCGGCGCCCGCTCGGCCACCCTACTGACGTCCGCCTGGCACGTGCAGGCGCTCGATGTCGCCCGGCACATGGTGCTGCCGGTGGCCGCCCTGGTGCTCACCGGTGTGGGCGACGTCTACTACCTGACGCGCAGTGCGCTGGTTCAGGTGCTGGGGGACACGTACATCACCGTGGCCCGCGCCAAGGGGCTCGGGGAGCCGCTCTTGGTGTTCCGCCATGCCCTGCCGAACGCCCTGTTGCCGGTGGTGAGCCTCGTGGCCCTGCGCCTGGGGCACATGGTGATGGGCGCCATGATGGTCGAGGTGGTCTTTGCCTATCCGGGGATGGGCGCCGTGATTGTGGAGGCCGGCGTGAGCCGCGACTATCCCCTGCTACAGGGGGCGTTTCTGGTGACGATGGTGTCGGTGCTGGGCGCCAACCTGCTGGCCGACGCCGTCTATGGCGTGCTCGATCCGCGCCTGCGAGCGCCCGCATGAGGCTCCCGCGCTGGTGGATGGCCTTTCGGCGGCAGCCGGCGGCCGTGGCTGGGCTGGCGATTCTCGGCGCACTGGCGGTGCTGGCCGCCTTGGCGCCGTGGCTGGCGCCGTACGAGGCGGGGGCGATGTTCACGCCGCTGGAGGCGCCGTCATGGCGGCACCCCCTGGGCACCAATGATCTGGGGTACGACCTGTGGTGCGAGTGGCTTCAGGGGGCGCGCTTTTCCCTGGCGCTGGGAGCCCTCGCGGCGCTGACGGCGACGGCCGTTGGCACCCTCGTGGGCGCCGTGGCGGGCTATTGCCAGCGGGTCGGGCCCTACCTCATGCGCCTGGTGGACGTGTTCCTGGCGGTGCCGCGCTTTCCGCTCATCGTGCTGATGGCCGCCTTTGTGCGGCCGGGGTTTGCGTCGTTGTGGCTCTTCTTCGCCCTCTTTGGGTGGCCGCCCGTGGCGCGGATCGTCTGCGCCCGCATGCTGGCTGAGAAGCGCCAGGAGTATGCCGTCGCCGCCGAGGGCGTTGGGGCCCGTAGCGCGCGCATCTTTGCGCGCCATCTCTTACCGGCCGCCTTGCCCGTGGCCTTTGTGCGCTTGGTGGCCGAGATGCAGCACGCCATCGTCGCCGAGGCGGGGCTCAGCTTTCTCGGCCTCGGCGACCCCACGGCGCGCAGCTGGGGGATGACCCTCTCCCATGCGCGCCGCTATCCCGCCCTGTTCGTCAGCGACGTGTGGACGTGGTGGGTGTTGCCCTCGGGGCTGGCCATCACCCTGACGTGCCTCGCGCTGGCACTCATCGGCATCGGCCTCGAGACGCTGAGCAATCCGCGCCTCAGGCACTAGGTCGTGTGTGGAAAAAGGGCCCCAGCGTCGTTCTGAGCATGGCGAGAGACCTTGTCGATGGGCGTCAGGGCCCCTCGCTGACGCTCGGGGCGACATCGCTTCTACGTAGGGTGCGTTCTTGAAACACGGCCTAGCGACGCCCCACAGAGGGAGGTAACGATTGGACGCCATCGCACGCTGGAAGGACAAGGTGCGCGCTGCGCGCGCGGCGCGCGAGGCGGCGGGGGAAGCCACCGGCGCCCAGCATTGGGATGCCGATCGCGCCGCGTGGTTTAACCGCTTTGCCGGGCAGAGCGACCGCAGCCACACGTATCGGTTTGTCGCGCCCTATGTCAAGGGGCGTGTCCTAGAGATCGGTCCCGGTCCGGGCGCCTACACTCGCCTGCTGCTGCGCGACGCCGAGCACGTGGTGGCGGTTGAGCCATCACCCTTTATGATTCAGCGCCTGCGGGAGAACATCGGTGTGCGCGACGACCTGACCATCGTCGAGAGCACCATCGAGGCGTACCTTGACCGACTCGAGACGTACGACCTGGCCCTGGCCGCCAATGTGCTGAGCGGTATTGAGCCCATCGACGCGGTGCTGAGCGCCGTCACGGCCCACGCGGAGGTACTGGCCATCATCATGTGGTCCAACGCGCACACGCCCGCCTGGTCGCGCGACGTGCAGGTCGAGCTATTGGGGCGTCACGCGCCGCAACCGAACATGCCCGATCACGAGGATCTCCTGGGGGTGCTGGACGCGCTCGGCCTGGTCTACACCGTCCATCGCGCGGAGGTGCCCATCCATACCTTTGCGTACCCTGCCGAGGTGGTCGACTGGGTGCAGGGGTTCCACAGCCTTCCTGCCGAGCGCCGCGCGGATCTGGAGCGCGTGCTGGCGCCGCACATCTCGGAGGAGGGGGGCAAGTATGGCCTGCCGAGTGGCCGCGATACGCGCGTGGTGCTCGTCCGCCGAGCGCTTTGACAGGCTCTCGCCGGCAGGCTATAATGCCGCCAGTTCCCATCGGAACGTGTAACACAGGAGGACACGGGATGACCACCGACACCGAGCGAATGCGCTGTTCGTGACGGTGCGCCCATTGCCTCTGTAGGACCCTGCAGCCGTGGGCGCCCCCCGCGAAGACGTTTGGGCATCCACGGCTTTTTGCTGCCTGGCAGCAGGAACCCGCCGC
>DUUT01000229.1 GCA_012841405.1 Chloroflexota bacterium
AGCGCGACGTGACGGCCGGTCGGGTGGACGCCCAGCCTGCCGCTGCGCGGGCGCAGATCGTGGTGCAGAGCTTTATCGAGCGCCTGGTGAACAGCGCTGTACGCGAATGGTCCGGCGAGGAGGCGCCGGAGGCACGATCCAACGGCCGGGGGCCGGCGGTCGCGTCGGCGTGGTGGCGAGCGCTCTGGGCCGAGGAGGACGAGGTCGACGTCCCGCCGACACGGCAGCGCGAGCTGACGCGCTTTTACCAGGCCTGGCAGAGTTGGACGTATCAGGAGGAACCCTCTGCCGACTGTACCTTTCGTCTCTGCTTCCTGCTGGAGCCTCCCGAGTACGACGACGAGACGAGCCGGGTGATCACCCCTTCGTGGACCTTGCGGTACTTTTTACAGGCGCGCGATGACCCCAGTCTGCTCGTACCCGCCGCGGAGGTGTGGCGGGAGCGCGGCAATGTGCTGAGCTACCTAAACCACCGCTTTGATCGGCCCCAAGAGAAGCTGCTCGAGGGGCTCGGCCGGGCGGCGCGGCTCTGCCCGCCGGTGCAGCGCAGCCTCCGGTCCCAATCGCCCGAGGCGGCCACGCTGAGCGCCCAGGAGGCCTACACCTTTTTGCGCGAGACGGCGCGGCTGCTGGAGGAGCTGGGGTTCGGCGTGATGGTGCCGCCCTGGTGGAACAAGCCCGACGCCCGTTTGAGCGTCCGGGCGCGCATGCAGGCCGTGCCCGATGCCATCAACTCGGGGATACTCAGTATGTCCTCCTTGGTAGCGTATGACTGGGAGTTGGCCCTCGGCGACGAGACGCTCACCCGCGAAGAATTTGAGCGGCTTGCGGAACTCAAGACCCCGCTGGTCCAGGTGCGCGGCCGTTGGGTGCTGCTGCAGGCCGATCAGGTCGAGGCGGCCATCGCCTTCTGGGAGCGCCAGCGCGATCGCGGCGAGCTGCCGCTGCGCGAGGCGCTGGCCCTGGCCCTCGGTGCCCAGTCGGATATCGATGGCCTGCCGGTAGGCGAGGTGCTGCTCGACGACTGGCTCTCGGACCTTCTCGACACCCTGTCGGGTGACGAGCGGCTGGAGCACGTACCGACGCCCCAGGGGTTCGTCGGAGAGCTGCGGCCCTACCAGTCGCGTGGGCTGGCGTGGTTGACGTTCCTCTGGCGCTGGGGCCTTGGCGCCTGCTTGGCCGACGACATGGGCCTTGGCAAGACGATCCAGGCGATCGCCCTCTTGTTGCACCAGCGTGAGACGATGCCCACCATGGGCCCCTCGCTGCTGATCTGCCCCACCTCGTTGGTGGGCAACTGGCGACGGGAGGTCGAGCGGTTTGCCCCTTGCCTTCGCGTGATGGTGCACCATGGCACGGGACGCGCGGAGGGAGAGGATTTCGTCGAGCGCAGCCTGGAGAGCGACCTGGTGATCAGCACCTACGGGTTGGCCCGCCGCGACATCGAGGACCTCTCCAAGCTCCGCTGGAGCAGCATCATCCTCGATGAGGCGCAGAACATCAAGAACCCGGTCACCAAGCAGGCACGTGCGATCCGCCACCTCGAGGGCGATCATCGTCTGGCGCTGACGGGCACGCCCGTCGAGAATCGGCTGTCAGAGCTCTGGTCGATCATGTCCTTCCTGAACCCGGGGTACCTGGGCTCGCTCGAGCGCTTTCGGCGCACATTCGCCGTGCCCATCGAGCGCTTTCAGGACGACGAGGCTTCGGCCCGGCTGCGCCGCCTCGTGCGGCCGTTCATCCTGCGTCGCCTCAAGACCGATCCCAAGGTCATCCAGGATCTCCCGGAAAAGGTCGAGTACAAGGTCTACTGCAACCTCACCCGGGAACAGGCGACGCTGTACGAGGCGGTGGTGCGCGATGCCATGGACGAGCTCCGCGCCGAGGAGGCGGGGCCGCGGAATCTGCGCCGGCGGGGCATCGTGCTGGCGATGCTCACTCGGCTCAAGCAGGTGTGCGACCACCCGGCCCTCTTTCTGGCCGATGGTTCCGAGACGTCCACGCGCTCGGGCAAGCTGAACCGCCTGACAGAGATGCTCGAGGAGGTGCTCGCCGTCGGCGATCGGGCGTTGGTGTTCACCCAGTTCGCCCAGATGGGGCATCTGTTGCAGCGCCACCTCCAGGAGGCGTTCGGCCAGGAGGTGCTCTTCCTCCACGGCGGAGTGTCGCAGAAGCAGCGTGACCGGCTGCTGCTGCGCTTCCAGGAGGACGAGCGCGCGCCGTCGATCTTTGTCCTCTCGCTCAAGGCGGGGGGGATCGGCCTGAACCTGATGCGCGCCAACCACGTGTTCCACTATGACCGCTGGTGGAATCCCGCCGTCGAGAACCAGGCGACGGACCGTGCCTATCGCATCGGGCAGAGCCGCGACGTGCAGGTGCACAAGTACATCTCGATTGGGACGCTGGAGGAGCGCATCGATATGCTGATCGAGAGCAAGCGCGCCCTCGCCGAGAACGTGGTGGGCACGGGCGAGGCGTGGCTGACAGAGCTCGACACGGAGGAGCTGCGCGATCTGATCACCTTGCGCACCGACGCGGTGGAAACGGACTGAGGCGGGGTAGATGGGGCCTATGGACGAACACGCCAAGCTGAATGGCAATGGGAATGGGATGCGTGGCGTGGGCAGCGGGACGCACGCCGAGAGTTGGTGGGGGAGTCGTTGGGCACGCGCCCTGTCGCAGCTCCTGAACCCCCGCATGCTGGCGCGGGGCCGCATGGACGCCGGTGCCGGGCGCGTGCTGGACCTCGAGATCGGCATCGGCGTGGTGCTGGCGCGGGTCCAGGAGGGTGACGGCACGGTGTGCTCCGTCCGCGTCGAGCTGCAGACCCTGAGCGACGACGCCTGGGATCGGGTGACCGCCACGATGGGGGGCCAGGCGATCTATGCGGCGCAGCTGCTAAACGGCGAGATGCCCATGGACATCGAGGCGGTGTTCAGCGCCGAGGGGGCCTCCCTCTTCCCGGCATCGCGCCGCGAGTTCCAGGCGCAGTGCTCCTGTCCGGACTATGCGCGGCCGTGTCAGCACGTGGCGGCCGTGCTGTGGGTGATTGGCGAGCGGCTCGACAGGGACCCCTTCCTTCTCTTTGCGCTGCGGGGCCGCACGAAGGAGCAATTTCTGGCGGCGCTGCGGGAGAGGCGTTCGCGAGGTGCAGAGGGAGCCACTCGGGCCACGGGGCCGAGCGACGCCGTGCTGGGGCCTGACGGGGCTGCGCCCTCGGAGGACGATATCGCTGGTTTTTGGGACCTCGGGCCAGAGGTGGAGGCGCTACAGGTACGCGTCGCGCCGCCCGAGGTCGAGATGGAGGTGATCAAGCTCCTCGGCGAGCCGTCCTTTGCCGAGGATGAGGAGCTCCTGGAGCGGCTCATGCGCATCTATCGCGCCGTGACGCGCAAGGCACAGGAAGTCGCCCTCGACGACTAGGTAGTGTTTGGAAAAGGGGCCGCAGTGTCTTCTGAGCGTGGTGAGCAACGTTGTCGATGGGCGTCAAGGCCCCTCGCTTACGCTCGGGGCGACATCGTTTCTACGTCGGGCGCATTCTTGAAACACGGCCTCGCCGAAGTGAGCGACAAACGCCAGAGACCACAGGAGGCCGCCTCCCGGCGCTCCTGTGGTCTCTGTGTGAGCCGATGCGGCAGGGGTACCGAGGCCTACGCGATGATGTCGTAGGACCGCCGCCACGCCGGGAAGTTGCCCCCCGCTTCTTCCCAGACCTGGCTGCCAAAGGCGGCGCTGAGCGCGTCGCGTTCCTCGGGCGTCATCTCCCACTCAAACCCCTTGAGATTGGCCTCCAACTGCTCCATCGTGCTGACGCCGACGATCGGCGCGGTGACGGCCGGATGGCTGCGCACCCAGGCGATGGCGCCATCGGCGGTGGTCAGGCCACGATCTCGCGCCATGTCAGCCAGCCGCTGGATTCCCTCCCGATAGCGCTCGGACCAGGGAGCGAGGCGGTCGTCGCTGACACCGCGCGACTCGGCGGGTACGCCGTCGAGGTACTTGCCCGTCAGGGCGCCTGCGCTCAACGGCCGGTAGGTGACGATGCCCACGCCGAGGGCCGCTGCCGCCGGCAACACCTCAACCTCGAGCCCACGCTCGATGAGGTTGTACGGGTACTGCCCGGCGACCATCGGCGCACAGCCCATGACGTCCTGGAGCCACATGGTGCGCGTGAGGAGCCAGGCGGGAAAGTTGGAGAAGGCGGGGTAGAGGATCTTGCCCTGGCGGATCAGATCCTCGAGCGCCCGTACCATCTCTTCCAGGTTCATGGCCGTCATGGGCCAGTGGATGTAGTACAGGTCGATGCGATCGGTGGCCAACCGCTTGAGGCTCGCTTCGACGGCGCGGACGATGTGAAAGCGCGAGATGCCCTTGTCGTTGGGTCCCTCGCCGACTGTCATGCCCACCTTGCTGGCAAGTACCACCTGATCGCGGATGCTGCCCTGCAGCGCTTGGCCCACAATCTCTTCGCTGCGCCCGTCGTTATAAACGTCGGCGGTGTCGATGAAATTGACGCCGGCGTCCACGGCACGGTGGATGATGCGTACCGAGTCCTCGGGCCCGGTCTTGCCGCCGAACATCATGGTGCCCAAGCAGAACTCGGACACGAGAACATTGCTGTCACCGAGATGCACGTACTTCATGGTCTGTCCTCCTCGTGTGCCCGCGGCCGGGTCGCGCCGCAATCGTTGACACAGCCGCTGGCGGGCCTATAATCGGAGGTGTCAACATGAGCTGCCGCTTGGGAGACCGGCAGTCGTCCGGGAGCTGACACCATGACCGATGACACCATCGAGCGCCAGGCGCTCTTTGACGGGCTCGTCTACAATGAACAGGGGGAGCCCGCCCCAGTGCGCTATGTGGGTGGCGTGGCGCACTATGCGATCCCCGATAATGGCTTTCTGCGCCACGTCGAGGCCGTGACCGTGGATAACGCCGTGTTGGCGACGATCAAGGAGCAGATCACCTCTATGCAGGACGAGGTGGTGCGCGGCATGCTGGCCATGATCGGCAAGGATGACATCTTTACCAAGGCCGCCATCGATGCCTCCATCCGCAACCTGGAGACCAACGTGCGCCGCTCGGATCCGAACCAGTGGTTGCCGTGGCTGCGACTCTTTGGCTTTCGTATCATCGTCAACGTGCACGGCGAGGTCGTGCGGCTCATCTACCCCGAGCAGCCGCCCGGTGGCGACGACTAGAGCGTGTGGGAGCCACGCACCGTGCGCACACCCGGTGTCGCCCCGAGTGGTCGCCAGGGGCCATGACGGCCGTTGATAGGGTCCCTCGCGGCGCGGCTCGACACGTGCGCCGCACGTTGCACGCTACCGTTACAGCCCACCTCGGTGGGGTGAACACGTCGGCGCAGGCCGACGTCGCCCACGCGTAGGGACGCCCGAGGCGGTGTCTTGAGAACGCACCCGCCGTAGAAACGATGTCGCCCCGAGCGCAAGCGAGGAGCCTTGACGCCCATCGCCAAGGTTTCGCGCCACGCGCAGAACGGCGCTGTGGCCATTTTACCATACACTACCTAATCGAGTACCGTCTCCTCCTCAACGACGGCCTCATCGATCTCGAGGCCCAGACCGGGGGCGGTGGGCAGGGCGATGACACCGTTCTCCGGTTCGAGCTTGTGCTTCAGGAAGAACTGGTGGATGGCGTTCCACTTGACGAGGTACTCCTGAATAAAGCACAGATTCGGCGGTAGCGCCGCGCTCAAGTGCGCCGTGGCGTGCGTCGAGTGACCGTGGGGAATCACGGTCACGTCATAGGTTGAGGCGAGGGTCGCGATCTTGACCGTCTCGCTGATACCGCCGGCCCAGTAGATGTCGGGCTGGAGCACATCTTGCGCGCCGATTTCGAGCAGCTGCCGAAAGCCCCAGCGCGTGTACTCGTGCTCGCCGTTGGCCACGGGAAAGGGCACGGCCCGGCGAATCTGGGCGACGATGTCGGCCTTGTCGGGCAGGGCGGGCTCTTCGATCCAGCGCGGGTTGTAGGGTGCGAGTCGCGGCGCCATGATCTGAGCGTAGCGCAGGTCCCACGACATCCAGCAGTCGAGCATGAGGTCGTCATCGGGGCCGATGGCCTCGCGCACGGCGCGCACCAGGGCGACGTTGCGCTCGACGCCGGCCGGGCCATCGCCGGGGCCCGCGCGGAAGAACCACTTTTGCGCGCGATACCCCTTGGCGGCGTACTCGCGGGCTCGCTCGGCGGCCGCCTCTGGCTCGACGGAAAAGCCGAGCATGCTGGCATAGGCAGGTATGCTATCGCGCGTAGGGCCGCCCAGAAGGCGGTACACCGGCGCGTTGGCCCACTTGCCGCGGATGTCCCACAGGGCACAGTCGAGGGCACTGATGGCCATCATGCTGCTGCCCTTGCGGCCGTGCACGGCCGAGCGGTACATCACATCCCACAGCAGCTCGACGGCCAGGGGGTCCTGATCGAGGAGCAGGCCCGCGAACTCGGACAGGATAGCATGGGCAACGCCGCGGCCGACGGGCCCCGAGAGGCCGGTGATGCCCGCATCGGTCTCGACCTCGACAAAGATGGCGCGCATCAGGTACTTGCCGTTGCCCAGCGATTCGAGGTATTCTGGGCCGGCGGCACGATGCTCCGGATAGATATCCACCGGGCGCGCGAGGCGTTCTTCCCAGAACGTGCCCGGGTAGTCCATCGTTCCGCGCAGATCGCGGCACTTGATGTTCGTAATCTTCATCGCGACTCCTTCCAGGGGCTCTGCGCAACCATCGGCAGCATTGGCGTACCGCGACAGGTTACGGCGCCGGCCTCATTCTAGACGGGCCGCCAGCGCGGTGCAAGCGCGGGGTGCCCTTACGGCTCGCTTTGTGGTGCGGCACGAGGTATACTGCTGCCGATCAATGCGCCATCTACCGATGGCGCGCCATCTGCCGCTGTCGAATGCTCTTGTCTAGGCCCACTCTCGCTACCTCGTCTCCGGCCCTCATCGCATCCACACCCCACGTTGCTCCTACACTCAGCCGCTCCACCGCTTGACCGGGAGGGATGGTCGCCTCGTCGACGGCAAGCTGACCGAGGAGGACGCTCGAGTGTACGCCCATGTACCCGCCGATGGCAGGGGCTCTCGCCCGCTGTCGTCTGATCGCTGGTGCGGCGCGTGGGGCGCCGCGTTCCACTAGTGCGCGGCCCGGTGCTTGGCCGGCTCACGGCCCGGGCGCTGATCGCGCTGGCGGCGATGGCTGCGGCCGCGATCGCTGGGGGGCTGATGGTCCTCACCATGGTCCCCGAGACCGTGCCCATGCGCGCGCCGGGCCCTACGGCGCCGGTGACGCCGTCGGGCGGCGGGTTTATCGTCCTGTCCGAGTTGGCCACGCCGACGCCTACGCTCACGCGGCCCCCCCTGCCGACGGCGACGGTGCTCGTGCCCTCGGCGACGCCGACAGCCACCCTGTCTCCCACGGAGACGTCCACGCTCACCGCTGTGCCCACCGACACGGCCCTGCCGCGCCCTACCTCGACGCCCATTGTGCCCACACTGACGCCGACGAACCCACCTCCTCCGCCACCACCGACGCCGATCGCGTTTCCTGCCCCGCCCCTCATCGCCCCCGCGACGGGAAGCGCCTTTGCCGAGAATGACACCATCGAGCTGGTGTGGGGCTCGGTGGGCACGCTGCCCGCGAACACGTACTACGTGATCACCCTGGCTTATCCCCACGAGGGCGCCACCTGGTACGACGAGACGCCGTGGACCCAGGATACGCGCTGGGTCATGAGCGAGCACCGCTATCTGCTGGACCTCGCCGATGGCGGCAACTTTTGGTGGACGGTGCAGGTACGGCAAAGAACCGGCGTGGGCCCCGATGGCAGGCCCACCGGCGTGCCCCTGAGCCCCGAAAGCGAGACGCGTACGCTGACCTGGAGGCGCTCCTCAGGTGGCGGTGGCGGCGGCAGCAGACCCAACACGCCGGAGCCACCCCCACCGTAAACGGCGGGGCACGCCACCCACGCCACGCGAGGGCGGACACGGGGGATTCGGTGGGGCCGCTGGGGGGCGCACGAGTCGGCGAGGTATAGGGTATGACGGGAAGTATGAAGCGTTGCACATGGATTCTCATCTGGGCGCTGCTCCTTGGGTGGGTGCTCTCCTCTGCCTTTCGCGGGCATGTCGCCGCGGATGACAACAACGGCGATGACGACCAGGTGCCGGCGATCGTCATCACCGAGCCGCAGGGGAGCACCCAGGTAACCGAGGGAGGGCCGGGTGCTCACTACACCATCGCGCTCACCGAAGCTCCGGTGGCGGCGGTCACGATAACCCTGTCTCCCGATGACGAAGTAACCGTCGAGCCGGCGGTCGTCGTCTTTGCGGTGGATTCCTGGGATGAGCCCCAGATCGTGACGGTGACGGCCGTCGATGATGACGTGGCCGAGGGGGCACACACGGGTCGCGTCGGACACACAGTAACGAGTGCCGACGAACGCTACGAGGGGCTTGCCGTGCCCGAGGTGGTGGTCGCCATCACCGACAATGACACGCCAGGAGTCCGCATCGAGCCGACGAGTCTCTCGATTCTCGAAGGGGGACCGCCCGGCAGCTATCGCGTCCGGCTCACCAGCCGGCCCGGCGCCAGCGTCGTGGTTGTTCCGCACTCCCGAGGTGACGGACTGGAGCTGGCCCCTCACCAACTCACATTCGACGCCGCCCATTGGGATGACTGGCAGACGGTGGCGGTTTCTGTGGACGATGACGCGGTGGCCATGGGGCCTCGCACGGGCGTCATCGCGTACCGTGCTGAGAGTGACGATCCGACCTATGACGGCCTCGCCATTACCGATGTCCACGTGTCGCTGAGCGATGACGATGTCGCCGGCGTCACCGTCGCGCCGACGACCGTGCACGTAGAAGAGGGCGGCGCGACGGACACCTACGGGGTGACGCTCGAGAGTCAGCCCCTGGCCGACGTCACGATTCGCGTCAGCAGCGATGGCCAGACACGCACCACGCCCACTTTGTTGAGCTTTGCGCCATCCGACTGGAACCAGACGCAGCAGGTGACGGTGACGGCGGAAGACGATCTCGTGGAGGAGGGCGACCATGAGAGCGTCATCGAGCACAGTGTGGAGAGCGCTGACCCGGCGTACGATGGCCTTGCCGTGCAGGCGGTGACGGCGGTCATCGCCGATCGGCGACCGCCAGGGGTGCGTATCCGAGAGTCGGTGGGCAGCACACGGGTCACCGAGGGAGGGCCGAGCGATAGCTACACCATCGCCTTGCGGAGCATGCCGCTGAGCAATGTGGTCATCACCATCGATGCGGACAGCGAGGTCACCGTGCAGCCCTCGGCGATCACCTTTCGCCCATGGGATTGGGATGAGGAGGTGACCGTCACCGTGTGGGCGGTGGATGACGATGTCGCCGAGGGCGCCCACACGAGCACCCTCCGCCACACTGCCAGCAGCAATGACCCGCGCTACCAGGGCATCGAGATCGCCGATGTCGTCGTCAGCATCACCGATAATGACGCCGCGGGCGTGCGCGTATCACCCACGTCCGTGCAGGTGGCGGAGGGGGGCGCGACGGCGACGTACCAGGTGGTCCTCGAGAGCCGACCGACGGCCGATGTCACCGTGCGCATTGTCACCGACGACCAGGCGCGCACCCAGCCCACGACGCTGATCTTTGGTCCAGCGACATGGAGCACGAGCCGCAGCGTCACGGTGACGGCGGAGGACGATGGCGTCGTGGAGGGCGACCACCAGAGCACGATCCGCCACATCGTCGAGAGTAACGATGGGGTGTACGATGGCATCGAGGTGGCCGCGGTGACGGTCGCGATCACCGATCGGACCACCCCCGCAGGGGTGCACATTGTCGAGACGGGCAGCGCGACGCACGTGACGGAGGGAGGGGCGGGAGACACGTATACGGTGGTGCTGGCCTCGCGTCCCCAGGCGGCGGCCACCATCCACATCACCACTGACGCGCAGACGACGGTGGCGCCCTCACAGCTCGTCTTTACCAGCGGCAATTGGCGTGATGCGCGGGTGGTGGCCGTGTCGGCCGTCGATGATCGGCGCGCCGAGGGCGACCATGCGAGCACCATCCGTCACCGCAGTACGAGCGCCGATCCGGCTTACGACGGTATCAGCATCCGCGACGTCGTTGCCTTCATCACGGATAACGATCGCGCGGGAGTGTCCATCTCGACGCACCACATCGACATGGTCGAGGGCGACGACGGTGCCGGGTATACGCTCGCTTTGGAGAGCGAGCCGGCCACTGAGGTGCTCGTGCGCGTGAGCACCGATGGGTTGACCGTCGCCAGTCCCTCGGAGGTGCGCTTTACGCCCACGGATTGGCAGACGCCTCGCTGGGTGTCCATCGCCGTCGACGATGACGCTAACCCGCAGGGCACCCGGGTGAGCACGGTGCGCCACAGCGTGGAGAGTGGCGATGTACACTATCAGGCCGTGTCGGTGGATGCCGTCTCCGTGACGGTGTACGACAACGACCGGGCGGATGTGATCGTCTCGTCACGCGTGGAACCCATCACCACACCCGATGGCAGCACGAGCTTTTCGGTGCGCTTGACGAGTCGCCCCAGGGGTGACGTCGTGATCCCGCTGCACATATCGAGCGATTTGTGCCGACTCGACCTCGATGCCGTGCGCCTGACGCGCGACACGTGGCAGGAGGGGGTGCAGGTGATGGTCTCGGCGAACGTCGGTGCCTTCTGGCGCGGGGAGGCGCAGGTGATCATCGCTCTGGGGCCCACTAGCAGCTCCGATCCGCACTATGACGGGCGCGACCCGGAGGATGTCGTGGTCACGCTGCGGATCGAACGGTCCACCCAGGACGTGTGGATGCCGCTGGCCGTGCGCCTCTGGCCGCCACTCCCGGCAGCGCCGGCGCTGCGTGCCGTCGACAATCCCCAGGGGCTCGGGGACTATTCCGTGTCCTGGGACGCCGCTGATGGGGCGGACAGCTATGTGCTGGAGGAGGCCACCGATGCCAGCTTTGCGGACGGCCAAGAGCTCTACGCTGGCCCGGGGACGACGCAGGCGGTGAGCGGGCGCGGCCCGGGGCGCTACTACTATCGCGTGGCGGCAACGAACGCCTGGGGCCAGAGCGCGTGGTCCGCCGCCGTAGTGGTGGATGTGCTCTGGGAGCGCGAGCCGAACGATACGGCGACGGAAGCGAACGGCCCGCTGCTCGATGGGATCACCTACTGTGGCGCCCTGGCGGTCGGTGACGTGCAGGACTATTACCGGCTCGCGATGGGGGCCGCCGGGCGTATCGAGGTGTGGCTGGACGGCGTCCCTGCAGGCCAGAACTATGACTTGGTGGTACGGGACGCAGCGCTGCAGCTCGTCGGCTACTCTGCCGAGCTGGGCGACGCCTCGGAGCACGCTCGCACGGAGACGCTCCCGGCCGGCACGTACTATATCCAGGTCTATCAGCGCAGCGGCGGCGGGAGCCCCGAGCCTTACGCGCTGCGCTTCAGCGTGCGCTAGGCACCGACGCGCGCCGTGTCCGACCCGCCCGCGGGCTCGTCGCC
>DUUT01000230.1 GCA_012841405.1 Chloroflexota bacterium
CCCGCTACGCCCTCACCGGCGCCACGCTCCAGGCGCTCCGCGCCATCGGCTGGCTCCCCGCCGCCCCCACGGAGTGACGACGCCGCCGGCCGCGCGCCGCCGTTTCGGACTCTCCCTCGAGGCCGTGTCTCAAAACCGCACCCGACGGAGAAACGCTGTCGCCCCGAGCGTCAGCGCGGGGCCTCGACGCCAACGCCAAGGTTTCTCGCCACGCGCAGAACGGCGCTGTAGCCCTTTATCCACACACTACCTAGTGGACGCGCCCCCTGGCCAGGATGGGCCAGATGACCTCCACGGTATCCCCGCGCACGCCCACGACGGTGTCGTGCAGGTTGGCGGTCACGCAGGCATGGTAGGGGATGACGGTGATGCGCTCGCCGATTTCAGGCTTGCGCGGACAGGCGCTCGCGTCGATGACGCCGTGCTCCTCGTTCTGCTTGATCGTTCGCGCCTCGGGATACTCGATGATGTGGTGGGCCTTGGCCTCGCCCCCCAGCCCCTCGTTGGTGAACGTCTTGGAGCCGCCATCGATGGTGGCGATATCGGGCGTCGGGCGGCTGACCACGGTACAGATGACGCGCAGCGCGCAGTCATCGAGGGTGATGTGCGGGCTGCGCTGCACCTGCATGCAGTCATGGTAGATATACGTTCCCACGCGGTGCTCCGTGAAGCCGATGGGCTTTTGGGCGGCCGCCTGCCACGCCGTGGCCGTGCCGCCACCGCTGACCATCTCCACGCAGAGCCCCTCGGCGCGGTAGGCCGTGATGGTGGCCTCGAAAAAGTCGAGGCACTCGGGATCGGGCCCCGTGGGATACCCCATGAGCCCCCGCAGCCGCACCCCGGGGAGCGCGGTCACCAGGCGGCCGAGCTCCACCGCGTCCTGCGGCGTGGCCACGCCACTGCGGTTGCCCATCGCTAGCTCGATGACGACGCCGACCTCGACGCTATCCGCTGCCGCCTGCGCCGAGATCCCCCGCGCCGCATAGGCCGAGTCAACGGCCACCGTGACGTCGGCCTGCCGAGCGAGGCGGCTCAGCCGCTCCAGCTTGGGCTGGCCGATGATGTTGTAGCTGATGAGCACATCCTTGATCCCGGCGGCGACAAACACCTCCGCCTCGGTCACCTTCTGGCAGCAGATGCCGCTGGCCCCCGCCGCCAGCTGCATGTGCGCGATGGCGGGCACCTTGTGGGTCTTGATATGCGGGCGCAGGGCCAACCCCGCGTCGGAGATCAGCTGCTGGTACGTGGCGATGTTGCGCTCCAGGATGTCCAGGTCACAGATCAAAGCCGGGGTATCAAGGTCCGAGATGCGCACGTCGTCCTCCTTTCGGCTCTGCGGTGCGCGCGTGGGCGGCAGCCCGAGGGGTGGCGGGTGGCCGTGCCGGTCGCCACCCGCACCGGTCGCCCCCGAGGCCGCGCACACGCCAGCGTCCAACGTTCGTATCGCGGAACGCAACCTGCCGCTGCTCCGCGGGGGTCCCTCAGCCGGGGGCCGCTTAGGCCTCCAACGCCGCCTCGCCGCCCGGGATGCCGGGCTCCGTCATGGCAAAGGGGTCGAGTATAGCGTCGAGGCGCTCCGCGCTGAGATAACCATGCTCGAGCACTACCTGGCGCAGCGAGACGCCGCGCGCCAGCGCCTCCTGGGCCACCTTGGCCGCCGCCGCATAGCCGATGTGGGCGTTCAGCGCCGTCGCCAACCCGATGCTGCCCTCGGCGAGGCGCCGGCAGCGCTCCACGTTCGCCTCGATCCCGGCGACACACGCCTCGGTGAACACGCGGATGCTGCTGGTGAGGATCGCCAGCGACTGCAGCAGGTTGTAGGCGATGATGGGCATCATGACGTTCAGCTCGAGTTGCCCCGCCTGCGTCGCCATGGCGATCGTCTGGTCATTGCCGATGACGTGGAAGCAGACCATGTTGAGCATCTCGGCCATCACCGGGTTCACCTTCCCCGGCATGATGGACGAACCGGGCTGGACCGCCGGCAGCGTGATCTCGCCGAGGCCGGTGGTGGGGCCGGAGCTGAGGAGCCGCAGGTCGTTGGCGATGCGCGTGAGGGTCAACGCCAGCGTACGCAACGCGCCCGAGAGGTGGGCCAGGTCGGCGGCGCTCTGCATCGACTCGAACAGGTTGCCCGAGGAGTGGAAGGCGATCCCCGCCAACGCCGAGAGCTTGGCCACCATGGCGGCGTGGAAATCGGGGTGCGAATTGAGCCCCGTGCCCGTGGCCGTACCGCCGATCCCCAGGCGGTGGACGCCCTCCGCCGCCGCGGCGATGTGCGCGCCATCGCGGCGCACCGCCAGGGCATAGGCGGCGAACTCTTGGCCCAGGCGCACCGGCACGGCATCCTGCAGGTGGGTGCGCCCCGGCTTGAGCACGGCATCGAACGCCTGCGCCTTGCGCTCCAGCGCGTCGGCCAGCGCCTCGATGACCGGCAGCAGGTCGCGCACCAGCAGCGCCGCCGCCACGCGCACCACGGTGGGGATGACGTCGTTCGTCGACTGGGCCATGTTCACGTGGTCATTGGGGTGAACGGGGCGATAGGTGCCGCGCTGCCCCCCGAGCGCCTCATTGGCCAGGTTGGCGATCACCTCGTTGGCGTTCATGTTGTGCGAGGTGCCCGCGCCGGCCTGGAACGGGTCCACGACGAACTGCTCGTGCCAGCGGCCGGCGACGATCTCAGCGGCGGCGGCGGCAATCGCCGCGCCCAGCGCGGGGTCGAGTTGCCCCAGAGCGACGTTCACCTCCGCGGCGGCCTGCTTGACCATGGCGGTGACGCGAAGGTAGATGTCGGGCTGGCGCAGCCCGCTGATGGGAAAGTTGTGTACGGCGCGCTGCGTTTGGGCGCCCCAGAGGGCCTCGTCGGGCACGGCCACGGGGCCGAGGGAATCCGTTTCGGTACGCATGGGCTAATCCTCGGGAGAGATAGGGTCATCGATCGCCGCACCTTCGTGCCCCAGGGCCATGAGATAGCCGATGGCGCGCTCGGCGCGCGGGTAGCGGTAGACGAGCTCCCAGAAGGCGGGCGTGTGGCCCGGCTCGAGCAGGTGGGCGAGTTCATGCACGATGACATAGTCTAGCACGAAATCGGGCCGCGTCGCCAGGCGGTGGGAGATGCGGATGGTGCCGCGGCTCGGGGTGCAGCTCCCCCAGCGGGTGTTCTGGTTCGTCACGTAGCGGATGCTGCGCCAGCGCGCCGCGCCGCCAAAGAGCGTCGCGTTCAGTCGCTCGGCGCGCCGCTGCAGATCGGCGTCCGAGCCATAGGAGCGCATCCCCGCGCGGCGCCGGCGGGCCGTCTCACGAAAGCGGGCGATGATGCGCTGCAAGGCCTCCTCGGGGAGATCCGCCGGGGCACGCACCTCTAGCGTGTACCAGTTAATCAGCCTGGCGCTGACGGTACGCTTGCGGCGCGCGCTGCGAATGACGCGCACGTGGAGATCATCGGGCTCCTCGTTGTGGGGTGTGGGGGGGACCGTGTCCGGCGGTGTGGTGCGACGACGTACCATGGCTACTCCCTCGCTGGCAGGAGTCGGCGCCCAAGCGCCCGGGCCCGAGGCAAACGGAAGCCCCAGCGAAGGCTTTTCGCTGGGGCCTCTGGTGCCGAGGGAGGGATTTGAACCCTCATGGATCTAGTATCCACCACGCCCTGAACGTGGCGCGTCTGCCGGTTCCGCCACCTCGGCTGAACAGAAGCCACTATACCATCGCCGCCGCGATCTGTCAAGACGGCGTGCGCGGCCACACCACGGCACTCAGCGCGGGCGCACATCGGACCGTTCGTTGCGCGCCTCGCTGAACAGCATGCGTTGGGTGGCGATGTACCAGCTCGATACGGTGCTAAAGCGCTGGCTGCCATCGATCATCGGGGCCACCTGAACGCCCTGCACGTTCTTGTCGAGCGCATAGTTGTACACCGGCTGGTACAGCAGCAACGAGGGCATATCCTCGCTGAACAGCTCCTGGAAGCGTCGGTAGAGCTCGATGCGCTGGTCGCGCACGTTCGTGGTGCGGGCATCCTGCAGCAACAGGTCGGCCTGCTCGCTGATATAGCTCGCCACGTTCCATCCGCCCTCCATCGCTTGGCTCGAGTGCCAGAAGGGGTAGGGGTCGGGATCGGGCGGCAGGCCCTGCCACTCACTGAGCACGGCATCAAAGCGCCGCGTAGGCAGCATCTCGGTCGTCAACTCGTCCCACCCCACCACCTCGGGGGTGGCGCGGATGCCGACTTTGGCCAGCTGCTCGCTCACGGCGTGGATGAGCCGCACACGCGTCGGATCGTCGTTCGTCGCCAGGGTGAACGCGAGCACCTGCGAGCCGCGCTCGCGGACGCCGTCCCCGTTGTCGTCGAACCAGCCGGCTTCCTCCAAGGCCACCACCGCCTTGCGCGGGTCATGGGTGTACTGGCGCACGTTCTCGTCATAGGCCCACGAGTCGGGGAGGATGGGGCTGTGGATGACGATGCCCTGCCCACCGAGGATGTCGTCCACGAGCTGCTGACGGTCCAGGGCCAGGGCCATGGCGCGTCGTACGGCGGGGTCCTGAAAGACGCCGCGATCGAGGTTGAGGAAGATGAGCGTGTACCCCGAGAGCGGCGCGGAGTAGAGGGTCAGGTCGGGGTCATCGCGCACCGCCTGCAGGTGCTCGGGCAGCACGCGGGCAATGCCGGCCACCTCGCCGCGCTTGCGCGCCTCGAACACCGCCTGATCGTTCGGGTAGTAGATGAACTCGATGCGATCGAGGTAGGGGCGCGAACGAAAGTACTCGGGGTTTGCCTGGAGGGCGATATGCCGCGCGCTGACCTCGGCTACCATGAACGGCCCGGTACCGATGGGCTTGGCGTTGAACTGGCTGTCGCCCAGCGCCTCGACGGGCACACTGCCCAGGATGTGCACGGGCAGGATGCCGATGGTGGTATAGTCGAGGAACGGGGCATAGGGCTCGCGCAGCAAGAAGCGCACGGTGTACGTGTCGAGCTGTTCCACCACGACGCTGCGCCACAGCTCTGCCAGCGCCGGCGACCCCGGATAGTTGGGGTTCTGCATGGCGTTGATGGTGTAGACGACGTCGTTCGCCGTAAAGGGGGCACCGTCGTGCCAGAGCACATCCTGCCGCAGGTAGAACGTGTACGTCGTGCCGTCCGCCGAGATGTCCCAGTCCTCCGCCAGGTCGGGCATGATGGTGCCCTGGGCACCGACGCGCGTCAGCCCGTTAAAGATCAGCGCCACGAGGTCGCGATCCACGGGATTCTGCTGCGCAAGGATGGGGTTGATGGCCTGCGGATTTCCGGCGATCCCCTCGACGTAGGTGCCGCCATAGTCGGGGACGACCACCGTCGTCACACTAAAGGCGAGGTATCCGACGGCCCCGACCAACACGAGGATGGCCAGGAGCGTGATCATGACCTGGAGGCGGATGCGCCCCATAGAGGGACTCTCCCGGTGCTAGGATTGGACGATGACGCTGAGCAGTGAGGTCAGGAAGAACACGACCGCCAGAATGACCGTCAGGTTGAACATCGTCTTCTCGACGCCGCGCCGCGTCCGATAGATGGAGCCGTCGCCGCCGAGCATACGGCCAAGCCCAGCGCCCTTACTCTGCATCACCGTGAGGGCGATGAGGGCGATGGACACAATGATCTGCACGATATTGAGGTAAACCGTCAAAGAAGATCCTCCAGTGCATCCCAGAATCGTACGAGAGGGTACGCACAATGGGGCCGATTATAGCACGGCGCCGCCGTTCCGGCAAAGGAACCGGGCACCCGCCGTCCGCTGCCCGGCGCCGCCCGCACGGACAGGACGGGCAGGGGGGCCGCTACGCCCTACCCCGAGCGCCCAATGACGCGCTCCCAATCCTGCTGGAGGCGTTCGGCCTCCTCGTGCCAGCGCTCGCGCTGCGCCCGGAGGCGCTCAGCGATGCGCCGGGCGAGGGACGCCTCCTCGGCCCCACCGCCATCGGTAAAGAGCGAGCCGGAGGCCCACGAGGGGACGATCACCCGCAGGGCGCGCGGCGCCACCGAGATAGAGACCGGCGTGTACCCGATGGGCTCGCCATCGAGGTGCACGGGGAGGGGCCGGGCCGCGTGCAGGGCGACGTGGCGCGCGCGATAGATGGCCACCTTGGGGTTGCGGTGGTGGCGCCCCACGAGCACGCTGGCGAGGTGGCGCACGCCATCCAGCAGGTTGTCGCCCTTGAACAGGTACACGTCCAGCTCGCCGTCATCGATCTGCGCCTGCGGCGCCAGGCGCACGGTGGGGCCATAGAGCTGGGCGTTCGACACCACCGCCATGATGAGGCGCTGGCGCATCGACCGCCCGTCGATGGTCACCGTCACGCGCGTGCCGCGCAGGCCGAGGCTCAGCGCAATCGTGGCGATCACGTAGGTCAGGTTTCCCAGGCTGCGACGGATCTCGCGGTGCGGCTCGACGCCTCGCGTCACCTGGGCGTCAAAGCCAATGCCGGCCCACAGCATAAAGTAGCGGTCGCCGGCCATGCCGAGGTCCACAGCGTGCACCTCCCCCTCGACGAGAACGCGCGCCGCATCGAGCAGCGTCGTGCGGGGCGACAGGGGGCTCCACTGGGGCAAGCCCAGCATGTGCGCCCAGACGTTGCCCGTGCCCACGGGAAGCACGCCCAGAATACAGCGCGACCCCGCCAGCCCCGTGGCCACCTGGCCGAGGGTGCCATCGCCCCCGACGGCGATGGCCATGTCGAACCCGTGGACCACCGCCTCGCGGGCATACGTGGTGGCATCCCCCGGGCCCAGGGTGCGGCGCAGCGTCACTTCCCACCGCTGCCCCTCCAGGTAGGCTATGACCTGGCGGAGCTCGTCGGCCATGTCGCGTTGTCCGGCGACCGGGTTGTAGATCATCATCGCCTTCATGGCCTCACTATATCGCGGCGCATCGCGTCTGTCCATACTTGACACCCTCTCCCGGCACGCCGACAATAGCGTCATGCACATCTGGGATTGTCACACGCATATCATGCCCCCCGACCTGCGCGCCGCGCGCGAGCGCCTGTGCCGGGACGAGCCCTGGTTCGGGCTGCTCTACGCCAACCCCACGGCGCGCCTCGCCGGCGCCGAGGATCTCGCGCTGGCCATGGACGCCGGCGGCGTGGCCACGGCGCTCACCTTTGGCTTTGCCTTTCGCGACGCGGGGCGGTGTCGCGCCTGCAATGACTACGTCCTGCAGGCCGCCCGGGATGCGCCGGGCCGGGTGGTGCCCTTTGCCGTGGTAAACCCCGCCGACCCGCGCAGCGCCTGCGCGGAGGCGCGCCGCTGCCTCGAATCGGGCGCCGCCGGCATCGGTGAGTTGATGCCCGATGGGCAGAGGTTCGCGCTGGACGATGGGGTGCTCGATGCTGTGTTGGAGGTGGCGCGCGCCTACCACGCGCCGGTGCTGATCCACGTGAACGAACGTCTCGGGCACCCCTATGCCGGCAAGGGCACGCAGGGGCCTGAAGAGGCATACCGCCTGGCGCTGCGCCACCCCGAGAACGTGCTCATCTACGCGCACTGGGGGGGCGGGCTGCCCTTCTATGAGCTCATGCCGGAGGTGCGCGCGGCGCTGCACAACGTGTACTATGACACCGCCGCATCGCCCTTGCTCTACGATGATGCCATCTATCGGCACGCCATGGCGTGGGCGCCATCGAAGGTGCTCTTTGGCAGCGACTATCCCCTCGTCGCGCC
>DUUT01000231.1 GCA_012841405.1 Chloroflexota bacterium
GGGCGGGGGGGCGCCCCCCGCAGCGGTGGATACCTGGTGGGACCTCACGCGCCCCGAGTGGGCGGGATGCGTGGCCCTGTCGGACCCTCTGGTGGACGACCGCACCCTCTATCTGCTGGCTACCATGGTGCAACACGCCGACGCCATGGCGGAGGCATATCGGACCGAGTTTGAGGAGGAGCCGCCGCTGGATGATGACTGCGGCGACGCTGGATGCCTCTGGATCCGGGCGCTGCTGGCCAACCAGCCCGTGATCCTGAACGGCGACGCCCACGTGGCGCGATGGGTGGGAGAGGGGGGCGAGACGCGCCTGGGCTTGTGCGGGTATGAGCAGTACATCAAGGTGCGTCGGGGAGAGTTGAGCTTTGCGCCGCTCTGGCGACTGGCGCCCACCGCCGGGTTGCGCTGGGCCACCACCGTGGCGATCGTCGATCGGGCGCCGCATCCGCAGGCCGCCAAGCTGGCGGTGCGCTGGCTGTATGGCAATGCGAGCGGGGGGCAGGGGTTCGCCCCCTGGTTCGAGGCGGGCTATTACCCGGGGCGAGCGGATGTGGCCGACCCACCCGGAGCCCTCCCTCGCAATGAGCTGCTGGACAGGCTCTGGGAGGTCGACCCCGCTGCCACGACCGAGCTGCTACCCGCGCTCCGCGCCCGCATCGCCACCTACCTCGGCCGCTAGTTGCCCGCGGCGCTGGAGCACCGTCGAGGCGGAGGGTGCTCCAGCAGCACGCCTAGAGGTTGCGCACCCGCGCGAGATCCCCCTCGTATGCCGCTTCGAGCACCGGCCCCATGTAGGCATCGACCAGGTCGGCCGTCAGGGGCACGGGCATGTTCTCCAGTTTCATGCGCAACTGCGGATCCTTGGCGGCGTCCAACATGCGCCGCAGGAGCGCCGGCGTGACGCCGGGCACGTCGCGCAGCCGCGTCGGCAGGCCGACACGGGCGAGGAAGGCGATCATGGCCTGCGCCACGGCGATACCCAGCGCGCGCCCCCGGAGCCGGTCAACGGAGGCAGACAGCAGCCCCGCCCGGCGGTAGGCCTCTGCGAGCACACGTAGCGGCTCCTCAGCGGCGGGAGCATAGAACACGGTGTAGTAGGGCCCCAGCAGGGCGCACGCGCGCCCATGGGACATGACGTTCACCAGCGAAAAGCTATTCAGGTGGGGGCCGCTGGTGCCGCCGAGCATAATGGCGTAGCCGCCAAGGTCGGTGGCCAGCGCCAAGGCCTCGCGGGCGACGGCATCGTGTGGCGAGGCCAACGCGACAGGCAGGTATTGCAGCACGAGGCCAACGCCCACGGGGACGATCTCGCGCATGGCCTCAGCGTGGGGCTGTCCAACGGCGCCGAGGGAGACTTCTAGGCAACTGGCGATGCCGTCGAGGGCACCGTCGGCGGTCAGTGCGGGTGGCGCCGTATAGGTGACGGAGTGGTCGAACAGGGGCCGTGTTGGCGTCAGAGCTTCGTCGACGATGAGCTTTTTCTGGCCGCGGGCGACGTCGGTGATGTTCGAGTACTTGGAAAGGTGCGAGGCGGAGCTGGCCGCCGTCTGGATGGCCACGTGGGGCGGGAGAGCGGCGTCCTGCCGCTGGAGGGCCGCCGTGACGAGGCCGGTCCCGAAATACTGATCAATGGCACCGCCCAGCGTTACCAACGCCATGGCGGCCTTGGCGGCATCGATGGTGCTCCCCCCGCCAAAGCTCACCACGACGTCGGGCTGAGCCTAGCGCAGCGCCTCGGTGATGCGTACCAGGTCCTCGCGCGGGGCGTTGGGGCGGGCGCCATCGACCTCGATGCAGGTGGTGATGCCGGCCTCGGCCAGCGACTGCCGGATCGTGCGCAGGGGCGCGGCGCTGCCCGGGAAGGGATCGCGCACCACCGCGGCGCGCGATCCCACGGCGGCGACGATCTCACCGGTGCGCGGCAGGACGCCGGCGCCGTAGGTATAGCTGTCCCCCTTGAAGGTGTACAGTAGGGCTCGCGCCCGATCGATCAGAGTCATGGGTCGTTCCTCTCCTCGATGCACGGTCATGACGCGTGCAGGGTCTCCAGCGTCGCTGCGGACGGGTTGAGGGACGGCGACATGCGCGTCCGGTTGGCTCGCTGGGCACAGAGTGATGGCCGGCGTGCCCTCAGCGCGATGCCTCGTCTGGCACGAGATGGTCCATCAGATAGGCGAACAGCGCCGGCGTGTTGCCCTGCCCCTGGACCAGCGCATCCATGTGCTGTGGATCGAGCCGGCCCAGAAGGATCATCATGCGCTGGAGCATGGTAGTGTTGGCGGTAAAGGCATCCACGGCGTCCATGAGCGGGCTCTTGATGTCGGCGCCGATCCAGCCGTCGTAGCCCATGCGGTCGAGGGTGTAGAGGGCCTCCAGGTACTGCCAAAAGTGCACCGAACCCGAGATCATGTCCCAATCGCCGCCGTCGCCCGTGTTGTCGTTAGAGTGGACATAAAATAGCGCGTTCGCCTGGGCGAGGAGCGCGATGGACTCGGCGGGCGTCTCGCCGGCGGCGATGGCGTGCCCCAGGTCGAGGGTGGCGCCGACGTTAGGCAGGTTCACCTGCGCCAGTAGGTGGAGCAACGTGCCGACGTTGGCCAGCATCGGGCGCGCCTGCATGTCGTGGGGCTGGTACTCGAGCGCGAAGCGTACATCGGCGCGGTAGGCGGCGACCTCGTGTACCGACTCGGTCATGCGACTCCAGGCGGCCAGGTGATCCACCTGAAAGGGGTACTCGTGACCGTCGGCGAGGGGGCAGGTGGTTACCAGGTGCACTCCCATGGCGGCGGCCACGTCCATCCCCGCCTGGAGCCGCGCGATGGCGTGCCGACGGGCGGCAGGGTCGGCGGCGGAGAGGGCGCCGTAGCGATAGTGGGCAGCGTCCTTCGTGTCCACATTGACAGCCGAAAGGATGAGGTTGTGCTCGCTTAGCAGCTGCTGGACGCGAGGGACGTCCTCGAAATCGCTCGGGTACTTGAGCTCGATGCCGGTAATCCCCGGCACGCGTGCCACCCGGGCGATCTTTTGCTCAAGGCTCACTGCCGGGTGGTACTCGGTATAGCGGTCGCGCTGCAGCCCAAAGAAAGCGGCGTTGGCGCTGAGGTTCCACGTTCGCATCAGTCCCTCATTCCTCGTGGGTGGTTGCGGGTGTGCGTGGCTTGGTCCTAGGTATCCGGCGCCGGCCGTCGGCGACTCAGAGCAGCGCATACAGGTACCGCACCACGGCGTTCGGATTGCGCACGGCCATGAGCTGCTCCATGCGCGCCGGGTCGATACGGTCGGTGATAGCCTCCAGCTTGCGCGTGAGCTCTACCGTGGCCTGAAAGGTCTCGACGGTGTCGATCTCTTTGGCCAAGACGTCGTACCCGTACCAGTCATCGTCATAGTCGAGCTTGCGCAACGTGTACAGAAACTCGACATACTCCCACAAGTGGTAGGCGCCCGGTAGCATGTCCCAATCCCACCGACCGTCGTTGTCGTTGAGATGGACGTAGAACAGGCGCCCTGCCTTGGCGAGGAGCGCTGCAGACTGGGCGGGCCGCTCCCCCGCATAAATCGCGTGGCCGATATCCAGCGTCACCCCGAGGTTGTCCGCCCCAACGAGCTGGCAGAACGCTACCGTCTCACCCGCCGTGCCAAAGATGCAGCGCGCGCGCGGATCACTCGCCTTGTACTCGATGCACAGCCGGATGGCGCGATTGTGGGCGCACGCCGCAGCGAACGTCTCGGCGGCGTCGTCATGGGCCCGGATATAGTCCATCTCGAAGGGATAGTCGGCGCCGTCGTTCAGCGGGCAGGTGGTGATGCGATGGCAGCCGAGCTCTGCTGCGGCATCCATCGCTCGGCGCAGGTCGTCGACCACCTCCTGGCGCTCGTTCGCAGAAGCGGCCGTGAAGGAGCCGCGCCACCACATGCCGGTGCGACGAGAGCGAAAGTTCACCGCGGCGATCCCCAGGTTGTGGCGCGCGAGGAGGCCCTTCAGCGCCTGCAGGTCATCGAAATCGGCGGGGTAGGCGAGCTCCACGCCGTCGATGCCCTCGATGCTGCTGGCCATGGCTAGCTTGGTCTCCAGGGGGCGCTCCTCCTGGTAGACCATGTAGCGGTTGCGCGCTGCTCCGAGAAAGCTCGTGATGATGGCGAGTTTGTTCATCGCAAGGTCCTATCGCTTGGCAGTGCGCCGGCGCCTGGCTGCTGGCCGGCGGTTGACGGTGAGGCACCGGCGATCGGTGCGCAGGGGGGGCTAGAGCAGCCCCTCGAGGCGGTCGGTGAGCTCTGCCACGTAGGCGAACGCTCGCTCCACCGGCTCGGGCGAGGTCATGTCGACGCCGGCCAGCTTGAGCGCATCCAACGGATAGAGGGATGCCCCGGCCTTGAGGTAGGCGATATAGTGCTCCACCGCCCCCTCGGTGTTGGCCAGGATGCGCTCCGCCAAGGCACGGGCCGCGGCGATGCCGGTGGTGTACTGGTAGACGTAGAAATTGGCGTAGAGGTGGCTGGGGAACTGGGCCCAGGTGATGCCCACGCGGCCGGGGTCCATCACCACTGCGTCGCCATAGGCCTCGCCAAAGAGCTCGGCCATCAGGGCCATCATGTTCTCGGCCGTCAGCGCCTCGCCGCGCTCGACGCGCTCGTGGATTGCCAGCTCGAACCGCGCCAGCGTCGGCATGAGAAAGAGGTAGCGGTGCAAGTTGGACATGGCCTCTTCGATGAGGGCGATCTGGAAATCCCTGTCGGGCACGGTGCGGAAGAGATAATCGCGCACCAGGGTCTGATTCGTGTTCGATGCCACCTCGGCGACAAAGATGGAATAGTCGCAGTAGATGAAGGGTTGCGTCTCCCACGTATAGTAGGAGTGCATCGAGTGGCCCAGCTCATGGGCCAGGGTGCTGAGGCTCTCGAGATCATCGGTATAGTTCATCAGCACGTACGGGTAGGTGCCGGGCATCCCAGTGGAGAAGGCGCCGGCGCGCTTGCCACGGGTGGGGTAGACGTCGACCCAGCGCTCCTCCAGCAGCCCGCGCCGCATGGTGGTCACGTACTCTGCCCCCAGGGGCTCGAGCCCCTCGCTGATCCACGCCACGGCCTGATCGAACGGCACCACCGGCGCGTTGCTGGTCAGGGGGGCCTTGATGTCATAGACGTGCTGTTGCTCATAGTCCAGCCATTGGCGGTGCACGCGCCAGTAGCGGTGCCAGACGGGCAGATTGCGGACAAAGGCGTCCAAGACGTTGCGGTACACCTCCACCGGAATATGGTTAGCCCCCAGCGCAGCCTCGAGCGCTGAGGCGTAGCGGCGCGCCCGGGCGTTGAACACGTCCTGCTTGATGCCCGCTGCCAAGCAGTTGGCCATGGTGTTGCGGTAGGCCAGGTGGGCGTCGGCATAGCTCTCCCACGCCGTGCGCCGCACCTCGCGATCGGGATCGGTGAGCAGGGCATCGATATTGCCCTGGGCCACGGGGATCGGCTCCGCATCGGGATCGCTGCTCCGGGCTGGGGCAAAGACGAGGTCGGCGTCGGCGAGGATGCCGTGGATGCGTGAGGCGGTTGCAAAGGGATCCATCACCTGGCCAAGGAGCTCCTCCACCTCGGCCGAGCGGACGTGCTCCTGCTTGCGTTCCAGCGTGTCAACGTAATGCGCATAGATGGCCAGGCGCGGCTCCTGCGCCAGCCAGCGGCGCAGGGTGGGAAAGCCGATGGCGAGGATCTCGGGCTCGGCGAAGGCGATGGTGGCGGATGTGCGCGCAAAGAGCCCCACGGCTCGGTCGTTCATCGCCGCCGCGACCTGATCGGTGGTGTCCACCTCGTGCTGGTTGCTGGCATAGATGAGGATGCGGCCCAGGCGACGCAGGGTGCGTTCGGTGGCGTCAAAATAGTCGGCCAGTACCGACGGCCCATCCCCCAAGTGCCCGCGAAATCGCGCCAAGCCGGCGGCCTCGTCCGCCACGGCGGCAAACTCGTCCTCCCACTGGGCGTCTGAGGCGAAAATGGCGGTCACATCCCAGGTATACTCCAGGGGAACCTGGCTGCGGGGCCGTACATTGGTAGGCACGGCATACCTCCTTGGTGAAATCGGCCGCGCCATTATGGCACAAGGGGGTAGGCGCGACAAGCGGGCTCCGCGGGGTACGGCCATGGGGCACGTGGCCCTGTGCTCGTCGCGCTACGCATCACCAGCAGGGTATGCTATAGTGGCGCTAGGCAGACGCCGCAGTTCGCCAAGGAGGACACCGCCATGGCCATGTCATCCTACGAGGTCGTCAAGCGGGCGATCCATTTCGAGACGCCCGACCGCTTGCCGGTGCGATTTGCGTCGCTGGGCATCAGCGATACGCATGCCGTGCCCACGAACGCCATCGGCACCGGCGACCACGCCCAGCGCGAGACGTACGACGAGTGGGGCTGCCGGTGGGTGCGCAGCGCCATGGCCAACATGGGCCAGGTCAAGGGGCACCCCTTGGAGGACTGGAGCGCCTATGCGAGCTACCGCTGGCCCGATCCCGATGATCCCGCCTACTACGCGGGCATGGAGGAACGCTTTGCCGGTGCCGAGGGCAAGTACGTCACCACCAGTATCTTTATGCTGTTTTTTGAGCGCATGCACGCGCTGCGTGGGATGGCCAACGTGCTCACCGAGCTCTACACCGACCGGGGACGCATGGAGGAGCTGGCCGACCGCATCGTCGCCTTCGACATCGCCGTGATCCGCCAGATCGGCGCGCGTTTCCCTGGACGCATCCACGGGCTCACCTTCACCGACGACTGGGGCTCTGAGGTGGCTACGTTCATCAGCCCGCGGATGTGGTGCGCGTTCTTTCAGCCGCGCTACGCGCGCATCTTTGATGCCGCCCACGAGCAGGGCTGGGACGTGTGGATGCACTCGTGTGGCAGGGTGAACGCCATCATTGCGCCGCTCATCGAGATCGGGCTGGATGTCATCAACCTGCAGCAACCGCGCGTCCTGGGGATTGAGGCGATCGGCGAGCAGTTCGCCGGGCGTATCTGCTTCGAGTCGCTGTGCGACATCCAAGCGACGTTGCCCTTCCGGGACGCCGCCGCCATCCGCGAGGAGGCCAAGCTGCTGCTTGACCACTGGTCTACGCCGGAGGGTGGGTTCATCCTCTCGGACTATGGCGATGGCGAGGCGATCGGTGTGCCGCTGTGGAAGAAGGAGATAATGCTCAAGGCGTTCCGCGCCTTCGACCGCTGGAGACGGTAGCGGCGCGATGTGCGGCGCGGTGCGCCGGCCCGGAGCGCCATTCCCCCGAACGGTTCTGCAACCTCCTAGCGCCGGGCGCGATCCCGTGCGTCTATCGGAGTACCAACCAGAGGAGGTATGCGTCCGTCACGGCCACGAACACCACCAGCGCGACCAGAATGACGCTGACATGGCGTGCCGCGGCGGCGCCGAGTAGAACCAGCCGAGGGCGTTGCCGATCAGCAGGTAGCCAACGAGCCACAAATGATAGCGGTACAAGAGGGTAAAGACCAGTCCAAAGAACACCGAGCACACCATGAGGCCAATGGCCAACCGCCGCGCCCACGGGCGGAGCCACGGATTCTTGATCAGCACGCCGCTGCCGCCGGTGAACAGGGTGGGGCGGCCGAGGGCGTCCACATCGGTGTCAAAGTAATCGTTGCTGTACGACACGGAGAGGTGGGCTGGAAGGAAGGCGAGATAGCCGAGGAGCAGGCGCTGCACGACGAGATCGGCACCCTGGAGAATCGATAGCAGCGCCCCCAGCAGGAAGAGTAGCAGTCCCGCGCCGATAAAGTGCAGTCGCCCCAGACGGAGCACCTGGGCGACGGTCTTGCCCCAGCCAAGCGAGGGATTTCCCATCATCTACCTTGCTCGCACTCTGACCCCGTCGATGGCCATCATTCGTGTTGGCTATCATTTTGGATGGCCAGCAACGGCCACAAGTCATAAGACGGCGCCGGGGGGCGGCGTTGGAGAGTGCGATGGGGTGTCCGGCGCACCGATCGTACCGGTCTGGCCACCATTATAGCGGGGTCGTGGCACGACTGCAATGCCTCAGCCGCTTCCGAGTGTGTGCAGCATCCTGGGGGAACGGCGCGCCGCTGAGCGTCCGCTGCTGCCCCCTCACCCCGACCCTCTCCCCGGGGACGGGGAGAGGGAGCCGTGACGGCGTACCGTTTCCTGTCCCGGCAGAAGGCCGGGGCCAGGAGTGCCCTGTCAGCCCGCGCAGGCGGCGATGCACGCACCGCGCGTGAGCTCGCGGTGCGCTCGGAGCGCCGTATCATGCCGCCCGGTGCTCCTCCGCGGATCCACGTCTGGCGCGAGCCCGGCCACGGCGGCCTCCGCCGACGATCGCACCCCACTCCAGGAGGACGCGCCCGACCTGCTGCGCGACACCGGCCTGTGCCGCGCGGCGGTGGATGCCGCACCGCCCCGCGGTGTCCTCTAGAGCCCCAGGATGCGCGTCGGGTTGTGGATGAGGAGGTCCTCGGCCATCGCGAGGGCGTCATCCAGCGAAAAGGGCTCCATGTTCGGATGCACAAGGCTACGCTCCATGCGCTCGGCGAGAACCACGGCGAGCTCGAACTTGTACATGCGAAACTTGGGCAGGATAAAGTCCAGATAGTAGGCATCGGAAAAGTAGCCGATGCTCTTGTTGCCCGGCACGACGTCGAGGCGGCGGCGAATCTCCCGGGCGATATCCGTAGGGTGGTTGGCGTACCACCAATGGCCCGAGGGGTAGACGTTGTGGCGGATCCAGGCCGCCGCGGTCAGCTCGAGTCCCGTGGTGTCGGCGAGCACGGCCACCGGAAAGCGCACGTCGGCATAGGCGTTGAACAGGTGGTCGTAGCCACGCATCGAGTTCACCGAGTCAAAGAGGTCGCGTCCTGACGGCACGCCCTGCGCATAGACCTCACGGTTGACGCCAACCATCAGGTGGAAGGGGCGGTCGTACTTGCGGCAGGCGTCGGCGATGCGGTTCATCGCCCAGGCGGCCCACGCCTGGCGCTCGTCGGGCGTCCATGCGGCCCCCTCGACTAGCCGCGTCAGCAGCCGCTGGGCCGTTTCCTCGGCGACCTCTGAGGTGGCCAGGTTCGTGGGCGTCGAGATGGCCGCATAGCCCATGCCATGAGCGACGAACCGCTGAAAGGTCCGGTCGATGGCGCTGACTACATCCCCAGGCGTGCGTATGGCGCGCCCCAAGAAGGTGGCCAGCCCCTCGCGCTCTGAGGGGGTGTCCATGCCGGTGACGAACGGCTCGCAGCGAAGGCAGGGCGTGTATAAGGCTGTATCGAGCCCATCGAGGTCGTCGTCGTATTGGTTAGTCAGGAACACGCGCGTGATGTTGGACTGGGCGATGAGCTCCTCGGGCCATTCGGCACGCCCCATGACCTCTACCGACTGGTCAAAGATAAAGCGCCAGTTCTCGGGCTGCCACTCCCACGGGTCGATCCCCAGGTACTCGCGCGAAATGGTCATGAGCCAGTCATACTGCACCGTGTTGCGGATGAGGGCGAGTTTCGGCAGGATGACGCGGGTGAGCGCCTCCGGATCGTTGTAGGGAAAACCTCCATCCTGGAACTCGGCCGAGTTGGCCAACTCGGTGTAGTAGTGGTAGCTGAGGATGTCGCCAATGTTGGTTGCGGCCGGCGAACGACCGTTCACGTGCGTGTGGATGTCGATGATGGGCAGCGTGTCGATGCGCTCGTACAGCTCGGTAACCAGGGCGCCGTTCATGGGCTTGATCCTTTCCGCCAGGGCAGGGGCCAACGCGTGCATGCACGACAGCGTACAGGAGCCGCAGCCAGCCACGCCGACGAGTGTATCCATGGGAGGGGCGCAGGGACGAGAGCCCTGAAACCCGCTGCATTATCCTCTATCGCCTGGCGCACCGCAAGCGCTACCCAGGGGCAGCCGCCACCCCGAGGGAAGGGGGCTGTCAGACGAGAGGTTGCGGATTGCAGCACGTGGGTTACAGCGGGCGGCTGTGCCCGGACCCCTGAAGGAGCGGCGCGCTCATCCGGCTGAACGCCCAGAACCCTGGCCACGCCCGGTACGGCGGAGCGCATTGACACGGAGGCCCGTCGACACTACACTCCAAGAGTCGGGTGTTCGAGGGCGCGGCGTCGGGATGCTGCGTGCCCGACGAGCGCCGAGGGGCGTGCCCGGCCAGCGACCGCGGGTCGGGTGACCCATCGACGCCTTGGACCGCATCAGCAGCGAACACAGCCATCGAGCCTAGCATCCATGAGCGTGCACACCCCATCGTGGGAACATCGTCTGAACGGGTGGGCCGAAGAAGCCCTTGACAGCTATGCATCCGTTGAACCGCCGGCGGTCGAGCGCCACCATCTGCGACGATCATATCGTTATGCTACAGCACTGACGCGTCGGCACAGCCGCACCTTTTCCTTGGCGTCCGGGTTGCTGCCTCCTGCCAAGCGGCGGGCCGTGCGCGCGCTGTATGCCTTTTGCCGGGTGAGCGATGACCTGGTCGATGAGGGCAGTGCGAACCCCCTCCGGGCGCTGGCACAGTGGCGGGTGCGCGCCCTCGTGGGGAGGCCTCAGCCCGATGACCTGGTCGCCGTCGCCTGGGCCGATACCCGGGCCCGCTACAGCATCCCGCGGCGCTACGCCGAGCAGCTCCTCGATGGGGTGGGGCGTGACATCGTCACGACGCGCTATACCTCGTTTGATGACCTCGCGGCCTACTGCTACGGGGTGGCGTCCACCGTGGGGCTGATGGCCATGCACATTGTCGGATTCGCCGGCTCCCATGCCATCCCCTATGCCGTCAAGCTCGGAGTAGCGCTACAGATCACCAACATCCTTCGCGATGTGGGTGAGGACTGGCGCATGGGGCGACTGTACTTGCCGCTGGAAGAGCTGGCCGCGTTCGGCCTCGGAGAGCTGGACATTGCCGCTTCGGTGGCGAGGAGCGAGGAGGGGAGCCCTGGCGCCGAACGAGAGCGCGTGACGCCCCAGTGGGCCGAGTTCATGCGTTTTCAGATCGCCCGCAATCGGATGCTGTACGAGGAGGCGCTGCCGGGCATCGCCCTGCTACATCCCGATGGGCGGTTCGCCATCGGCGGCGCCGCTGAACTCTACCGCGCCATCCTCGACGACATCGAGGAACATAACTATGACGTCTTTGGCCGTCGGGCCCACACGCAAGCCTGGGAGAAGGTGCGCAGCCTGCCCGGCATCTGGTGGCGGGCGTGCGTGCGTGGCTACGATGACGAGGCCCCGCGTCGCTGGGAGCGACGCCACTGTCGCGTCAAGGATCGTGACCCCGAGCGTTGCCTCTGACCCCGCGCGTGCGCGATACCATGTTCTAGAAACGAGATGAAGGGTATGCAGGTAGCCATCGTCGGCGCCGGGATCACCGGCCTCAGCATTGCCGACACGTTGAGCGAGCAGGGCATCCAGTGCACGCTCTACGAGCGTGCGAGCTCGGTGGGCGGCCTAGCGGGATCGTTCACGGTGAACGGCGTGTCCCTGGAAAAGTTCTACCACCACCTCTTTACGAGCGACACGGCCATGGCGGCGCTCATCGAGCGCCTGCGGCTGGGCTCCAAGCTTCAGTGGCTGCCTACCACCAACAGCTACTACGCCAACCGCTTTTACCGGCTGAGCACGCCGGTTGATCTCTTGCGCTTTAGCCACATCAGCCTGGTAGATCGCATCCGCTTGGGGATGCTCTACCTCCGCACGCGCTTTGTGTCCGACTGGCACGCCCTGGAGGAGATCACCGCTCGTGACTGGCTCGTGGCCATGGCGGGCGAGGGCGTCTATCGCGGCGTGTGGGAGCCGATGCTGCGCGGCAAGTTTGGCCGCTACGCCGATGAGGTGGCGGCGGTGTGGATCTGGAACAAGCTGAAGCTGCGTGGCAGCTCTCGCGGCAAGGGGCAGGAGGAGCGACTCGGCTACCTGGAGGGGGGCTTTGGTCAGGCGATCGAGGCGTGGGAGCGGCACCTGCGGGAGCGGGGCGTCCAGTTCGAGCTCGATGCTCCCGTCGAGGAGGTGCCCATCGCACCGTGCGCGGACAGGGGCCGCCCCGTGGCAACGGGAGTGGTGGTGAGGGGCCGCCTGTGCCCGGCCGATCGCGTGTTTGTGACCACCGCTCCAGAAGTGCTGGCGGATCTGGCGCCGGGCCTGCCCGACGACTACCGTGAGCGCCTCCGGAGTATCACCTACCTGGCGAACGTCTGCCTCGTCATGAGCCTGGATCGCAGCCTGTCGGATGCCTATTGGCTGAACGTCGGTGACCCCAGCATCCCCTTCACCGGTGTGATCGAGCACACCAACATGCAGCGCCCCGAGACGTACGGCGGCACGCACCTGGCCTATCTGTCGCGCTACCTCGATCCCCAGGACCCCTACTACCACATGTCCGCCGATGAGCTGCTCGAGGCGTACCTGCCCCACCTGCAGCGCATGTTCAGGGGATTTGAGCGCGGGTGGGTGCGGCAGGTGTGGGCGTGGCGCGAGCGCTACGCCCAGCCCGTGATTGGCCTGCGGTATTCGCAGCGCAAGCCGCCGTTCCGAACGCCCGTCGACCACCTGTGGCTGAGCTCCATGGCACAGGTGTATCCCGAGGACCGGGGTATGAACTATGCCGTGGTGTACGGCCGTCGGGCGGCGCTGGAGATGCTGCAGGTCGAGGGCGAGCACTAGGCCATGTCTCAACAACACATCCGACGTAGTAACGATGTCGCCCCGCGCGTAGCGCGGGGCGCTGTTATTCCTGCGTACGGTGCGCCTTGCAGACACGCCCTCGCCGGGGAGTGCGAGGCCGCGTCCCAAAAGCCCGCGTGAGCATGGAACCCGCAGGCGGTAACAGCCGTCTCTGGAGGTGAGCGGCCGTGCTCGTCCGCGGCCCAACGCCATCGGAAGCCCAGTTATCTCGGAGGACGCGTGATGCGATCCCGTCTCATGCCCCTGTCGTTGTTCGCAGCGCTCGTACTGCTGGTGGTGGCCGGCTGTACGCTGGCCAACGCGTGTGCCGAAGCGCCGGCGCCCGTCAGTCCGTCAGAGCCGACGCCAGGGGGCGCGTCCGAGGGCCTGGCGCCGGTGGACGAGATTGACATTCTGATCCTCGAATCGTACCCGGTGCAGGTGCACGTCGTAGCGCGGGGGCAGCTGAGCGACGCCGCGACGGTCATCGATGGCGTGACGCAAGAGCGCGCGGGCGATACCATCAGGGTGCGTGTCTATACCGCTCGCGACCCGGACGCCATCGCCGCCCAGGTGCTGACGCCCTTTGAGGAGACCATCCCCCTGGACCTGCGCGGGCTCGGTATTGTGCCGGGCGTCTACACAGTCGACGTCAACGGTGTTACGGCCCCCCTCACCCTCGACGCGACCATGCTTGGGCACTGACCAGCCGCCTCTGCAGCTCTTTGACACCCCTGTGGCCCAGTGCTACAATCCTAAGCAACTGAACTCTACGGCGACGTTCAATATGAGGCCGCGTTGCGCCAGTCCTCCCCTCGGTGGGAGCTGGCGCTTTTTATTGCGCATCATCGCGAGGACGTGGACATGGTCGATCTAGCACCGCTACACGGGCTGCGGTACAGCAGCGAGTACACCGATGCCGGCGTCTTTGCGCCCCCGTACGACGTCATCGATTCCGAGCGGCACCTTCAGCTGCTGGCAGCGAACCCCCATAACATCGTGCGCCTCATCCTCGGCGAAACGCCCTCTGGGAGAGGCTGGCACGCGCGGGCCGCCGAGACGATGGCGCGCTGGATTGCCGAGGGCGTGCTGGTGCAGGACCGGCAGCCGGCCCTCTATGGCTATCAGCAGCACTTTGTGGATGCCGCCGGACAGCAGCGCACGCGCACGGGCGTCATGGGGCGCGTACGGCTGAGCCCCTATGGGGGGCCGATCCGCCGTCACGAGCGCACGCGCATCGGGCCGCGCATCGACCGCCTGCGCCTGACGCGCGCGGTGCGCGCCAACCTGAGCCCGGTATTCGGGCTCTACCGCGACCCCCACGATGCGGTACGCCACCTCCTCGCGCCGCCAGAGGATCCGCAGCATCCAGACCTGCTCGTCGACATCCGCGATGACGAGGGGGTCTGCCACGTGTTCTGGCGTATCGGCGACCTGGACACCATCACGGCGATCACCGCCGGCCTCGCGGATCGCGAGATCATTATCGCCGATGGGCACCATCGTTACGAGACGGCGTTGGCCTACCAAGCGGAGCAGCGCGATGCGGAGGGGGATCCCGCGCAGGCGAGGCCCTACGACTATGCGCTCATGTACCTGGCCGCCGCCAAAGATCCCGGCCTCTACATCCTGCCGACGCATCGCGTCATCCTCGGGCAGAACGGCCGCGATCCGTCGCGGCTTGTGGAGGCGTTGCGCGACGATTTCGATCTCGTGCCGGTGGCGCCCGAGGTATCGTTGAGCGAGGCGACGTCCCAGGCCGCCGACCATACCGTGGCCATCGGGCTGTGCACGGGGCAGGGACAGCGCTGGGTGCTGCGCCTGAAAGAGCTCGCGCGGGCCCACCGGGGCATGCCGCCGGAGGTGGAGGGGGGACTGTCCGAGCTCGACGTCAGCGTGCTGCAGAATCTCATCCTGGCGCCACACCTGGGAATCGACACCGAGACCTTGGCGCGGACTGAGCAGGTGATGTACACCATCGACGAAGGCGAGGCGTGCTCGCTGGTGGCGTCGGGCGAGGCACAGGCGGCGTTCATCCTCAACCCGACACGCATCGAGCAGGTGTGGAACGTCGCCGAGCAGGGGCTGACCATGCCGCAGAAGAGCACCTACTTTTACCCCAAGCTGCTGACGGGCCTGGTGATCAACCCTCTCGACGAGCGCTGACGGCTCGCTTGGGTATGCTCGCGTGCACACGCGACGCCACGGCCGACAGGAACGCATCGTAGAATTGAGGCAATGGCATGCGCGTATTAATAACCGAACCCCTGAGTGAACCTGGCCTTCAGGTGCTGCGTGAGGCGGCGGACGTCGACGTGCGTACCGGTCTCTCGCCGGAGGAGCTGATGTCGGCCATTGGCGCCTACGACGCCCTTGTCGTGCGCAGCGCGACCCAGGTGACGGCCTCCCTCCTCGAGGCCGGTTGTCGCCTGCGCGTCGTGGGGCGCGCCGGCACGGGAGTCGATAACATCGATGTGGACGCGGCTACGCGGCGCGGCATTGTGGTCGTCAATGCCCCCGCGGGCAACAGCAACGCCGTGGCGGAGCACACCATCGCCCTGATGTTGGCTCTGGCGCGACGCATCTATCCCGCGGTCTCGTCGTTCAAGGCGGGGCGTTGGGAAAAGCGCACCTTGCAGGGGTTCGAGATCAAGGACAAGACTCTCGGCCTCGTGGGGTTGGGCCGCATCGGCATGCTGGTGGCCTCCAAGTCCCGTGGCCTGGAGATGCGCGTCATCGCCCACGATCCGTACGTCTCCCCCGAGCGTGCGGCGTCGTCGGGGGTAGAGCTCGCCTCGCTGGAGGAGGTGCTCTCCGCCGCCGACTTTGTCTCCGTGCATACGCCTCTCAGCCCGGCGACCCGTGGCATGATCGGCGCCCGCGAGTTGGCGCTGCTCAAACCCACAGCGTACCTCCTGAACTGCGCCCGTGGCGGCATCGTCGATGAAGAGGCGTTGCGGGAGGCCCTGGAGCGGGGGGTGTTGGCGGGGGCTGCGCTCGACGTGTTTGAGCAAGAGCCCGCCACCGACAACCCGCTCATTGGGCTCCCAAACGTGATCGCCACGCCGCATCTGGGCGCCTCGACGGCGGAGGCACAGGAGCACGTGGCGCTCGATGTGGCGCGCTCCGTGGTGGACGTGCTGGCCGGCCGTATCCCCGAGGGGCCCGTCAACCTCCCCTACGTCCCGCCCAAGGCGGTCGAGTTCCTCCAGCCGTACATCGACCTGGCCACCCGCTTGGGGAGCTTTTTCGTGCAGTGGCGCGGTGGACTGCTGGGGCGCCTCGAGCTGGTGTACGAGGGCGAGATCTGCGAGTACGATACGCGGGTGCTGACCTCGGCCTTTTTGGCCGGCCTGCTGGCCCCGGTGAGCGCAGGCCCCGTCAACCTGGTGAATGCCTCGCAGTACGCCGATGAGCGTGGCCTGGTGGTGTCTGAGGCGCGCCTCGGGCGGGGGACGCGTTACGGCAGCCTCATCACGGCGCGCTTTGCGGGCACGTCCGAACCGATGGACATCTCCGGTGCCCTGATTCAGGGAGAGCCTCACCTGGTGGGGTTGGATGGGCAGCGCCTCGATTGCGTCGTCCAAGGGTGCATGCTGGTGGACCTGCACCACGATCGGCCGGGCATCGTGGGGCGCATGGGGCAGATCCTGGGCCAAGCCGACATCAACATCGGCTTTGTGCAGATGAGCCGGGTCACCCGCGGCGGAGCGTCGATCATGATCCTCGGGCTCGACGAGTGCGTGCCGGCGGACCTCATGCCGCGCTTCCTGGAGGTGCCCAACGTGCAGCGGGTGCGGATGGTGACCCTGCCGCCATACAACGGCCACGAGGACGATGCGGCGTAGCGCTGCGCGCCCGGGGCATTGAAAAGTTGTTTGGGTTCCACTAGAATCAGGTCATCTTGAGAAGGAGGGCGCGACCAATGACACTCCTCTGCCAGTGTGCGCTGTCTTGGGCGCGCCTGTCGGCCAGGCAGTAGTCGCTCACATCAGAGTGGCACCGGTCGCGGGCGCACGGTTCCGGTGGCCGTTTTGTTCACGTCGTCAGGGCGACGACGTGCCCCCGAGAGGGGGCTCACCCGCGCTTACTGCGGCGGCCATGGGTACGGTAGGGAGTACCCGTGGCCGCTCTTCTTCGTTTGTCGAATCCCTGCACCCCTCCGTGACGCCGCGCGGCGTCTCACCCCTGCCAACCACGCACCCAGCTCGCCCATCGCCTGCCTGCATCGCGGGGCGCGTCGTGGCAGCCACCGAACGATTCGGTCGGCCGACCCTGGCTGTACGAGGTGAGCATGACGAGGAATATGCCGTTGCGCGCGTATTGGGACCTTCTGGCTGCCCACATCGGCACCCAGAAGCTACGCTTTGGGCTGCTCACGGTGCTCCTGCTGGCGAGCATCGGCCTCCAGATCGTCAATCCCCAGATCACCCGCTACTATATCGACGTGGCGACATCGCCTGCTGCCGGCGGGCAACTCATGCGGGCGGCCTTGGCGTTTGTCGGCCTGGCGCTCCTCCAGCAGGCCCTCGGTGTGGGCGCGCGCTACTATGGCGAGAGCGTCGCGTGGACGGCCACGAATGCCCTGCGCCTCGAGTTGGCCGAGCACTGTCTACACTTGGACATGGGCTTTCACGGTGACATGAGCCCAGGGAAGCTCATCGAGCGCATCGACGGCGACGTGTCGCAGCTCTCGAACTTTTTCTCGCAGCTCGTCATCCGCATCCTGGGCAACATCATCCTGCTCATCGGCATCCTGGCGGCGCTCTTTCGTGAGGATGGTGCGGTGGGCGCCGTCTTTGCCGTTTTCGCCGTCATAACCCTCGTGGCGCTAAATGCAGTGCGCAGCCTGGCCATCCCCCACGAGAAAGCGCGCCGCGAGGCCGAGTCAAACCTGTTTGGCTTTCTCGAGGAGCGGCTGGCCGGTACCGAGGATATCCGCTCGTGTGGGGCGGTGGATTTCGTCCTCCGTGGGCTGTACGACCTGCACCGCACCATCCTGGCGCACTGGCGCAAGGCGTCCGAGATGTACCTTGTGGTGAACACCACGGGCAACCTGCAGGTGACGCTGGCAACCGTGCTGGCCATGGTGGCGGGGTTCTACCTCTTTCGCGCGGGCACCATTACCGTCGGGACGGCGTTCCTGCTGGTGCAGTACACGAACCTCCTCGGGCGCCCCATCCGCGAGCTGACCCAGCAGACAGAGAGCCTGCAGAACGCTGGCGCTAGCACCCAGCGCCTCAGCGAGCTGCGCGCGATCAAGAGCCGCACCGTCGATGGCCCGGGCGCCGCGATCCCCGCCGGCCCGCTCGGGTTAGCGTTTGACGGTGTGTCCTTCGCCTACGTCGAGAACGAGCCTGTGCTGCGGGACGTGTCGTTCAGCCTCGCGCCGGGCCGGGTGCTGGGCCTGCTCGGGCGCACCGGCGGCGGCAAGACGAGCCTGGCACGCCTCATTTTCCGCCTGTACGACGTGACCTCGGGGACGGTGACGCTTGGAGGCGTCGACGTGCGCCGGCCGACGTTGCGTCAGCTGCGGCAGCGCGTCGCCCTGGTGACCCAGGAGGTCCAGCTCTTTCAGGCCACACTGCGCGACAACCTGACCTTTTTTGATGCCTCGATTCCGGATGCCGACATCCTCGAGGCCATCGAGACGCTGGGGCTTGCCGACTGGCTGGCGACGCTGCCCGATGGGTTGGATACCGAGTTGCAGTCCTCGGGCCGAGGGCTGTCGGCGGGGGAGGCGCAGTTGCTCGCTTTTACGCGCGTCTTTCTGCGGGACCCTGGGCTGGTCATCCTCGATGAGGCGTCATCGCGGCTCGATCCCGCCACGGAGCAGCTCATCGAGCGCGCCGTCGACCGCCTGCTCGCGGGCCGCACGGCCATCATCATTGCGCACCATCTGGGGACGGTGCATCGCGCCGACGAGATCATGATCTTGGAGGAGGGCCTGGTGGTGGAGCATGGCTCCCGGATGGCCCTGGCGGTGGACCCGAGCTCGCGCTTCTCCCGTCTCCTCCAGACCGGGCTGCAGGAGGTGCTGGCATGACGGCGGAAACCCTGCGTGCGCCAAGGGAGCGGCTCGAGCGTGAGGCGGTGGATGCACTGCCCGCCTGGCGCGTCATCCTGCAGATGGTGCGCTTTCGCCCGGGCCTCTGGCTGCTCAACCTGGCGGCCATGCTGGTGCTCAACCTCTTTTGGCAGCTCCCGGGGTTTGTGCTGCAGGCGTTCTTTGACCTGCTCTCGGGCGACGCTGCCGCGGGCCTCACGGTGTGGACGCTTGTGACCATCTTGGCGGGCTGTATGGTCGGTCGCGTGCTGGGTATGTATGGCCTCATCCGCACGAACGTGCCCTTTTTCGTGCACACGGCGGCGCTGCTGCGCAGGAACCTGCTGCGCCACATCCTGAGGCGGCCGGGTGCGGCGGCGCTGCCCGACTCGCCCGGCGAAGCGATCAGTCGCTTTCGCGGCGATGTGTTCGAGATCTCGCTCTGCCCTGTGGCTCAATGACCTGCAGGGGCTCATCGCCTTTGGCATCGTGGCCGTTGTCGCCATGGCCCGCATCGATCCACTGATCACGGTGCTGGCGCTGGCGCCGTTTGTGGCCGTGGGCGGCATTGCCTTTGGGGCGACGAACAAGATCGAAATGTACCGGCGCGAGAGCCGTCGCGCCGCCGGCCGCGTCACGGGCTTTATCGGCGAGTTCTTTGGGGCGGTGCAGGCCGTCAAGGTGGCCACCGCTGAGGAGCACGTGCTGGCGCGCTTTGCCGCGCTGAACGATGAGCGTCGTGTGGTGGCCATCAAGGATCGCGTCTTTAACGAGGTGCTGCACTCGATCTTTCGCAACGCGACGAACCTGGGCACCGGCGTCATCCTCATTCTGGCCGGGCAGGTAATGGCGAACGGCACCTTTAGCGTCGGCGATTTCGCTCTGTTCACGTACTTTCTCGAGGGGATCAGCGAGTTCACCACCTTTGCCGGCCTGCTCGTGGCGCGCTACAAGCAGATCGGCGTCTCGGTGGAGCGCATGGCACGGCTCATGGAGGGGGCGCCGAAGGAGGCCTTGATCGAGTGCAGCCCCATCTATCTCGATGGCCAGCTGCCGGATGTCGTCTATGCGCCGAAGAGACCGGAGCACCGCCTGCGCACGCTGGACGCCCTCCACATGACGTATCACTACCCGGGGAGTGATCGCGGCATTGAGGACATCACCGTGCACCTGAGACGTGGCAGCCTCACCGTGGTAACGGGGCGCGTGGGCGCCGGCAAGACGACTCTCCTGCGGGTGCTGCTCGGGCTGCTGCCGATGGATTCGGGCGAGGTCCGGTGGAACGGACGGCGGGTGGAGGATCTGGCGCGCCACATGGTGCCGCCCTGCTGTGCCTATACGGCGCAGATCCCGCGGCTCTTTAGCGATACGCTCCGCGACAACCTGCTGATGGGCCTGAACGGCGACGATGACGCCATCGCGCGCGCCATCCACAAGGCGGTGATGGACTATGACCTCGAGCAGTTTGAGCTCGGCCTGGAGACGATGGTGGGCCCCAAAGGCGTCAAGCTCTCGGGCGGGCAGGTGCAACGCACGGCGGCGGCGCGCATGTTTGTCCGTGAGCCTGAGCTGCTCGTCTTTGATGACCTCTCGAGCGCCCTCGATGTCGAGACGGAACGCCAGCTGTGGGAGCGCGTGTTTGCCGACGGCGAGGCCACGTGCCTGGCCGTCTCGCACCGCAAGTATGCCCTGCGCCGCGCAGATCACATCATCGTGCTGAGGGACGGCCGCATCGAGGACGAGGGCACGCTGGATGAGCTCCTCGGGCGGTGCGCAGAGATGCAGCGCCTCTGGCAGGGGGCTGTCGGTGAGGATGACCAGGCGCCTCGCGAGGGAAGCGCCTGAGTGCACCACGCCAGACGTGCCGCGTCCCGGGCATCGCGGTGTGCGCTTCTGACGATGCGGGCTCTGCGGCTACGGTCCTGCGAGGGCGTGTCTCAAGAACGCACCCGACAGTAAAACGATGTCGCCCAGAGCATGAGCGACGGGCCTTGAGGCCCATCGCCAAGGTTTCTCGCCACGCTCAGAGCCATGCTGTGGCCCTTTTCCAAACACGACTTAGTACCCCCCGTACTCCTCCAACGCCTCAAACATGGCGGCCAGGTTCTCCCAGGGGATGTCGGGGGTGACGCCGTTGCCCGGGGAGGCGATCCAGCCGCCGCCTGGCTTGAGCCCGTCGCACTGCGCCTTGATCATGCGGCGCACGTCATCGGGCGTGCCGTGCATGAGCTCACTCTGCAGGCCGATGGTGCCCTCCATGCAGAGGCGATCCCCGTACAGACGCTTGACCTCAAAGACATCCATGCTCTCGGGCTGCACGGTGATGAGCGACGATACGCCAATCTCGATGAGCTCGGGGATGACGGGCATGAGCCAGCCGTCGGAATGGTAGCGAAAGTGGATCCTCGGGTTGACGCGATGGATCGCTGCGATGACGGCGGCCAGGCGTGGCTTGAGCCAGCGCCGCCACATGGCGGGGCTGATGATCATGCTCTTCTGGCTGCCGATATCGTCGTTGAGCGAGATCATGTCGACCCCCGCCTCGGCCAGGCGCACGGCTTGGGCGATGCGGATGTCGGTGATGCGCGTCAGGAGGGCATCGGCCATCTCGGGATTGTCATAAAAGTCGGCGAACAGCCCCGGCTGGGAGCGAATCGTCCAGGCGGTCTGAAAGATCCAACCGATGCTGGCGGTGACGGCGTAGCCGGCTTCCTTCAGCCGGGTGATCTCGGCTTCTAGGTGGTCGTGGCGCCACTCGGTGATATAGTCGGGGAAGGGGAACGCCTCAATGTCGGCCAGGCTGGTGGCGTTGCGCAGCGGCGCGATGGGCGCGCTGAGGTGCCAAAAGTGGGCCGGGCGTGTGGCTACGCCCCATTCGACGGGGTAGTGGCTCTTCTCCCAATCGAGCACCCACTCGATGTCGAGGTCGCGGAAATAGTGGCCGTAGCGCGCCAGGAGATCCGGCGCGGGAGCAGGAGGTCGGAACCCCACACTGGCCAGATCCCACTCCCAGTAGGCGGCGGGGTCGTCCTGCCCCGTGCGACGACAGAACTCGTCGAGCACCCCCGGCGTCAGGCTGGCGGTGCGCGGCACGCGATCGGGCTCACGGTGCTCCAGGGCGGCTAACACGCGCTCTCGATGGTTCATGAAGCGATCCTTTCTCGCGGATGGCCGACCGAGCCGGCACAGGGGGCGCTAGAGATGGACGACCTGCACGTCGGGAAGCTGCTCCGCCCAGTGCGCGGCGATAAGCGAGCGGTGGCACTGCCCGGCGTCACGCTCGGCGCACAGGAGGCAGGGCGCCTGGTAGCGCGACAGCACATCGCGGCCGACGGCCACTGCATCGCGCTCCGCGAGGAGGGGCATATAGCCCCGACGGTATGCTTCCCAGTCGCGGCTCTTGCGGTAGGCGCGCATGATCTCTTCGGTGGGGGCTAGCTCGAGGTGGTGCTCGTACGCGATGCCAAAGCCCTCCTGAAGGAGGAAGGCGAAATCATCACGTTTGGAGAAACCGGCGAGCTGGGACGTATTGTGCAGGCGCACATCGATGATGGCGTCGACCCCCGCTTCGCGGAGGGTGGCGATGAGATCCTCCAGCGAGCGTCGCTCGAGTCCGATCGTGTACACGGTAGACATAACCACCTCCCTCGCTGGGACCCTACAGGCCGAGCTGCCGTGGCCGTTCGACGCGCTCCGCGATGGCAGCGTCGGGTTACCGTGGCCGCGCCTGGTGGCGGCAATGTGCTTGGAGGGCAAGGCGCTCTCCCCCGACGCAGGATCGCGCAGCGACACACGCGTATCCCTATCATAGCGCGGGTCTGCGGCCGAGGCAACGGGGAAAGAGGGGGCCCTGACGCTGGGCGTGGGCAGGGCAGGGGAGCGGAGGGGCGTCTGGAGACGGGAGCCCGTGTCCAGACGCCCCTCTGAAGTCGCAGGTGGATTAGGCCTTGCCCGTGGCGCCAAAGAGATCCATATAGTAGGCTGTGCGCTGGCGATAGGATTGCCGCGCGGCATCGAGGATGCCAAAGTAGGATGCATCGTCGGCCTTGGCCGTCTCGATCATCTTGGCACCGGCCGTCAGCATGAGGTCGGTGGCCACATTGATCTTGGTGATCCCCGCCTCGATGGCGGCCTTGAACTGCTCCTCTGAGAGGCCCGATCCGCCGTGCATCACCAAGGGGACGTCGACGCGGCGGCGAATCTCGGCTAGCAGATCCAGGTCGAGGCAGGGCGTGCCCTTGTAGACGCCGTGGGCCGTGCCGATGGCCACGGCGAGCGAGTCGACACCCGTCTCGGCGACAAAGCGCTCGGCGAGGGCCGGGTCGGTGAACCCCTGGCGCTGCCCACCAAAGGCCTCATAGTCGGAACCGCGCCCCACATGGCCCAGCTCGGCCTCCACGGAGGCACCAACGGCGTGCGCGGCGCGCACCACCATGCTGGTGATGGCGATATTCTCCTCTACCGGCAGCTGCGAGCCATCAAACATCACATCGGTAAAGCCGTACGTCAGCGCCTTGATGCACTGCTCATAGCTCGCGCCGTGGTCCAGGATGAGCGATACGGGGACGGTGGCCTGGCTGGCCATCGTGCGGATGGCGTTGGCGAACACGTCGGCCCCGGGCCTATCGATGAACCCCGCATAGATGGCGATGATGGTCGGCGCCCGCTGGTCCTCAATGGCGAGGAAGGTCCCTTCGGTGGCAACCATATCAAAGACGTCAAAGCAGGGGATCCCATAGTGCCCAGCCTGGGCGCGTGCGAGTTCATCGCGAATCGATACCAGTGGCATGTGTGAAATGTCTCCTTATCCTAGGGGATATCATAGCCTTGGCTCCTGGCAAAGGCTACCGCGTCGTCAAAGCAGGGAACACCGGCACGACCGCCCAGCTTGGTGCACTTGATGGCAGACACAGCCGTGGAGAACGCCGTGATCTGACGGAGGTTCCAACCCTGCAATAGACCAACGATATAGGCGCCGTGGAACACGTCCCCAGCGCCGGTGGTGTCCACCACGTCAACGGCGAACGCCGGCATATGGAAGCGCTCGTCGCAGGTGACGGTATAGCTCCCGTCGGCGCCCTCAGTCTGGACGACGATGCTCGGGCCCAGCGCCAGGGCGGCCTCGCCCGCCTCCCAGATGTCGTCCTTGCCCGTGAGCGATGGCACAAAGCCCGACCCGCAGATCAGGACATCGACATAGGGAATGAGGGCTCGCATGTGCTCGCCGACGGGGCCCGCGTGCTTGGCCCCGTCGAGGACGACCTTTTTTCCTGCTTCCTTCATCCACTTGGCCGCCTGGAGTGCGGCGTCGGGGTGACAGCCGTCGAGGTGGAGGTATTCGGCGGAGGTGATTGCTTCGCGGTCGAGCTCCTCGGGTTGGAGGAGGACTCGGTCCACGCCTCGCAGGCCGGCAAACACCCGCTCGCCCGTCTCTTCGTCCACGTAGACGATGACGACCTGGGTCTCGGGGCCCGGTCGCCGCACGACATAACGGAGATCCACGCCATAGCGCTCCAGCTCACGGAGCTTGATCTCGGCGGCGACGTCGGTTCCGGCAGTGCCCATGTAGGCCACGCGGGCGCCGAGGCGAGCGGCAGCGGCCATCGCCGTGGCCACCGGCCCTCCGCCATCGAGGCGGAAGGCGCTGATGCCCGTCCCGCGTTCCCAGGTCGGCATGTCCTTCAACCGGATGAGGACATCCAGGACGGCCAGGCCGAGGCCCACGATCTGGTGGTCAGCCATCTCCTCCCTCCGCTCAGGAAACAACGACGGGCTGGATGTCGAGGAACTTGCAGGCCTGGAGCAGCGCCGCGGTCTGATCGCCGTGCACCATGCTCGCGTGATGGATGAACCCCTCCTCGACCAGCGTGCGGTAGAGTTGGGCATGATCATTGACCTGCACCCAGGCCCAGGTACCCGCCAGGGTCTCGTCGGAGGGGATGATCTCGCCGGTGGCGATGAGCATCTTCCAGGCGTTGTCGTACTCGGCCAGCCGGCAGAAGGTCACCTGCCCAGGCTTGATCTGGAACTGGAACAGCCCCGCCATCGGGTCGCCGGGGTTCACTGGCAGTTCACCCTTCATATCGCGACGGGAACGGAGGGCCACCTCGCGAGGATCCCGCGCCAAGGACACGGGTGCGTTCCCGCAGTGCCAGGCCAGCAACCAGTTGGGGTTCTCGCGGTGCTGGATGGTCCAGTCGACAAAGTGGGGCAGCGTCTCCCCCAAGGCAGCCTGGTAGTTGGCCAGCATGGCCACCGCCCCGAGGGTGTCGGTCTCGCAAGCGGTCAGCATGCGGCGCTCGGTGAGGCGGCCATAGAGCGCGCAGTTCGAGATGCCCAGCATGCGGCCGATGGCGGGCCAGCACTGCACCGAGAGCGCGGAGAGGCGCCACGTCTTCCAGAACTCGACCAGGGCGACCTCGAGCTTGGCCGACTTGAGCAGATAGTCGTCGGCCACGGTGATGGTGGGCGCGGCGCGACGCACGATGTCGATGGTCTCCTGGACGCGTGGATCGTCATCCGCCAGGCCCTGGGCGTCGAGCACCAGGTCGGAGAGCTCGGCATAGATCACGTTTTGGCCGAACTTGCTGATGAGCGCGGCTTCGTCATAGCCCACGGTCTCAAAGGTGGGGGGACGCACGCCCACCTGGCCGATGCGAGCGCCGCGCAATCCCTTGACCACCGCGATGGCGCGCACAAAGGTCTCGACCTCGCACGCGAACTCGTGCTCGTCAGGGAAAAAGATGCCGGCATAGTGGAAGGGGAGCTTGCGTCGGTAGAACGCCGAGGCGATGGACAGGTTGCCGCAGTAAGAGTCGGAGACCCGGGCCATGCTGGCGTCGTCGATGGCGGGAGGCTCCTTGGTGGCGAAGAGCAGCACGGGAACGCGCAGGATCTCGGCGATCTTGGCCGCCGAGCGCTCGTCACCAAAGTCCACCGGGCAGACGATGAGCGCATCGACGCCCTGGCGGGCAAAGTAGGTGGCCATGGCCTCGGCTTGGTCTAGTGTTCGTACCAGGCCGTGGGGCACGAGGCCCCGCTCGGCGTCGATGGTCGCGTCATCGCCCGACGGTTGGGGCGCCACGACCTTGAGCCCTGGGATCTTGGCAAAGGCGGCCAGGCTGTCGTTGCGCATCTTGAGCGTCCACTCGGTGGCGCGGGTACGCAACGAGGGAACAAAGCCGACGGTGACGGTTACGGGGTTCATGTCTCTCCTTCATAGAGTTGTGGCATGCCCCATGGCATGGGCATCTAGGCCGGTGAAGCACAAGAGGCGCGTATCACGAGCTCCGTCGGGTACAGGTGGGTGCCCGGCGGCGTCTCCTCGCCTTCCATGGCGCGTTGGAGCAGCTGAATGGCGTGACGGGCCATCGCGAACGCCTGCTGGCGCACCGTCGTGAGGGGCGGAGCGCTGGCGGCGGCATCGGGTATGTCATCAAAGCCGAGGATGGACATATCCCCCGGGACGCGCAGGCCCCGCTCGTGGCAGGCGCGGATGGCGCCCAAGGCCATGGCGTCGCTGGCGCAAAAGATGGCCGTGGGTCTCGGCGTTGCGTCCAGGAGGGCGAGGGCTTGGTCGTAGCCGGACTCCCACGTGAACCTGCCGTGACGCACGTAGGCTGCGTTGGACTGCAGGCCGTGGGCGGCGAGGGCATCCTCGTAACCCAGCAGGCGCAGGCGAGCCTGTGGTGCCTCTCCGCCCGTGATCGTGGCGATGCGCGTATGCCCGAGGCCGGCGAGATAGCTGACGCCGGCAAAAGCGCCGTGACGGTTGTCCGACGCGACGCAGGGGATCGGCATGGCGGGCTGCTGGGCATCGCCCAGGAACTGGGTCTCCATCACCACGGCCGGAAGCCCCAGCGTGCGGATGATGGGCAGGTACGGCTCGGTGGAGCGCGGCGCCACAAAGAGGAGCGAGCCCACGAGCCCGTGGCCGATAAAGTTGCTGATCGAGATCTCGTCGGTCAGGGTAGGGCGGGTGAGAATGATGACGCCCAGGCCGGCGGCCTCACTGACGGTGCCCACGTGGTGGATCATCTGGAACGTGTAGGGGTCAGTGATCCGCGGGATGACCACACCGAGGGTCCGGCTGCTGCCCGATGCCAGCAAGCGCGCCGAGTGGTTCACCACATAGCCGAGCTCGGTGATGGCGGCGCGTACGCGAGCGCGCACCTCGGGCCGAACACCCGGCTGCCCGTTGATGACGCGCGAGACGGTCTTGAACGACACACCGACGTGCTTGGCCACGTCCTTGATAGTGGGTCGACTCGAGCGCACCACACGGTACCCCTTCCTGTCGGGCGTGCCGCGGCGACACCCGTCATGATGCCGACAACGGGCGCGATTGTAGCATGCAGTGACAACGTTGTCAACAGCCAGGCAGCGTGGCTTTGGGCCGTTTGGCACGACGCCGAGGGTGAGCGGCCGTAGGCGGGTGTGGGTTTGGACGGGGCGGAGAGGGCAGGGATCACGTGGCGCGCAGGGGGCGCCTACGGGCGTGGTGGGGGATAGTCCCGTCGCTTGCGCCGCCCAGCGGATGGGGCTACCATGGGCGCGCCTGCGTCGGATGCGTGCGTGGGGCAGAGCGCTTCCACGCGACGTCGGTGTCGGAGGCCCGCGGGCGATGTCCTAGCGACGGGGCGCGCCGCGCCGCGACGTCCTGATGATAGCCCGAGACCGATTCGTGCAGGGCCGCTCACGGGCCGGGGGGACGTACCGTCCCGACGTACCGTCCCCAGGCACGGGTAGCAAGGGATGATGCGATCAACCGCTGAGGAGGAACGATGAAGGCGCTGGTACACACCGCTCCATACGTCATGACGTATCAGGATTGGGAGATGCCCACGTGCGGGCCGGAGGATCTGTTGGTGCGCGTCAAGGCGTGCGCCATCTGCGGCTCGGACATCAAGGGCTACAGTGGTACGACGGGGCGGCGACAGCCGCCGATCATCATGGGCCACGAGGCGGCCGGCGTGGTCGAGGCGGTGGGGGAGAACGTCACCGGTTTTGCGCCCGGCGATCGCGTCTGCTTTGACTCGACGGTGTACTGCCTCCAGTGCGCGTACTGCCTGAAGGGGCAGTGGAACCTGTGCCAGAACCGCCAGGTGGTGGGGGTCTCGGAGGGGACGTACCGGCGGCATGGCGCGATGGCCGAGTACGTCAGCATCCCCCAGTGGATCGCGGTGCACATGCCCGGCAATCTCTCCTTCGCCCAGGCGGCGCTGGCCGAGACGGTGTCCATCGGCGTGCACGCGGCGAACCGTACGCCGCTGTGCCTGAACGACACGGTGGTGGTCGTTGGAGCGGGGGCCGTTGGGTTGGTGGCCATGCAGGCCATTCGGCTCAAGGGGGCGGGGCGCATCATCGTGACGGATCTCGCCGAGGATCGGTTGGCGTTGGCGCGCGATCTTGGGGCCGACGCCACCGTGCGCGCCGACGGCCCCGACGTACTCGAGCGCCTGCGGGCAGAGACGGGTCCGGAGGGGGCGAACGCCGTCATCGAGGCGGTGGGGGTGCAGGCCACGATCGACCTGGCGCTGGACATCACGCGCCTCGGCGGCGCGCTGACGCTGGTGGGCAACGTCATGCCGCGGGTGGAAATCGGGTTGCAGCGGGTGGTGAGCGGCGAGATCTCGCTCTATGGCGTGTGCGCCTCCAACGGGGAGTACGCCGATTGCGTGCAGCTCATCGCCTCCGGCAGGATACCGGTGGACCGCTTTATCTCCGAGACTGCCTGCCTGGAGGACGGCCAGGCCGTCTTTGACCGGCTGTACCAGGGAGCGGAGGGCAACATCCGCACGGTCTTTGTCTTTGACTAGCGGGTAGCGTAGGGGGCGTGGCGATGCACGCGCCCCCTACGTGTGCGGATCGGTAACCACTGGAAGACTCGGAGTGCCTGCTGTCGCGCACGATAGCTCCTCAACCGGCGGCGGAGGCCGTCACCTCCCGGTGTGCGTCCCCCTTCGGTATCTGCCTCGCCTCGTACCCCGCGCTCACGCCCCGTAAGGAACGCGCCCCCGCCGGTCCGCGGCGATAGCATGCCCAGTATACGCAACACAGCGTATGCTGGGCATCTTGTGATACGGCGACCTGTGTATACGCATCGGCCTGCGGAGGATGGGCGTGTCGTGCGGGGACGCGGGGCGACGAGCAAACGCTGGCGTTACCGTCGGCGCATGTGGGCCGGCGCCAGCGAGTGATGGCACGCGGGTGTCCTGCAGAGGTATGGCGCCTACGGCGAAGGAGGCGCCGTGGCATCGCGCCGGTTGACATGCAGCCTATGCAAGGCTAGCATGGCGAACGCTTGGGCCTTGGTCACGTGCAACAGTGGGAGGCGTAGACTCGTGTACACCATCGCCATCGCGAACCACAAGGGGGGCGTCGGCAAGACGGCCACGACGCACGTGCTCGGCACGGTGCTGGCGGCCACCACCGGTCGGCGGGTCCTGCTGGTTGACATGGACCCGCAGTCGTCACTGACGGGTGCCTGCGGAGTAACGGACGCGGCCGGAGCGAGCATGACCGAGGTGCTCGGTGGGGCTCTGGCTGGCACACTGCCTCTGCGGCGGGCAATTCGCCATCTCGACGAGGGGTTGGCGCTGGCGCCGGCCGATCTGTCGCTCTCCGGCGCAGAGCTGGGGTTGGTCTCGCGCATGGGGCGTGAGAACGTCCTGCGCCGGGCACTGGCCGATCTCGACGGCGCCTACGACTTGGCGTTGATCGACTGCCCGCCCAGCCTTGGGCTGCTGACGATCAACGCCCTGAGCGCGGCGCAAGCGGTGCTGATCCCGACGCAGGCGCAGATTGTAGACCTGCGCGGGCTGCGCCTGTTCCTCGATACCCTTGAGCAGGTACGGCAGGAGATCAACCCGACGCTCGAGACGCTGGGCATCCTACTCACCTTCTTTGATCGGCGCTTGACGCATCATCGCGATGCGATGGACACGCTGCTGCGCACCGGGCAGCCCGTCCTCGAGGTGCAGATCGGGCGCAGTGTCAAGGTGGCCGAGGCCGCTACGATCGGTGAGACGGTGGTGACCTATGACCCGGAGAACCCGCAGACCCAGGCGTACCAGGAATTGGCAAAGGTGGTGGACGGATGGCTAAGAGAACGGCACGCATAGACGACAGCCTGTTTCGTCGGACGGAGGAGGATGCGCCGGAGCGTGGGGCTGCGAGGGGGAGTGCGGCAGCGGTGCCCGCCACCGGGCGCACGCTGAGCGTCGGCGTCGGGCTGAAGGAGAGCGAGGTCGACATGCTCGACGCCATTGCCGGCGACCTGGGGATCGCGCGGAACGCCCTATTGCGCTACCTCGTGCGCTATGGACTGGCCCAGTACCGGGCGGGTTACCTCGACGTGCCGGTGCGCCGTGAGGAGCGCTACCGCATCGAGATGCCATGAGGGCAGAGCGATGAAAGGGATGCAGCGCGTGCGTGGCGGGGCATTGGTAGCACAGGGAGCGTCGCTGCCCATGCGTGGCGAGACATGCGCTGCTAGGGAGGCGATGCGGCGCCTGCGACGCTTCATAGGCATCGCGATGGAAGCATCGCGATGGAAGCACTGCCGGAGTGGCATGGCGATGAAGGCATCACGAGCGAGGAATGGCAACTATGGCATCGCGGGGAGGGCATGGCGATGGCTGCAACGCGATGCAGGCCTCGCGATGCGTTCGGTGCAATGCATTGCATGGGGTGCATTGTGCAGTGCGGCGCAGGGAAAGCTGCAAGATGCTGCGGGCGATGTGACCGCGCATGCCAATGCCAGAGGCGCAGATAATGCGTCGATGCAGGCGTGAGCGCGCGCGTCGATGGGTGTGCGCTGCAGGTGGGCTGATCAGATATAGGTGCGCAGGAGGGTGGCGCCGGTGCGCGTGGTGACGGAAAAGGCGCCCAAAGCCGCCGGGAGGAGCATAAAGCGCACGGCGGGGAGGTCCACCGGGGCGCCGGCCCAGGTGACGGTGCTGCTGCCCTCCATGCAGCCCCAGATCTCGAACGTCGAGCCGTCACAGACATCGTCGTAGGTGGCGCCGGGGCCCAGAAGGATCCGCTCGGCGGTGAACTGGGGCCGGCGGACGAGGAGCTGGCGCCGAAGCGACTCGGTCTCGACGATGCTCTGGGGCGGCACAGGACCAGCCGGGGGGCGGTCAAAGGCGATGACGTCCATGGCGCGATCGATGTGCAGGGGGCGAGGCTTGCCATCGAGGCCGACGCGCCCCCAGTCGTAGAGGCGGTAGGTGACGTCCGAGGTCTGCTGGATCTCGGCGACGACGGCGCCGGCGAGCAGGGCGTGCACGGTGCCCGCGGGCACGTCGATGGTGTCCCCCGGTAACACGGGCTGGCGATGGAGGACGTCATTGACGCGGTCGCGGGCTATGGCGCTGCGGAGGGCGTCGGGTGTCACCCCGGGTTTGAGGCCATACACGAGGGAGTAGTGGGGGTCGGTGTGCAGCACGTACCACATCTCGGTCTTGCCGATCTCACCGTTCTCGTGGCGGGCGGCGTAGGCGTCGTCGGGGTGCACCTGGACGGAGAGATCCTGGTTCGCGTCGAGCAGCTTGACGAGCAAGGGAAAGCGGCCGCGGGCGAGCATGTCGGCGCTGTGGGTGCCCACGAGATCGAGGCCGAGGGCGTCCAGCACCTCGGGCAGCGTGTGCCCTTGCCAGCGTCCCACGGCTACCCGCGTCGGCGAGTCCGGGTGCCCCGAGATATCCCAGCTCTCCGCCACGATGCCAGACGGCAACGCGCGGCCAAAGAGGGTGGCCAGGCGGCGCCCGCCCCAGACATAGTGGCGGAATACCGGCTCAAAGGTCAGCGGGTAGATGGTCGCCGCGTCTCCCGCTCCGTGCATGGCGTGTATCCTTTCTCGCGGATGCATCGACCGACATCCTCGATGATACTACCGCGGAGCGCCGTGAGGCAAGTGGGTGAGATGGCCGGCGCGCCAGATCGGTTCACTACGGAGTGGTTGACCGTGCCAGGGCGCTGTTCCATACTGCGGCGGCACGAGTGGACCGTCGCGCCCCGCGGGGCGCAGGCTCATGAGGAGGAGGGCCATGCTCTATCGCGATTTCGGGAACACGGGCTGGAAGGTATCGGCGATTGGCCTCGGGACGTGGAATATCGGCAATCAGTGGGGCAAGGTCGACGATGTCACCGCCTATGCCACGATACGCGAGGCCTACGAGTGCGGCGTCAACCTGTTCGACACGGCCGAGTCGTACGGGGTGCCGAACGGCCTCTCGGAGGAGCGTCTGGGGACGGCGTTGGCCGGCATCCGCCACCAGGTGTACGTCGTCAGCAAGGTGGGGCATTGGGGGGAGCGTACCGGGCAGGGGGTGCCCAAGACGACGCCCGACATGATTCGCCTGTGCGTGTTTGCCTCGCTGGGGCGCATGCACACTGACTGGCTGGACGTGGTGCTGTGCCATGAGGGCGATATCGCCGACCCCAGTGTATACCTGGAGGGGTTTGAGGCGATGAAGCAGGCCGGCTATGTGCGGCACTATGGCATCTCGACCGATCGCCTCGATGTGCTCCAACGCTTTAACGCCGACGGCAACTGCAGCGTCGTCGAGGTTGATTACTCCCTGTTGAACCGTGCCGCCGAGTCCGAGCTGTTGCCCTACTGCCGCGAGCAGGGGATCGGCGTCCTCGTGCGTGGCCCCCTGCGCAAGGGTCTGCTCTCAGGCAAGTATACGGTGGACTCGGTGTTTGCTGATGACGTGCGGTCGGACTGGAACGCGGGGCAGGCGCGGCGGGCCCAGGTGGAGCGCGAGCTGGCCGCCGTCGAGCGGCTCAAGGAGCGCGTTGCGCCGGGACAGGAGATGGTGACCACAGCGCTCCGCTACGTGATATCACACCCGGCGGCGCCCGTGGCTATCCCCGGCGCCAAGTCACCGGAGCAGGCGCGTATGAACGCCGAGGCGGGTGAACGCGAGCTGACGGCAGAGGAGCGGCAGGCGCTGCAGGCCCTGCTCTAGGTGTCTTGTTCACCATGTTCACGGGGCACACTGACATGTTCAAGGTGTTCACCAGGGATACGACGCGTAGGTAACGGGAATTGCCCAGCATGCAGTCGCCAAAGGCCCCACAGACCCGCGTCTGTGGGGCCTCGCGGAGCAGGTGCGGTCGATGACATGGGGCGCCGAGGCGATGCGGGGGGGCGTCCCGGGCCCGGTTGCGCATGTCGCCAGGGCGCAGGCACGGCGGGAGGGAGCGTGGGGGCGTTCATTGGGCTGGACGTAGGGACGACGAGTGTGAGCGCCGTAGCGCTCGATATGGAGGCTGCCCGCCCGCTGGCGACCGTGTCGCTGCCTCACGGGGCAGGGCGCGCCGGCGCGGCGCCTGGCCGAGCCGAGCTGGACTTGGACGCCCTCTGGGGCGCCGCCCAAGAGGCCCTGGGCGCTGTTGCCGCCAGGGCGAGCGGTGCCGGGAGCATCGGCGGCGTGGGGGTCACCGGGCAGATGCACGGCCTCGCCCTGGTACGGCCGGACGGCACGCCCCTGGCGCCGGCCATCACCTGGCAAGACCAGCGGGCCACCGAGCGCGACGCCACGGGGAAAAGCTACCTCCAGCGGTTCACTGAGGAGGCGGGGGGCGCCGCCGCCTTTGTGCGCATGGGGGCGCTACCGGCGACGGGTTACCTCGGGCCGTCCCTCTACTGGTTACGGCGCCACGGCCGGCTGCCGCCCCCTCCGGCGATCGCCTGCTTGATCCCCGATGCCATCGTGGCCCGCTTGACGCAGAGCCCTCCGGTGACCGACCCCACGAATGCCGCCAGCACCGGACTGTTTGACGTCCTTAGCGGCACCTGGGATAGAGACGTGCTGCGCAGGCTGGCCTTGCCGCCGGAGCCCTTGGCGCCGGTGCGCGCCTCTGGGGAGGCGGCCGGCACCCTGGCCGAGGGGGTGGCGCGGCGCGTGGGGCTGCCCGCCGGTATGCCCGTTTCCGTGGCTATCGGCGACAACCAGGCGAGCTATATCGGCAGCGTCCGCGAGGCGACGGATACGGTGCTGGTCAATATCGGCACCGGAGCGCAGGCCTCGGTACTGACGGATGCCTTTGCCCACGTGCCGGGGATCGAGGCGCGCCCATTTCCCGGCGGGCGCTACCTCCTGGTGGGGGCCGGGCTCTATGGTGGCGCCTCGTACGCGCTGCTGCGCGGGTTGTTCCAGCGGATCGGCGAGGCGTTCTGGGGGACGGGTGAGGACGCAGCGCTCTACGAGCGGATGAACGCGCTGGCGGCGCGCGTGCCGCCAGGGAGCGACGGGCTGCGCTGCACGCCCCTCTTTGCGGGGACGCGCACCGATCCGGAGGTGCGCGGCAGCTTCCAGGGGATGAGCATCGACAACATGACCCCCGGGCATCTGGCCCGGGCGCTCCTGGAGGGCATCGCCGAGCAGCTGGCGGCGCTCTATGACACCATGCGCCGCCTCGCGGGGCCGCGCGCGAACCTGGTGGGGGCGGGGAACGCCGTCGAGCGGAACGCCCTCCTGGCGCGCATTCTGGCGACGCGCTTTGGCCTGCCACTCCACCTGCCCGCTCTCGGGGAGCCGGCGGCGGTGGGCGCCGCGCTGGTGGCGGCGACGACGGCAGGCGCATTCGGCGATGTCGACACGGCCATGGGCGCCGTCGTACGCTATGGCGCGACCATCGCCCCTGAGGGCTAGCGGCGTCGCGGGGGCGGAGCTGCGGTCTGCCGAGGCGTCGCGATGCACCACCACCATGCCATCTCAACAGGCATGGTGGTGGTGCCGGACGATGACGGGTGCGTCGGTAGGGGCGCGCGCCGCGGTCGCTACGCGTCGATGACCACCTCTTCGAGGGGATCGACGCGATTGGCGTCGCGCGTGTGGCTGTAGGGGCCCTTCACTGGCTTGGCCCAGCGCACGGCGTTCAGGATGACGCGCTGCACTTCCGACTGGTGATAGATGGGCAGCGTCTCATGGCCAGGGGCAAAGTAGAACACCTTGCCCTTACCACGGTGGTAGGCACAGCCGCTGCGGAATACCTCGCCCCCCTGATACCAGCTGATGAACACCAGTTCGTCGGGCTGGGGGATGTCAAAGTACTCGCCGTACATTTCGGTGTGGGGGACCTCGAAATACTCACCCAGCCCCTCGGCGATGGGGTGGCCGGGCAGCGTGATCCACACGCGCTCCCGCTCGCCGATCTCGCGCCACCGCAGGCTGCAGTTGGTGCCCATCATGCGGCGAAAGATCTTGGAAAAGTGCCCCGAGTGCAGCACGATCAGGCCCATCCCCTCGAGGATGCGCTGCTGCACGCGATCGACGATCGCGTCCTGCACCTCAGCATGGGCCATGTGCCCCCACCAGATGAGGACGTCCGTGCTGACCAGCACCTCCTCGGTGAGGCCGTGCTCGGGCTCATCGAGGGTGGCGCCCCGCGCCTCGATGTCGGCCTCGCGGTTGAGGAACGCCATGATGGCGCCATGGATTCCCTCCGGGTAGATCCTGGCCACCTCCTCATCGCTCTTCTCATGACGGTACTCGTTCCACACCGTGACACGGATCTTATCTGCCATGATAGCCCTCCGCCTCCATTGGGGGTGGTTGGGGGCCAGGCCGGCCCGCCGAGGCCAGTATAGACGCCGCCACACCGAACGGCAAGCGCTGCGGCCGGCGCACGATCAGTGGATATGTGTGTCTCGGCGTAGCGACAGCATACGATCTTGTACAAAGCCCTGTGGATGCCATCTGAAGGCTGGACGCCCTCGCCAAACCGCGGTATAATATCGGATCGACTTGCGTTGAGACCCCGCCGGGGTCGAGCATTTACGGGCTGGATCATGAACGCGATACTGCACGGCGCCTGGATCGCCGAACCACAGGATAGGGCCGACGAGCTGTTCTTTGTCTGGGCCGAACGGGCAGCGCGGGCCCCACGAACCAGGGGGCAGGGCTCCCGGGTGCGACGCCATCCCTATGCGGCGACCACCATCGAGATCGCTGACCTCTTGGCATCCTACGTCCCAGAGGTCGACTGGCGTGCAGCCGAGCGGCTGACGCGCGTGGTGTTACTGCCCTCTACCGAGAGCGCCCCTCGTGTGCCGCAGTGGCTCCTCGATGAGCCGCCGGAGGAGGACGGTGACCTGTCGCTGGTGCCCTGGCGCGTCGAGGGGATCGGGGTGCCGGTGCTGGATATGCTCGATGTGCTCGCGGCGCTACCCCTCGGTGAGCACCATTGGACGGGCTCGCACCGACTGGGGACCGACATCCGCTTCTGGGGGCAGGCGGCCAAGTTTGCTCTGGAGCTCCTCGCCCGACAGCGCTTTTTGCCGGGGTTGCGCGCCTCCAACGGCACGATGCACGCCGTGTGGCTACCGGTTTTCAGTGACCCGCACGATGCCGAGCGGCTGGCCGCTCTCGTGCGAGGGATGCCGCCCGCCTGTCGGGCGCTCTA
>DUUT01000232.1 GCA_012841405.1 Chloroflexota bacterium
AAGGGGGCTTTGGGGGCCTGATGGGTTCCAAGCGCCTCAAGGCCATCGCCGTGCGGGGCACAGGGGGCGTGGCCGTGGCCGACCCCCAGCGGTTGCTGGACCTGTGCCTCAACGCCAGCCGGGAGGGTGCCGCGCCGGAGGTGCCGGGCGCACCGGCTCGGCAGTGGCGACCACGGATGGACCCGAACACCCAGATGCGGGCGCGCAAGTGTGGTTTCTGTGCTACCGTATGCCAGGACCGACTGATAATGGGGTTGCCTGGTGAAGTGTCTCCGCAGCCCTATAGTGCCGTGCACCAATGCTGGGGGTACTCCACATCGCCGCGCGCCCACACCGAGGCGCGTGCTATCACGGCCGACTATGGTATCAATGGCTGGGAGATCAGCTATGGCATGATTCCCTGGCTGCAGATGTGCCGCCAGCATGGCCTCATTGACACGGTGAACGGTCTCGAGATTCCGGTGCCGGATCACGAAGTGCTCAACCTGCAGGACGCGGCTCCGGTGTCCGGCGAGTTCCTCGTGTCGTTGCTGGAGAGCGTTGCCCACCGAAGCGGCGAGTATGGTGATATTCTCGCCGAAGGTACCTGTCGCGCCGCGGAGGTCCTCTTTGGCGGCAAGGGGCTAGAGCTCGTCGATCGGATCTATCCGCGCCGCTGTGGAGAGACCAATCACTGGAACTCGCACTGGGGCACGGGGGGCAGTGGCTACTGGCCTTTCTGGCTCATGCCCGTGCTACAGTGGTGCATCGACACCCGCGATCCTGCGTCGGATTCGACGCACCAGTACACTGAGCACGTGCTCCGCTACATACCGATTCACGGGCCAAACCGCGGGCCACTGACCTTTGAACAGGCGCGCTACGTGTGTGAAAAGGTGTACGGGAACTCGGAGATCTGCAATCCTGAGCTCACCTACGACCAGCCCGAGACGAAGGCGATCCCGGCGATCTTTCACCACAACCGCGGCATGCTCGTCGAGTCGCTGGTGCTCTGCGACCGGGAGCACACGCGCGTCTTCTCGATGCTTAGCGAGGACAAGGTGGCCGACACGGCGCTCATGTCCAAGCTCTTCTCAGCTGCCACCGGTCATGAGGTGAGTGAGCAAGAGATGGACCTGGCGGGTGAGCGTGTCTTTAACCTGCTGCGGGCCATTGACATCCGCTTCTTTGGGCGCGATGCGAAGGTGGACTGGAGCGTTGCCGAGACGCTCACGCAACCCGCGTTCACCGACGGGGTCGTTCTGGACCTGGAAAAGTTCCGCCCGATGCTCGATACCTACTATAACCTGCGAGGGTGGAATCCCGCGAATGGCTATCCGACGCGGGCCAAGTTCGAAGAGCTTGGCATGGCAGACGCCGCTGACGTGATGGAGCAGGAAGGCAAGCTCGGCTAGGTTGACGCGTCGCCATCGGCATCGTGGATGCATGGGCGCCGGGGCCGGCGGTATCGGCCCCGGCGCCCGTTCGTTTGCTTGACCACGGTCCCGGATGCTTGGGTGCGTCCTTGCCTCTGATGGGAGTGGCCTCGCCATGCCACGATGCGCTGGATGACGCGCATACCCGCCATGGCGCCAGTGGGTACGCCATGCCGACGGACGTCTCGGCAGGGCGGAGCCGTTTGCGAGCGCGCTGTATATTGACAACCATCAATATATGGGATACATTGTGCCCATGGACGAACCCGATGGGCTACGGAAGCGCGGGACGTGCTGCGCTCCGGATTGTGACGAGCGGGTATACCAGGGGCTCGATGAGGCGGCGCAGCTCTTCAAGGCGCTAGCGGGCGAGACGCGTCTGGCCATTGTGCGACAGCTCTTGGAGCGCGAAGAGATGTGCGCGTGCGAGTTTGTGGCGTGCTGCCGGGTGGCACAGCCTACCGTGTCGCATCACCTCAAGGTGTTGCGCGAAGCCGGACTCGTGCGCACTGAGCGCCGGGGCCAGTGGATCTACTATCGGCTCGCCCGCGAGCGATTGGTCGAGCTCTCACGGTGGCTGCCGTAGGATCCGCCATGTGAGGCGTCGCCCCCGCGTCCTGTCGCTCGCCAACCCCGAGTGCCGAAGCGCCGAACCCAGCGTACAGCTTGGCACGAAGGATTGAGCGCCATAGGTCTCCTCAGGAGGGACATGATGGGTATGCTGTCTGATCCCGAGATCATCCGCGGTGCGGTGCGCCAGCACTATGCCAACGCGGCTCGCGGCGTGCAGGAGGGTCCGGGGAGTTGCTGCTGCTCTAGCGACGGATGCGGCTGCGGGTCGGTGCCTACGGGCTATGACCTCGACGAGATACGGAACCTCTCTGCCTCCGCGCCCCTGGCTTCCTTTGGCTGCGGGAACCCCCTGCTGTTGGTCGATCTCGAACCTGGGCAGGTGGTACTCGATCTGGGGTCTGGCGCAGGGCTGGACGTAATCCTCTCGGCCAAGCGCGTGGCCCCCACCGGCACAGCCTACGGCCTCGACATGACGGACGAAATGCTCGATCTCGCCAGGCGGAACGCGGCCCTCGCGGGGGCCGAGAACGCCGAGTTCCTCAAGGGTACCATCGAAAGGATCCCTTTGCCGGACGGGAGCGTCGACGTGATCCTGTCGAACTGTGTCATCAACCTGTCGGCGGACAAGGGCGCGGTGCTGCGCGAGGCGTATCGCGTCCTGAGGCCGGGTGGGAGATTCGCCGTGGCTGACGTCGTAATCCAGGGGGAGCCGCCGAGCGACGCGGTGCGGCGGGAGATGGCGCTCTGGTCGAGCTGCATCTCCGGAGCCCTGATGGAGAGCGAGTACGTCGCCGAGCTCACCCGGGCGGGCTTTGAGGAGATCCGTGTCGAGATCATCGAGGAAAGCAGGGGCGAAGGGGCGTGCTGCAGCGGCAACAAGAACCCATTGGGGCCCACCTCGCGCGCCGTGTCGGCCCTGATTCGCGCAGCCAAGCCGGAATAGATTGCGTTCGGGAACTCGGGTGGACGAGAGGGGACGCGAGCCACGCTCGCGTCCCCTCCGCTAGCGTCGGCCACCCCGGCCCAACAGCCGCCATATGCGCCGCACCATGCTGGTGCGCAACGCCCTCCAGAGCGTGACGGCATCGTCCGCGTCGACGCGCGTGACGGGCGCCGATCCATACTGCGCCCGCTCGTACAGCGGCGCCAGCTTGCCCACCTCCACCTCGGATCCGAGCCTTTGCTGTAATGTGTGCTGAAGGGCGGCCAACGCCTCACGGGGCGTGGCGCCGCGGCTGTCGACCCCCAACCACCGTCCCAACACGCTGAGCCGCCTATAGATGCGCACGATCTTGAGCCGGGGGGAGGCGTCGTTGCCCAGGCGCCAGCGCGACCGCCAAAGTGCCACCACGCAGAGGATCACGGCGCCTGCGATGGCGCCCAGCCACGCCGTCCACCGCGTCACGTCTCGCAGACCGGAATGGGGCGCTGCGGCGCTCTCACTCGGCCCGTCGTGGGCGGGCTCGGCGCCTTGCGGGACAGGCGTTATCCGTGGCGCCGCGGTCGGATCCCGCGTAGGACGGGACTCGGGACGCTGGATAGGGCTCTCAGCGGGTGTCGGCTCGAACTCGACCCAGCCTATACCGGGGAAATAGACCTCGACCCAGGCATGCGCATTGGCGCTGGTGACCAACCATGCGCCCTGCTCCGGATGGTACGTACCCATGCCATAGCCGGAGACGTAGCGTGCCGCGATACCCAGGGAGCGGAGCAACACGACCATCGCCGACGCCGAGTGATCGCAGAAGCCTGCGCGCGTTTCGAACAAAAAGTGATCCACGACGTCTGCGTCCGGTGGTGGGGCTGGCGCCTCCAGATCGTATGTCAACCCTCGCAGATACGCCTCGATGGCGCGAGCTTGATCATAGCGTGTGCTGGCGCCGGCTGCAGAGATGATGCGGAACGCCTCGGCGCGCACCCGCTCCGGGAGTGGCGGCAGTGCGATGTAGCGCTCGCGCACCAGAGGTGGATAGTCTCCCTCGGCGTTGCGGAGCTCTGCGATGGTGACGTCGGGCACGTGTGACGTGACCGTATAGCTCTCTGCGGACGTCATCAGGGCGACGAGATCTCCCGGCTCGCGGGTGAGGAGTGTCGCTACGGTGCTCAGCGACACCGGCTCGTTGACGCCAAAGGCATAGGCAGAAGGACGCAGAAGCGTGTAGTGCTGCCGCACGACGGTGTGGCGGCCATCGACGCTGGTCCACGGTGTCTCTGCATCCAGGGAGGAGGACGTCGTGGGGCCGTTGGTCCAGCCGCGCCCCGTGTAAGTGTCGTACGTACGCTCGCGCAAGTAATACTTGGGCTGCGGCGCGGGGCCCTGCGTTGCACCGCTGGTGGGCTGGTCGATGGTTACCCACATTACTGGGTCCGTGCCCAAGTCGGCGCCATCGCCGATGGTGTGCCCGGGCAGCCTGGCCGTCGGCGGCGTAGGAGTGACAGAGATCTCCAGGACGTTGACGGTGACCACCGACGCCTGGGCCTCGGCGCGATGCGTAAGGGGGTTGCGCCCCGCAAAGGCGTCATCCAGACGGCGATAGAATGCCTCGATGCGCGAGCCATGCTCCTGCCAAAAGGTGTGAAACGTCCAGGCAAAGGTAGCATTCGGCGCCAGGGCGCTGGCACTGAGCGCGAGGGTGCCGAGGAGAAGGCCGGCGAGCAGTGTGGTCCACCGGAACGGGCGCCGCGGCGAGAGGCCGGCCCGCAGCCAGCGATCCTCCATCCTGCTGACGTTCGCCCACACGAGGGTGACGAGTAGCACCCCCAGGTAGGCATAGAGGTAACTGTCGGGCAAGTGGCCGAGGTACACATTGGCACCTACGGCCATGGCGATCGGCAGAAGGCCGGCGAGCGCCCTCCGACGGGCAACGAGCTCCTGGGTGCCATTGGAAGAGAGCACCCAGAGCCCGACGCCGCTGGCAAACAAGAGTGCGGTGTTGTCCGTGTTGGGGATGCCCTGGCGCACATTGGCTGCCCACAAGCCCAGGCGCTCCGCCAGGGCCCGCGTCTGCCAGTAGAGATGGCCGGCGGTGTAGGAGAGAGGAAAGTCGTGCACCGTGGTGTCACCGATGGCCAGGTGCCACAGCCAGGACGCCATCCGCTCGATGTCGCTGCCGATCATGCGCGGAGAAGGGAGCACGCGGGCCGCCAGCTCGGCGCCGGCAACGAGTCCCAAGAGGATGCCAAGGCCTCGCGAGGCGCTATCGGGCGTCTGTAGCGCGGTGAGGGCGATGGCACTCGCCCAGGCCAGGAGGCACAGGCGATAGAGAGGGGCGGCGTCGATCGGTAGCCAGCCCGAGGCGACCATCACCACGGGCAAGGCGAGACAGGCGCCGAGCGCCAGTATCGCCAGGACGGCATCACGCAGGTATGGCCGTGGGCGTCGGTGCAGCGGGCTGGGGTGCAACGCTGTGCGCGTTTCTTGGCGGTTCATCAGGCTACGAGGCGCGCTGGATCAGGATGGGGCTCGACGATGAGGAGAGGCACCCCCAAATCGGCGAGGGCCGCCGCCACCGCATCACGTGACGTAGCGTGGGATGGGGGCTGTAGATTGTTCGTCGCCGTGGGGGGCTCTGTCGCCAAGAGGATGGCATGAACGTGGGCGCCCCGCCACAGGAGGGTGCGCACCCCCTCGACCCAGGCGTCATCGAGCGCGGTGGCGATGACGGCCACGTCGTGCCCACGGGTGATGGTGTGGCTCAGACGCTCTAGCACGTCGGCAAGCGGCACGTCGCCCTCGGCACGCATGCCGGCCAGCTCTTCCAGGAGGCGCCAGCGCTGCTCGGCTCCGGACCGAGGGACTAGCAGCGATATGGAGGCGCCCATGGCCAACAGCCCCACGCCGCGCCCTTCCTGCAGTCCTTGGTGGGCCAGCGAGGCCGCCAGCACAATGGCGCGCTCTTCGGATGAGGCATCGCCCTCGCCGAACTGGGCGGCTGCCTGCAGATCGAGCACTACCCATAGGCTACTCGTCGCCTGCGGGTCGAACTCTTTGACGAACAGGGCATCGTGCTGCGGAAGGGAGCGCCGCGCCGTGGTGCGCCAGTGGATGCGTCGCGGCGCGTCGCCCGGCACATACGGGCGTACCGTCACCGCCTGGAGGCTGCGATCGAGCGTTTCCTGGCGCGAGAGGCCCTCTGAAGGCACAGCGCCGGGCGAGCGGTCAAACGGGGCGATCTCGGTGGGGCGCGGGTAGACGACACGACGTGCCCCCTGGCCGATGCGCAGCCGCATCTCCAAGAGGCCAAAGGGGTCGCCCATCGTCACGACGACGGGTCCCAGGGCATACACACCTCGGCGCAGGGCGCGGCCGGGTATGGCGATGACGTCGTCTGAGCGAGCGTCGAGGCTGAGCACCGCGGTCCCCTGGTACCCTGGGAGGGCGCTGGCATCCTGCAGCTCGACCCACAGGAGGGGTACCCAGGCCCGATTCTGGATCACAAACCGCTCTGTGAACGCATCCCCCGTATAGGTGGGCGTCGCGCTGTGCTCACGCGCGACGTACAGCCCTGACGCTGCGAGGCGCACCCAGAGGTATGCCAGCACGTGCATACTGGCGATGAGCACCAGTCCCGCCATGGCTGGCGGCGTTGGCGCTACAGATTGGAGCGCAAGCAGCGACAGGGCAAAGACCAGAGCGAACGGCGAGCGCAGATGCACGCGCAGGCGACGAGCCATAGCATCTCCCTTCTCTAGACGCAGAGCATAAGCAATCTGCCCGCGTGGTCAAGCCACGGCAAGACGATCGGGCGTCAGAACCTGGACACACTTCGGGCGCTGTGGCGCTTGGCCTCTGCCGCCACGTGTGCTATCATAGGACGGATAATGTACCTGGAGCTGCCACGTAATGAGCGATGAGCGGAGCAACGGGTCGGACCCGTTGCTGTACCTTGGGCTTGATGTAGGATCCGTAAACGCGCGTCTTGCTCTCGTAGACGCTGATGGACGCCTCGAGTTCCTGGCACGAGAGCGCATATTCGATGGACCGGCCGCCGCCGTGCAGCGGCTCCTGGCGGCGGTCGCCGCACGGGTAGGAAAGAGACGTCTGGGCGGCGCCACCGCCTGTGGCACGGGGCGCGCCTGTGTGCGCGGGCTGCAGGGCTGGCAGATCGTCAGCTCGCCGTACGCGATGATTCACGGCGTGTTGCATGATGTGCCCGATGCTCGCACGATCATCGAGATCGGGGGCCAATCCTCCTGCGTCGTCGCGCTGGAGGGGGGGCTCGATCGCCCGTGGCGGGTGGCGCGTTCGCCGCTGTGCGCTGCGGGCACGGGGCGTTTCTTGGAGCAGCAGGCCAGCCGCTTGGGGATCGGGATCAGCGCCTTTGGGCCTACGGCGCTACAGTGGAACGATGCGCCGCCGCGCATCGCTGCGCGGTGCAGCGTCTTTGCCAAGTCGGACCTCATCCACTTGCAGCAGAAGGGTTGGCCGGTGGAGGCCATGCTGGCGGGCCTGTGCGACAGCGTGGCGCGGATGGTGCGCGCGCAGTGGCGCGACGCGATGCACCCGCCGATCCTGTTGGTCGGTGGCGTTTCGGCGAATGTGGGCGTCGTCCGAGCGCTGGAGGTGACGCTGGGGCAGGACGTGATCGTGCCCCCATCGGCGGCGGATCGAGCGGCTCTCGGCGCCGCACTACTATCGCGGTCATTGGCTGCGGAGGCGGTGGATCTTGCGCTGCCTGCCAGCCGGCGCACGACCGGCGTACGGTTCATCCCCTCGCTGCTCCACCCCGAGATTCGACGCGATGGATGGAGGCCGCCCAGTCTCCCGGAGGGGGAGACCGTCGATGCCTACCTCGGTGTCGACGTAGGCTCGACGAGCACGAAGGCGGCGGTCGTTACGCCCGACGGACAGGTCCTCGCCAAATCGTACCATATGACCGCGGGCCAGCCGCTGGAGGCGGTCAAGCGCGTCATGGCCGACCTGTGTGCCATCGAGAGGCGCGTTAGGGTGCGGGCTGTCGGAGTGACGGGTTCTGGGCGCTACCTCGTGGGGCACTTTGTGGGGGCGGATGTCATCCGTAACGAGATCACTGCCCAGGCGCGTGCGGCGCGCCAGATCGATCCCTCCATTGATACGATCTTTGAGCTCGGCGGACAGGATAGCAAGTACGTCTATATGCGTAACGGCATTATCCTCGAGTACCAGATGAATAAGGCCTGCGCCGCCGGTACGGGGAGCTTTATCGACGAGCTCGCCGAGCAACTCGGCACGCCGACGCGCACGGGCGAGTTTGCGCGTCTGGCATTCGAGGCTGGGGCGCAGCTCGATCTCGGCGAGCGCTGCGCGGCGTTCATGTCGCAGGCTGTGACCTCGGCACAGCATGCCGGGGCACCGGCTGGGGTCGTGGCAGCGAGTCTCGCGACGTCACTGGCCAAGAACTATCACTCCAAAGTGGTCGGTCGGGGGCGCGTCGGGCAACGCATTCTGCTGACGGGTGCCGTCTTTTACAACGAGGCCGTTGCTGCCGCATTCAGAGCCGAGTTCCCTGACAAGCGCTTTGTGGTGGCGGAGCACAAGGAAGTGAGCGGCGCCATCGGCGCAGCACTCTTGGCCGGCGAGCAGCACGGCAATGCTCCCTCGGCGTTTCGCGGGTTCTCGGCGGTGGCAAGCGCTGCGTACGCACTACGCAGCTTTACCTGCCAGCACTGTGAGAACAACTGCGCCATCAGCGTCATGACGGATGACGCCGGACGACGCTTCTACTATGGCTCGCGGTGTGATCGCTACGATGCCGCCAGCGAGGATGGGGTCGCATCGCGTCCAGAGACGGCCTTTGCGGAACGAGAGCGCTTGCTCTATGCGGGCGTGGCGGGCGCAGACGCAGCAGATACGACCGGACAGATCCGGATCGGAGTGCCGCGTGCTCTGATGATCCATGATCTGGCGCCACTGTTCACCACCTACCTCAAGGCACTTGGGGTGCGCCCGGTCTACTCGGCACCCACGCACCGCGCGACCATCGAGCACTCTCTGGAGCATTCCTATGCCGATAGCTGCTTTCCGGTCAAGCTCCTGCATGGCCACGTGCACGAGCTGCTCACAGAAGGGGTAGACTATATCCTCGTGCCGAACGCGATTCGCCTCGGCGCTATGGGAGGAGAAGAGGACCAGCGCTACGCGTGTCCCTGGGTGCAGGCTGCGCCCTACATCGTGCGCTCGGTGTTTGGCCTGGGGGAGCGCCTGCTCGACCCGATCATCGACCTCTCACAGGGGGACGAACGGACGATTGAGAGCCTCGCTGAGGTCGCGACGCGCATGGGCTTGACGCGTGATGCCGGCCGTGCTGCGGCCGTGCAGGGGCTCGAGGCGCAGAGGCGCTTTGAGGCGTCGCTACAGGAGCGCGGCCAGGCGCTCCTCGACGAGGTATGCTCGGACGCGAGCGGGATCGGCGTAGTCATCATGGCGCGCAGCTATAACGCGCAGGACGCCGGGGCCAACTTGGGCATCGCCGCAGAGCTCAGCCGGCTGGGGGTGACCCCCATCCCCCTGGACTATCTCCCGCTGGACCGTGTCGATATCGCCGAGATCACCGACCGGCCGTACTGGAGCTATGAGCGCAAGCTGCTTGCCGCGGCGCGGCTCATCGCCGAGGAGCGGTGTCTCTTTGGCCTGTTCCTGACGAATTTCGGCTGTGGCCCGAACGCCTTTATCGAGAACATGGTGCGGGATATCATGGGCGACAAGCCTTTGGGCGAGATCGAGGTCGATGAGCACGCCGCAGAGGCGGGCATCATCACGCGCCTCGAGGCCTTGGTCGATACCATCCGTGCCTACCGCAGCGTCAACGGTGCAGTGCGCGTCGATCCCGAGCGCTATGCGCGACGAGTCCCCAGCGGCGTGCGCCGAAGCGATTGCCTGCTGCTGCCGCGCATGGCCGATCACGCCGACGTTATGGCGGGTGTGGCGCGCTCCTTTGGTGTCGATGCCCGGGTGCTGCCGGATTCGGATGCGCGGAGCCTGGCGCTCAGCCGCGATGTGACCTCTGGCAAGGAGTGTCTGCCCTACCGCGACTCGCTCGGGGTACTGCTTCGCGCCGTGGATGATGGTGACGTGCCGCCTGGAGCGCGCGCGCTGATGGCGGGTTCCTATGGCCCGTGCCGATTGGGCAAGTACGCCCAAGAGCAGCAAAAGGTGCTGCGCAACCTGGGCATCGACCTGCAGATCATGACCACTGTATCGAACAATGCCTATGCCGATCTCGGCTTGGGCAGGGCATTCGAGCTCTATGCCTGGCAGGCGGTGCTTGCGGTGGATTCTCTGCAGCGGCTCCTGTGGATGACGCGGCCCTATGAGCGCAGTGTGGGCGGCTCCGATCGGGCCTATCGCCACTATCTCGCCGAGTTGACAGAGGCGGCGGACATGAGGCGCCCGCTGCTGCCGATCCTGGTGCGCGCGATGGACACGTTTCTGGCGCTGCGCGATCGCGCGCTGCCCCAGCGTCCGCTTGTGGGCATCAATGGCGAGATCTATTTACGGGCGAACGCGTTCGCCAACCAAGACGTTGTGCGCCTCTGCGAAGCCCATGGTCTCGAGGTCGAAGTGGCGCCCCTCGGCGAGTGGTTCAAGTACACATCGTTCCGCAACTGGGAGGACATGTGGAACGCTCGCGACCTCAAGGGCAGCATCAAGGCGCTGCTCCGCCGGGCGGCCATGGCGCGGGCGGAAGCGCGCACCGCGGCCGCCGTACGCGTGGCACTGCCACATGGTGAGCCGAGCACAGAGACTCTGTTGCGCGCATCGGGTCAGTACCTCCCCAGCCGCAATGGGAGCGAGGCGGTTCTGTCGCTTGGCAGCGGCCTGTTACAGATGCGAGACCCGCGCTACGCTGGGGTGATCTCGGTGATGCCCCACGGGTGCATGCCCGGCGGTATTGTGGCTGCGCTGTCGGAGCAGATCTCACGGGAGTACGGGCACAAGCCGTGGATCAGCTTGACCTTTGACGGCTTTGCGGATCAGGTGAACCCCGAGCGTGTGGCCGACATGGCCGAGCAGTTGCGTCACCAGGCGCGCCGGGGGGTACGCGGCGGCGACAGAGGCGTACGCTAGCGAGAGACGGTGTCCGGTACAAAAAGAGCGCGCCCCACAGGGGCGCGCTCTGGTGTAGGTAGGCGATTCTGCAGGCTAAGCGGGCGCGTTAGGCTTCTGCTTCGTCGATGGCAGGGGGTAGTGCAGCCTCTGCGTCGACGGGTGTATCGCTAGTGTCGGCGGCTTCGGGCGTCTCTGGCGTGCTCGGCCAGGCCTCCTCGAGGCGCAGGGCGATGCGCTTGCGCTCGTGGTCGACATCGAGGATGCGTACCCGAACCGGCGAGCCTGCCTCCAGGTCGCCGCGGACGGCTTCCAGGTCAGGGATCTCACTGCTGTGTACGAGCCCCTCGACGCCCTGGCCGAGGTCGACAAAGGCGCCGAACGAAACGAGATGCGTCGCGGTACCATCGACCACGTCGCCAGGCTGGAGTGATTCGGTCACCGCATCCCATGGGTCGGGCAGGACGCGCTTGCGACTGAGAGAGATGCGCTCGCGCTCTTGGTCCACGCCGAGCACAAAGACGTCGACCTCATCGCCTACCGAGAGCACCTCCGAGGGGTGGGTGACGTGGTGGTGGGCGATCTCTGAGATGTGCACCAGCCCGTCAACGCCTCCGAGATCGACAAAGGCACCAAAGTCGACGATGCTGCGGACGATGCCTCGGCGCACCTCGCCAGGGGTGAGCTCACTGAGTCGCTCGGCGCGCTTGTGGCGATCGGCCACGCGTTTGGAGAGGATGAGCCGACGGCGGCGCTGGTTGACCTCGATGACCACGAGCTCAAGCTCCTGACCGACCAGGGCGGCCTTGGCCTCTTGCAGGTGTTCCGGGCGGGAGCCCATGGGCAGGCCCAGGTGCGAATTGGGGATAAAGCCGCGCAGGTGCCCGAATTCTGCCAGCAGGCCACCGCGATTCTCTTCGACGATGGTGGCCTTGATGGTCTCCCCGGAATCGAGCAGCTCCTGCGCTCGCAGCCAGTCCTCCCCCTGCAGCCCCTGGCTGTACGACACGGGAATACCATCCTGTTCACCACGGTCGCGCAGAATGACCACCGGTATGCGGTCGCCGATCTGCAGCCCCTCGAGGTGTTCGTCAGCGACGTTCTGGAGGTCGCGCGATGCGATGATGCCGTCGCGCTTGGCCCCGAGATTGACGACGATATCGTTCGCACCGATCTCGAGGATAACGGCTTCGCGCACCTCGCCACGTCGTGGCCGTGTATAGTCGTACGGGCCGCTGATCAGTTCCGCAAAATCCTGGCTCTGGGTCTCGCCCTGGGTCTGAATAGTCATTCGGTGTTGTGTCCTCCTTGTAGCTGATTGCGTGCACGCCGAGCTTCATCGCGGGGAGGCGTACGCGGCGTCACGGCAGGGCGTGCACCACCCTCACGAGGAAGGACAGGGACAAGGATGTCGCAGGACGGCGTCAGCGCCCTAGCGCATCGAACTGCGGCAGATCACGGGTTGGTGCCCAACACCGAACGCGGGGAGATGCGTGGCCGGGCTACAGATCAGAGGGTTTGTAGGTGAGAGGCGCTCACAAACCGAATGGCTACTGCAGCCGACCGGCGGTTCGCCCCTGCCGGAGGCCTTGAGCCCCATCCCAGCGGATCGCAATAGAACAGACCCCATGTGACCGCATTGCGTGCGCTCACACCTTTCCAGTTTGGGCGGGCGCGCTTACGTTTATCTTTGAGATTATACCATGGCATAACGGTAGAGTCAACCTGGTAAAACCTGTGCTAGGGTGCTGCCGGTAGGTGACATAAGGGTGTGGGCGGCGTATTGACGATCGATAGGCGCAGGCAAGGCGCCAGCTTTTCGTCATCGGGCAGCTGTGCTATTCTTTCAGTCGCGGCGGTTGCTCCGCCCACACACCCAGAGTGGAGGTACTCATGGCGGACGGGAATCCTCGACGAGCCCGGCGCGGTGGCATGCGCATCCTCGTATACGGGGACACGCAGACGCTCGGGCGTGACGCGGCGCGACGCGTTGCGGCCATACTGAACGATGCTGTGGCCGCGCGAGGCATGGCACATGTGGTGTTTGCCACAGGCGTTTCGCAGTACGAGTTCCTCGATGCGCTGCTAGCGATGGACGTTCCCTGGCAGCAGGTGACAGCGTTTCATTTGGATGAGTACATTGGGTTGCCGGCAGAGCACCCAGCGAGCTTTCGACGGTACTTGCGCGAACGGATTTTCGACCGCGTGCCGTTCGCCGCGACACACGTTCTCGATGGCGACGCCGCCGATCCGGCAGCCGAAGCCGCCCGCTATGAGGCGCTGCTGAAGGACGTCACCGTCGACGTGGCTTGTCTCGGGATCGGCGAGAACGGACACCTGGCCTTCAACGATCCTCCTGCAGATTTCGAGTCGCCGCACTTGGTGAACGTTGTCACCCTTGATCGTGTCTGTCGGATGCAGCAGGTCGGGGAGGGGCACTTTGCCTCGCTGGGCGATGTACCCCAGTGTGCCCTATCGCTCAGCATCCCCGCGATTCTCTCCGCCAAGGCGATCAGTTGTATCGCGCTGGACCGCCGCAAGGCAGAGGTTGTTCGCGCCGCCCTCGAAGGGCCGATCACGCCCGACTGCCCCGCCTCGGTATTGCGTTGCCATCCAAAGGTGTATTTCTATCTCGATGAGGGAGCTGTGTCGCTTCTCTCGCCAGCAACCCTCGCCTGAGAACGCATACTGAGCTCGTAGATAGCCCAGCCCGCACTGCGGCCCACGTGGATGTGGCCGCCGTGTAGGCTGGGCACGGGGGGGCTCCATGCCGAGCTGCATGCCCCGCAGAACGGGAAGGAAGGTCAACATGCGCAAGGTAGCCATCGTAGGTGCTGGGCCGGCTGGTCTGTTCGCTGCTCACGAGCTGGTAAAGCACGACCTGGAAATCGTGGTCATCGATCGGGGCAAGGCGGTGGCAGAACGCTCGCGCAGTAAGCCCTTTGACCTGCTCCACGGCATGGGGGGATCGGGCACGTTCTCCGACGGCAAGATCAACTTTCACACCCAGGTCGGCGGCGATCTCTACCAGTTCCTTCGCGCTGATGCGGCCTGGGAACTGGTGAACCACATTGAGGCGATCTTTGGCGAGTACGATGTGCACGCCATGAGCACGGATGACGAGCGCGCGCGAGACCTGGAAAAGCGTGCCGCCAAGTGTGGCGTGCGCTTTTTGCCGATCCGTCAGGCGCACATCGGCTCGGACCACCTCACGGCCTTTATTAGCGCCTTTAGTGGCGATCTCGCCGGCAAGGGGGTCACGTATCGTCTCGAGACACGCGTGGACGATGTAGTCTGCGAGGATGGTAGCGTCAAGGGGCTCACGCTGGCAGGCGGCGGGTTCATCGAGGCTGACGCCGTCATCCTGGCGCCTGGACGCGTCGGTAGCGACTGGATGCGGCGAGTGGTGCAGGGGCTCGGCCTGCCCATCGCCCACAACCCCGTGGATATTGGCGTACGCGTCGAGGTTCCGGCGATTGTAATGGAGGACGTGATCGCCGTCAGCTATGACCCCAAGTTCTACATGCGCGCTCCCACGTATGACGATCGCGTGCGAACCTTTTGCGTGTCGCCGCACGGCATGGTCGTACAAGAAGTCTATCGCGAGGAGGGCGTCGTCGGCGTGAACGGCCACGCCCTGCGTGACCGACAGTCCGGCAATACGAACTTTGCCTTGCTGACGAGCATCAACCTCACGGAACCGATGGAGAGCACCGCCGACTATGGTCTGTCCATCGCGCGATTGGCCACGACGATCGGAGGCGGAAAGCCGATCTTGCAGAGCATGGGCGATCTGCGCCGCCACCGACGATCGACGTGGGGACGCCTGCAAAAGAGCCCTGGCGATGTCATTCCCACGCTGACGGACGTTGCGCCCGGTGACATCAGCATGGCGCTGCCGCATCGCATCGTTACCGACCTGGTCGAGGGGCTGGAGATGCTCGCCGCCGTCATCCCAGGCTTGGATGCCGACCGCACACTCCTCTACGCCCTCGAACTCAAGCGCTATGCCACGCGGGTAGAGACGGATCGGCAGCTCCAAACGGGCATCCGGGGCTTGTACGTGGCTGGCGACGGTGCCGGCGTGTCGCGAGGCATCGGTGGCGCCGCGGCGACGGGCAAGATCGCCGCACGAGGCATCATTGCCGAACGCGCTACAGCGTAGGGACAATCTCGTCGCCAACACCGGGGCGCAGCCGGTGCGTCGGGAAGGGCGGCCACGGCGCTCTCAGGGACCGGATCGAAGGATATCGGAAGCGGGCTCTGCGGCCTACTCGCCACCCACTCCGTAGGATGGCGGCTGAGCGCGATCTAGTGTCCGATGGCCATGCCATCACCTCGCGGATCTGCCGCACCATGGAGCGTCCCCTCATCGGTATCGATGAGGATAGCCTGAGCATGTCCCATCGTTTGGGACCAATCCTCCAGCATGATCACGTCGTGGCCCCGCCGCCTGAGCTCTGCGGCGACTCCGTCGGAAAAACGGCCCTCGAGCTTGAGCGAGCGACTCTGCTCTCCCCAGGTGCGCCCATACAGCCAGCGGGGCGCCTCGACGGCCTCCTGTGGGTTGTAGCCAAAGTCGAGGATCCGCGTGAGCATGGCCACCTGGGTTTGGGGCTGTCCCTCGCCGCCCATGGTGCCGAACAACAAGGAGGGGCGGCCGTAGTGCAGCGCCATCGCGGGGATGATGGTGTGAAAGGAGCGCTTGCGGGGGGCTAGGGCATTCGGATGCTCAGGATCGAGCTGGAAGAAGGAGCCGCGGTTCTGCAGCAGGATGCCGGTGCCCTCGGGGATGAAAGCGGATCCGAACTCGAAGTAGATGCTTTGGATCATTGAGCATGCTTGCCCATTGCGGTCCACGGCGGCCAGATAGACCGTATCGCCTCCTGGTGCTGTGGCGGCGCGAATACCTGCCTCGATCTCTTCTACCGGCCGGGCTCGCGTCATGGTGATGGCACGCCGGCGCTCGGCGGCATAGCCTTTGGACAACAGTTGGTCGTAAGGGATGCTCAAGGTCGTTGGATCGGTGACCCAGCGGTCGCGATCGGCAAAGACGAGCTTGATCGCCTCGGCCATGAGGTGCAAATAGTCCGCGGTACCATCTCCCATGGCCAGGAGGTCGTCGCCCTCGATGATGTTGAGCAGCATCAGCGTGGCAATGCCCTGCGTGTTCGGTGGCAGCTCGGTCACCTCATAGCCATGGTAGGTGGTACGCAGGGGTTCCACCCATTCGGAGGTATGAGCCGCAAAGTCTTCCTCCGTGAGGAGGCCGCCTTCACTCCGAAGCCCTGACACGATGCGGCGCATCAGGTCACCCTGGTAGAACGTCCGGGCGCCTTGCTGCGCGATCTCGCGCAATGACCGCGCCAGATCCGGCAGGCGAATGATGACGCCGGTGGCTGGCGGGGCGCCGTTCGGCAGCAGGACGCGGGCTGTCTCCCGGTACTGGCGAAGGGTGTCGGCATGCGTCTCAACATAATCGCGGTACTTCTGCGATACGGGAAAACCCTCTTGCGCGTAGGTGATCGCCGGCTGAAAGAGCTGGGACCAGTCGAGCTTGCCGTACTGCCGATGGAGCTGGTTCCACGCGTCGACCGTACCGGGAACGGTATTTGCCGCGAGGGGGCCGCGTGGTTCGATGGCCTCCCAGCCCAGCGCCCGGTAGGCATCGATGGTGACGCGCATGCCCGAACGGCCGGAGCCATTTATGGCCTGCACGACGCCGTCTCGCGGATCCCAAACCTGAGCAAAGAGGTCACCGCCCAAGCCGGCCATGTGGTTGTATACGACGGCCAACGTGGCGTTGGCGGCGATACAGGCATCTACCGCCGAGCCACCCCGCGAGAGCGTGTCCGAACCCACGGCGCTGGCGAGGTAGTGTGGCGTGGTGATCATGTCCTGCTCGGCAATGGTAGGGGGGCGGCCGATGCCAAAGGTGTAGCCGGCTTGCCCGCTATCCATAGGTCACTCCTTGTGAGGCACTCGCACCATCGTAATGGAGGGCATGCGTTGGAGCGGGTCCGTGCCAGCGGGGCGTGATGGACTACGATTGGGATCGCTGACACGTCGTGTAGCGTTGCGCAAGGGACGGGGAGCAGTCATCTGAAGGGATGGATCGCGAAGGCTGGCCGAGTCGCGCGATCGTGCGAGGGGAATTCGCACAACACTGGACCCATTCTAGCATAGCGTATGTCGCGGCGCAACCACAGAACGCGTTGATGGGTCAGGCGAGGTCGTGCGGTGGGCGCATTCTTGGGAAAAATACCGGCAACAAATAGACTTCTGTGACATAAAAAGAATACTGGATAAAGATAATAGACTGGAATAGACTATAGCGCAGATGTCTCCAAGGAAAGCTAGTTAAGGAGGGGGGATGGAAAAGGGGCGCGCCCGAGGCGGTGATGCCTCGGGGGCGCGGGTGTTACCAGCTAAGCGACTTGGCTACGTAGAGTGCCCCCAAGGGAATTCGAATCCCTGTCGCAGCCTTGAAAGGGCTGTGTCCTAGGCCTCTAGACGATGGGGGCGCGAAAACAGCGGAGCGATTTTACCACGCCTCTCTCGCGTGGTCAAGTTGAGTGGAGTAGCCCTGCTGCGGCTCGGCTGGCCGAGCTACAGCAGGGCAGGTTTCAGGCGCGGGGAGGCGGGCAGGGCGTCACTGCGCACGTGCCGGCATCAAGCCTGAGCATCGGCGGTGGTTCCGTGCTCTAGGAAGACTTGATGGAGACGGTCGAGAGCCTGGGTGATGGCATCCGCTTCGACGGGGCAGCCGCGTAGCCAGACGATATCACGATCGGGATCAATCCCAAACTGGCTGGCGCGCTCCTCGACGGCAAAGGCATAGCGCTTCATGCAGTCGCCCACCAAGAGCTGGAGGTGCCACTTGTCGCGCTCGACACTATCGCCGGCGAACACCTCGGCACCAGCGGCAACGACACGCAAGTGCGCCTTGAACTCGGCGGGCAGCGCCGGCAGAGCATCGGCGGCGCGGTCGCGGCAGATGTGGCAAATGACTCCGGCAGCCTCGAGGGCGTCAATGATCTCGCCGACTGGGGCGGGGCACCCACCGATGTGGGTCCCGAGGTCGGCAAAGCGCTCGGCACAGTTGCCGATAACGAACGTCTCACCCTTGGGCTGCGGCCGGTCGCCCAATCCACCATAGATCACATCCACCGGCTTGAGGAGCTTTTGGTAGCGGAACCGGTTCATCGCCGATTGGGCAGCGATGCGACAGCCGCTGCAGGCGTCGCAGTCATGCAGCGTCAGATCGGGCAGGAAGAGGCACAGCTCCTCTCCTGACGTCATAAAGTGCCGTCGCAGGTCCTCGACGCTTTCCCCCAGCACCTCGATTTGTTCGCGGTTGGCGATGCCCAGGCCGTCTTCGATGGCCCACGTGAGGTAGCGGGTGCGCGCGGAGAACTCCATGAGGTCGCGCGAGATGACGTCCACTGCCACCGGATCGGTCCCCACCAGCATGAGCCGCGCACCAGCCGGGCGCTCAAAATCGGTGCCACCCGCGATGCCCTCGGCACCATCGTAGCCGTCAACGACGCACAGATCGGGCTTGCGAATGCGGTTCAGGTCGACAAGCGACTGCTCCAGCAGGTACTGGCGGTGGATCTCGGAGCGTTTCCACTGAGGCGTCTGGCCGTAGGCGTTCTTGAGGACCACCGTATAGTCCGCAGTGATGTGCGTTTTGAGGCACGGGACGGTGATGAACACGTCCGCCTCATAGATGAGCTGCGAGAAGGGAATGGTGCCCTCGTAGCGTGGGTTTTCCAGCTCGAGCTCGACAAATGGGCCGGCGTCCAGGTTCCACAACTCGACGCCGGTGCGCGCGGCCATCTCGCGCCATCCGCCGGTGGGGAATGCGGATTCGTGCGTAATACCAAAGGCACCGGTTCCCTCAGCGACGACGACGCGGCCGGGGCTGCAACGCTGCACCTGGCGAACGATCGCCTCGACCAGCTCCATGTGGGTGGTGCCCCCCGAGTCCGACGGAGCGTTGGCAGTGATGTTGGGTTTGATCACCACCGTCTGCCCCGGGCGCACAAACGCCTCGATGCCGCCCAAGTCGGCGAGGCACTGTGCCAGTACAGCATCGACTGAGGATAGATCGGACCAACGATGCAGCGACACGCGAGTACGTTCTTCGTTCACAGCGCCTCCAGATCGTTAGAGAGGGGTGGGGTCGATAGACCTATCCAGGAAGACGAACACCAGCATCGTACCCATTGTAGCCGTCTCACACCGCAAAAAGCAAAACGGATGAGGCGGTCCTGATCAACCGTAACCTTGCCCCCCTCCGGTAGCCCAGGGGGCGATGCAGGCGCCGGCGAAGGGGAGCCGCGCAGGAAGCGCCGCTGCCGTCCGATCATCCCCGCTGACGTTCGTGCTGGGCACTCGGAGCGCCCTGCACGCGACCCGCAGGACGCGTCGCCAGGCGCCGGCCGCGCCTTCGCCACAGGTACCGACGCGGATACCCGACGCGCCCACCTCGCGGATGGAGGGGCGCTCCGCGGTGGCGACGTGCACTCTGCGTGCGTGGAGACGATTCGTCGCCTGGCGGTTGGCCGTGAGGCGCTGTACGGGAACCAGCCGGCGATACGACAGGTACCGCCTCTATTCCTATCGAGGTAGTGAGCCGAGACACCGCGCGGCGCGGGGGATTACCGCTTCATCCGGCGTCGGCCTCCTCCGGCTCCTCAGATTCGGGGGACGGGTGCGGTGCACGCGCCACCAGCACCTTGTCGACGCGATTGCCATCCATGTCGACAACCTCGAAACGCAAGCCGCCCATCGAAAAGTGGTCCGCAGGCTCTGGGATGCGCCCGATATAGCTCGTGACAAAGCCTGCCAGCGTCTGGTACAACCCTTGCTCCTCGCCGGGCAGCTCCTCCAAGGCGAACAGCTCGCGGAACTCACCGATGGGCAGCATCCCGTCGACGAGCCATGTGCCGTCTTCACGTTGCACGATCTCGGGCTCTTCGTCACCATCGGCGGATGGGATATCGCCCACGATGGCCTCGAGGATGTCGGTGAGCGTCACGTACCCGGTGACTGAGCCGTACTCGTCAATCACCAACGCGGTGGGGCGCCCTGACTGCTTGAACGCTTCCAGCGCCTGAAGCGCTGGCATGACCTCGGGAACGTAGAGCGGCGTCTGGATGCTTGACGTCAGGTCAAAGGGATTGCCGCTCAGCATGGAGGTGAGGATGTCCTTGGTATGCACCTCTCCAACCACATCGTCGAGACTACCGCGCGCCACCGGAAAGCGCGAGTAGGGGCTCTCGATGATGGTGCGCATGACCTCCTCTACGGGGGCTTCCTGGTTCAGCCACATCATCTCGGGGCGCGGTGTCATCAGAGCGCTGACGCGCCGATCGTTCAGCAGGAGGACCTGCTCCACGAGTTGCTGCTCCACCTGCTCGAACACGCCCGCCTCGGTGCCCTGGGCAAAGAGGCCGCGGATTTCTTCCTCGGTAACCGGAGGCTCTGGCATGAGACGGATGCCGAGTATGCGCAGGACAAGCTCCGTGGAAGCGCTGAGCAGCCGTACGAGTGGTGACGCGACCTTGGCCACGAAACGCATCGGGCGCGAGACGACGCGAGCGATGCCTTCGGGGTTATTGAGGGCCAGCCGTTTCGGCACAAGCTCTCCGATGATCAGCGACAGATAGGTGATCGCAATGACGACGATCGTCACGGCGAGGCCGTTGGCGTACGGCGCCAGGAACTCGACGCGACGCAGCAAATCGGCCAAGGGCATGGCCAGGGTGGCGCCGCCCAGCGCACCGGCCAGGATGCCGATGAGGGTGATGCCGATCTGTACGGTCGACAGAAAGCGGTTTGGCGTCTCGGACAGGCTCAGGGCGACCTGTGCACCGCGATCCCCCTCTGCAGCGCGCTGCTCGAGTCGCATGCGGCGCGCAGAGATGATGGCGATCTCGGACATGGCAAAGACGCCGTTCGCCACAATGAGCAGGAAAAGCAAGAGCACCTCAGTTGTCCAGGATGGCATTTCAGCAGACTCCCATTTGGGGCAGGACGAGACCGCGCCGACAGTGCGCCTGGTGTGCGATCACTGTAGGGCGCCAATTGAGACGTAACAACGGCCACATCAAGACTCGGATCATGTGGCACACACGCCTCTTACCCGCCGCAGCAAGCGCATTCCCCCTGAGGGTGCACAGGCCGTCGGCGAGCATCTGTCGATTGCCGTGTGGACGGCTCGCCTGTCTGTGGGGGAATCCAATGCGTCGCTGCGGCCCAAACATCTCGGGTTTTCGCTCAGACCTGAGCGTAGAGACCGTGTGAACTCACGAGGAGGGCTCGTCCAGGCTGGAGGGACAACGAGGGCAGCGGTTGGCCCGCACGAGGGCCAACAGACTGCGTTTCATTGTGATGCGGTAACAACTACTAGGGTCAGGGTCGGACTCGATAGACATCGCGTGGTTCTACACCTCTTTGACAAAGGGCTAGCGCATGCCGCGTGCACTAGTCTACCATACCTATGATAGGCCTATTCGACCGGATTCGCAAGATCGGCAGGCATCCCGCCAAAGAGCTGCCAGTGTACGGCGGCCTCTTCGTACTGGGTGCGAGGAGACTTGGATTCGGCGGGGTGGCCGATGTGCACGACCGCCAGTGGCCGCAGCCACTTGGGAAGCTCGAGGGTTTTGGCAACGTGCCAGCGCAGGGGAGCGATCGGGTGGACGCCGATCCACACGGCACCCAGGCCCAACCCCGTCGCGGCGAGCAGGATGTTCTGCGTGGCGGCGGAGCAATCCTGGATCCAAAAGTCTTGGACGGGACCTGGCCAGGCGCGTCGCATGTTGCCGCAGACAACAAGGGCCAACGGAGCGCGGTAGCGACCGAGGGGTAGGCCGTTGCGGAGGCGTGCCAACTGGTCGGGGGCGGTCACCACGATGAACGCCCAGGGCCGGCGATTCGTGGCAGTAGGTGCCGCCATGGCGGCCTCGAGGAGGCGGCGGATATCGCTAGCGGCGACTGGTTCGTCGGTGAAACGCCGGATGCTCCGGCGTGCGAGGATATGTTCCATGATTCCCGACACGTGAGGCGGTTCCTCCGTTCTGTGTGATCATGCTAACGCTGACCTCCAATGGACAGGAGGTGTCGCGAGGCTCCGAGGATGCTCGGTTCGGCGCTCACGGTCCCAGGGGCGGCAGGCGTTCGCTACCCGGTCAGTGTGCGCCCATGGAGCTGGGCGAGCACGTAGGAGCGGATCTCTGTCGCCGAGGGAAGATCCGCGACGATGCGCCCGTTCTCGATCAGGGGGCGATTTAGGATCTCGCGCTCGGTACCACAGTGGCAGCGCCCGGGAGCGCTCCGCCAGTAGATGATCTTGCGTTCGCCGCAGGCGGGACAGTGAGCCACGAACTTGGCGCCCGATTCCTTGCCGCGTTTTGCCATCGGCTGGCCCTCAATCTCGACAAGATCGAACGAGAGGTTGAGGGTAGGGGCGCTCGCCAGTGACGTGCCCACACCATAGCCGTCACAGACAGGGTTGAGGTTCGGGATGGTATCCTCATCGAGTCCACCGCTGGCGTAGAGCTTGACGCGCTCAAAGCCGCGCAGGTCGAGCTCCCACCGCACCTCGGCCATGATCTGGCGCAGGTTGCCCCGGCGCGATCCGGGAGTATCAAAGCGCACTCCGTGAAGGATCTCACCCAGCGCCTCTGCGACGCGCAGCGTCTCAAACTTTTCGTCGTTCAGCGTGTCGATGAGGACGATCCGCCGAGCGTCCGGCTCGACCACCTCATGAAACGCCCATGCCGCCTCGACGGTGTTGCCCAACATGAGCACCAGGGCATGGGGCATGGTCCCCGAGGGGGGGATGCCGATCACGTCAGCCGCGAGGATGGTCGACACGCCGTCGCAGCCCCCGATGTAACAAGCGCGCTCGATCATTGGCGCGATGGCCGGATGCATGCGCCGCGCGCCAAAGCTGAGTAGCACGCGATCCTCGGCGGCGATACGGCATCGGGCCGCACGCGTGGCGATGCCGCTGGCCTGGCAGATGAGGCCGAGAAAGCTCGTCTCGAACCTGCCGAACGCCAAATAGTCGCCCTCGACCGTGAACACCGGATCACCGGGTAGGAACACCGTTCCCTCGGGCGGCATCCAGACGTTTACTGGCAGCCCCTCGAGGAGGTGCGCCAACTCTTCCACGCCGGCCAACACTGCCCAGGGCCAACCGCTCGGCAGTGAGGCGGCGCGCATCTCACCGACCACCCGCTTGTCGGCACCTCGGGCGCGGATGGCGGCTTCACTGTGTCGAAAGTAGACGTCAGTGACAACGCCCGACGCAATCTCGTCTTCGGTGGCGACATGGAAGCGACGTGGGCTCATGGTCACGGTTCGCTTCCGTGTACCGTGGCCTCGGCGGATCGGATGGCCTCCTCGGCCGCGGAGGCACCAGTCTCTAGGGGTGTCACACCAAACTCCTCACACGCCTTGCAGGTAACCCAGAGGGTCTCGATGGTCTCAAATTGCACGCCGGCGCGCACCAAGGTCTCTATCGTCTCCTCGGCGTCATGCGGGGCGAGGTTCACCGCACGCGTGGCATCGATGAGCACGGTAACCCCCAGGACCTCGCGGATAGCACCCAGTGCCGTCCATTTGACGCAGTAGTCCAGGGCCAGCCCGGAAAGGTACAGGTGCTCGATGCCAAGGGCCCTGAGGTGATCGCGAAGCGTTGCACCGGTCTCGAGGGCGCGCGCATGAAAGGCCGAGTACGCGTCCTCCCGGGGATCCATCCCTTTCGACAGGACGATGATGCCCTCGGGCAGCTTGACGCCCGGATGGAACTCGGCGCCCGGCGTGCCCTGGACGCAGTGGGGCGGCCAGAGGCCCCCTTGCGCTTGAAAGTGCACCGTTTCCGGAGGATGCCAGTCACGTGTTGCCAGGATGGGAGCTCCTGCCATGGCGAACTGGCCAATGTAGGCGTTCACCTTGGGGATGATGCTATCGCCCTCGGGCACCCCCAGGGCGCCCCCAGGCATGAAATCGCGCTGCATATCGACAACGAGTAGCGCGCTATTGGGCTGAAGGGCCATGGTACCACTCCTCTCCTGCGGGGTAAGCTGACGACACCCCGCCAATGCATCGTGTATGTGATTGCGACCCTATGCCTCTGATTATACACCTAATCGGTAGGACACTGCCAGGATGCAACAAGCCGTCCTCAGGGCCATCCTGGTGGCATCCTCTGGCTGGTGACGTCGGACCGATGTGGCGCGCCACAGGATTGGCACCTTCCACCCCATGGGCTATACTCGCCGCACACTCAGCAAGGCAACGGGAGGAGCTGTCCATGTCCGAGCAAGGCGTCATTGCCATGCGCCGTGACCTCTCATCGCTGCGGGTGGTGCCAGTGCGCCAGCGGTGGGATCAACCCGATATTCAAGACATCGATGACGCCACGCTCTCGGCGTTGAGGCAGTGTGGCGCTCTCGCCCGCGTGCAACCGGGGCAAGAGATCGCCATCACAGCGGGCAGTCGCGGCATCGCCTCCGTACTGCGTATCCTGCGCGCTGTCGTGGCAGCCGTGCGCGCTCGCGGCGCTAGCCCCTTTATCTTTCCTGCCATGGGGAGCCATGGAGGGGGCACCGCCGAGGGGCAGCGCACGCTCCTAGCAGAGCTGGGGATTACAGAGCGGACCATCGGGGCGCCCATCCGTTCGTCGATGGAGGTGGTGCGTCTCGCCACGACGCCGCGAGGGATCCCCGTATACCTCGATGCGTTCGCCGCGCGTGCCGACGGCATCATTCTGGTGAATCGCATCAAAAAGCACACCAACTTTGATGGGCCCATCGAGAGCGGCCTCTCCAAGATGGCCGTCATTGGCATGGGCAAGCATACGCAGGCCGTAGCGGTGCACCAGTACGGGAACTATGGCCTGCGCGAGTTCATCCCCGAGGTGGCGCGGTGCGTCTTTGAGACGGCTCCTGTGCTCGGCGGCCTGGCGATCGTAGAGAATGCGTGGGGTGGCGTCGCCGAGCTCGTTGGCCTCACCCCTGGCGAGATCGTTGATCGTGAGCCGGCCCTGCTCGAGCGTGCCAAGGCGTTGTGTGCCAAGATACCGTTTCCTGAAGTGGACATTGCCCTGGTAGAGCGTATCGGTAAGGAGATCAGCGGTACTGGTATGGATTGCTACGTCATCGGACGGCGCCGCATCGTAGGGGAGCCCGAGTGGCCTGAGGCGCCGATGCTGCGCTCTCTCGTGGTGCTCGACTTGACGGCGGCGAGCCATGGAAATGCCGTGGGCGTGGGCCTGGCCGATTTCACGACGCGACGCCTCGTCGACAAGATCGATTGGGCTGCTACGCAAAAGAATGTGTTGACCTCGGGCAACCTGGAGCGGGCCAAGCTGCCTTTCGTTTTCGACACGGACCGAGAGGCGCTCGAGACGGCGGCTTTTCGCGAACGGCGGACGCCCCTCGAGGAGCTGCGCTTTGTCGCCATGCGCGACACGCTCCACTTGCGAGAGCTGCTGGTGTCGGAAGCGCTCCTGAAGGGTTCGAGCGCGCGGCAGAGTCTCGATGTCCTGGGAGAGCCGATGCCGCTCCCGCTCGATGCGGACGGGACCTGGATTTCGCCGTTCGGTGAAGGATGAGGCGATGAGCAAACGGCGCGGGGGAGTGGTGTGGTCGAGCGGCCCGGAGGCACAGCAACGCTGTGAGCGCTGTGGGCGTTCGCCCTGCGTCTGCCCCCCTGCAGTCTACCCTCTGCCCGAGAAGCAGACGGCGCGCCTGGGCCGCTCCCGCAAGGGCCGTGGCGGCAAGACGGTGGTCACCATCGAGGGGCTGGTGCTCGACGAGGCCGGCCTCATGGCACTGGCCCGCACCGTGCGGCGGCGCTGTGGCGCGGGCGGAACGGTTAAGGACGGGGTGATCGAGATCCAGGGCGATATCCGTGATCGCGTTGCGGAGACGCTCCGGGCGTTAGGCTATCGCGTCAAGCTCATCGGGGGGTAGCCGCGGTTGAGGCGGTGGTTCGCTGGTCGGTCGCACGAAAAACGCCCAGCCGGTGAGGCTGGGCGTACGTGGTGAGATGTCCTGGCCTAGTAGTGGGCAAAGCGGTGCACTGGGAGGACAAAAACGGTTGCGCGATGCGGTGGGTGCTGCGCATCCGATGGCCCGGCGCCCACGTCGACACACGGGCCCGAGTGCTGATCGATAATTGACAGTACCGGCTCGAGCTCGTATTCCTCCACACCAACGAGGAGTGTCACGTTGCCCCGCCGCCAAAAGCCCCCCGTAGAGCTGATGCGCGTGACACGGTATCCCCCCTCGTTGAGCGCTCCGGTGATATCGGCGGCACAGTCGTCCCGCACGATGGCCAGTATCAGCTTCATGGCGTTGCCCCCTTTCCTGACTGGGTGGTTGAATAGCCGCTGGTTCTGGCGCCGTGCCGGCGCTCCGCTTCAAGGCGGTCTGACGACCCGCTGCCTGGATGCCAGCCGGATTCAGCGATCACGGTAGTGGCTCGCGGTGGCATCACTCTTTCTTGCACGCCGGATAGGCTTTTTCATGCGCCCAGTATACCACGTGCTCAAGACCGCGTAAAGATCACGTCACACCAATCAACGTACGGGTACTGCTGGTTATGTGCACCCACGGCATGCTGATGGACACCGCTCAGTTCGGTTCCTCTTGAACGATCACCGGCACGCGAATGGACGCATCGCCAGATAGTACGTCGATGTAGGGAGCGTCGGTATCCGCACTAGCGATCCCTTGCCACCGGACGGCAATGCGGACGCTCTTGCCGGGTTTGATATCCAAGAGATTGCGCGACAATACCATCTGCGGGACGCTGGGACGCAGCTCGACGTGCGCCGTCGCCATCCCCGTGTTGCGCAGGGCGAGCCGGCCCTGCAGCGGTTCGGCAGGCGCTGATCGGTCCAAGGTCAGCGCGTCCGGCGGCTCGATATTGGGCTGCAAGGCGATGGTCAGGGCGACGTCGATGGCCACATCACCGCCGTTGCTCTCGACGAGTATTGAGCCTGTGGCGTATTCGGTGCCGGGCGGCAGCTCTTCCAGATCCGTACGGATGCGCACCTCGATGGAGCGACCCATCTCACACTGGAACGAGGCACGATCGACGACCAACCAGGTGCGGTCGGTGGTGATGCGTCCGCGAAGTAGCCCGAGCCCGTGGTTGAACAGGCCGAAGCTGCTGGCGGTGTCCTGAAGGTTTACGCTGACACCCAGGTCCAGAACGGTGGTATCACTCGACAGCAGCGGCGCCGCGAAAGCCAGGCGCATCGGAAGCTTGGCGCGACCGGCATCACTGTTGATGACGAGTGTGCCGTGGACAACCTCTGCCTCCGGATCCGCGGCGAGGCCGTACGCCGTAACGGTGATGCTCTGCTCTTGCCCAGGGCGGCATACGCCTTCGGTGGGTGCGATCTCGACCCAGGCGACATCCGTCTGTACGTTCCATGCCAGAGGGCCGTTGCCATCGTTGGCCAGGGTGAGGGCGTGGGCTTGGGGTTGCGTGCGTTCCACGTAACCAAAGTCGAGCGCAAGGGGCTCCACGCGCAGTGCGGGCTGTCGCACGGTGATGCTCGCCGGAAGCGATATGGTGGCGTTTTCTGCCTCGATGCGCAGCGCCGTGGTCAGCTCGACAACTTCGCCCCTCGGGAAGCGCGTTGTATCCGCGACGACCTCGACGGCTTGCTCCTCTCCGGGGGCGCACGTGAGGCTAACCGGTGATGCCGACAGCCACTCAACGAGCGACTGGACGGTGGCAAAGAGAGGGGCCGAGCCGGTATTGGCCACCACGATGGTGCGCCGCACCACGTCGCCCAGACGGGCCTCGCCAAAGGCGAGATCACTGCCTCCCACCGCCAAGCGTGGAGCGACCACGGTGGCACGCAAGGAGAGCGTCTCTACGCCGCCATTGGTGCGCACGCGCACGGCTTGTGGCACCTCGACGGGGCCATCTCCGAGAACGCTCAGGTCGGCGATGAGTGCCAGCTGCACCATCTCACCGGGTGGGCAGCGGAACTCTTGCGGGGCGAGGCGCAACCAGGGTACGAGTGGGAGCGCGCTCCCCTCGAGCACGCCATCGCCCGAGTTCCCCACATAGAGGTAGCGCTCCGTCGCCTCGGCAGGGACACTTCCCAAGTCGATGTGCGATACTCCCAAATCGAGGGCTGGTACGAGCCGCCGCACGCGCGCGGCAACACGCTCCTGCCCCCCATCGCTATCGATGACGAGTGCAGCCTCTACGTGCTGGTCCCCAGGGGGCACCTCGTCGCTGACGAGCTGCACGGGTACCTGCACGGACCGGCCCGGGAGGCACCGAAACTCGGGCGTTGCCACCCGTAGCCAGGGGACGCGCGCGGCAACGCTTCCAGCCATGGTCTGCCCGCCGGCGTTGGTGATCGTCAAGCGCTGTTCCTCGCGCCGATCGCCCTCGATCGCGCCCCAGTCGAGGAGTGACGGCTCGACGCGCAGGAGCGGCGTCGTGCGTACCTGCGCGGTGACCGCCACCCACTGTTGCCCAGCGTTTGTGTCCACAGAGAGGGCTCGGGGTTCCGTCACCTGGGGCGTCGGCAGTGCGTCCGCTCGCACGGTGAGGATCACCTTGGCCTGCTTGCCAACGGGAAGGCGAAACGCCGACTTGGGTGCACTGAGCCAGGCGACATGGCTGGATACGCGCCCCGTAACGTCGACAGTGCCGGTGTTGCGCAGCGTCAACACGACGCGGCGCGCATCATCTGGCTTCAGGTCGCTGGCCTTGACGTGGCGCGGCCGGACCGCCAGAAGTGCCGCATCCCTCTCGCGGGTAGGGGCCTCGACGGGCGCATCGCGCGTCACCGCCGCGGTGCGGCCCGGCCCCATCGGCTCCGCCGCGCTGGGGCCAAAGCGGGGATCGCGTTCGAATCCCAGTGCCTCCATCGACTCGGCGTCCCCCGGGGCCGGGTGGGAATGCGTGGGCACGCCACGCGATGGGCGACCCATCTCTCGGCGGGCCACCCCGGGAATCGGCGCCAAAAGCTCGCGCCAGCCCTCGATGGGTGCCAGTGGACCGGAGGATGCGTCCCATAGGGCCTGGCGTAACTCGGCCGCAGACGCAAAGCGCTGGCGTGGATCGCGATGGGCGGCACGGGCGATCGTCTTGACGAGAGCCAGAGAGATGCCCGGGACCGCCTGGCGCAGTGGGAGCTGCCGACGTAGGCCACGCTCCAGCAGCTTGCCGACGAGGAGCGCATAGAGCAGGCGACCCAAGGCAAATACGTCACTCTGTGGCGTCGGTGGCCCACTCTCGAGCTCTGGAGCGGCATAGCCACGCACGGCACCGTAGGGCAGGTCTGCCGTGGGGGCAAAGAGACAGGCGAACCCCAAGTCGGCAAGGCGCGTGCGCCCATCCGGTTGGACGGTGACTCGCCCCGGTGCGAGAAAGGGCACAAACAGCGGTGGATGCTGATGGTGCAGAGAGTCCAGGAGGTCGGCGAGTTGAGCGCCCCAGTTGCGCGCCAGGTCGGGTGTGACCCTGAGGCCCTCACGCGCCATGAGCGTCGCAAGGTCGGTCCCTGGGACCCACTCACTGACGACATAGTGCGCCTCGCCGGCCTGGAACGTCTCGATGATTGCAGGCACAGAGGGATGGTCGACGGCCGACCAGCGCGCAACCGCGGCGCTCAGGGCAGACTCGGCCTCACGGCGTTCATTCGCGCGAAAGAGCGCGACGGTGGAGAGCTCTTGCACCACATAGGCCGTATCGGGTTGCTGGATATCCTCCGCGCGATAGCGGACGCTCACGGCATCACGAGAGAGGGCCTCGCGGAGCAAATAGCGCCCCTGGAGGCGACGGGAGGAGCCCTCTCGAAACAGGCTGGTAAAGACAGCGTCATCGTCCACCTGTACGTCGCAGCGCGGGCAGCGTGGCACATACCAGGGGCGGACATAGCCGCAGCGGTGACAGGTCTGGGTGAGTGGCGCGCGGCACTGTGCACAGCGGGAGGCGCCGGGATCGTTCAGTTGCCCGCACTTGGGACAGCGCATCTTGGTTGCCATGAGACATCCGATTCTGCTAACGAGAGCGTCACACCGGCGGCGCCGGAAGGGACGCAGTAGGAGCGAACACAACGAGAGGGTAGAACATTATACCCCAGGGGGGCAAAGGAAGTCAAGGGAGATCATCAGGGCGCGCCGGCATTTGACCAGAACCCGCTCTTGCAGAAGCAGAAGGTGTCGCACTGCAACCGAGCATACCCACGCATGCCCGAAGCGAGGGGCTTAGTCGCTTCGCATAGTCATCGCCGACCGGAAACCGTGCGCACCAACGGCCCCTTTTCTTGGAAGCGCATCCTGACACTATGCGAAGGGGAGCGCGCCTTTGCCGGCGGCTTGCCGACGCCGATGGGGGCGTGACGAGGTGTCGTGCGCTTGGCGGCGAGTGGGGAGAAGGGGGCCTGGCAGATCGGATGTCTCAACGTAACCATCGCGAGGAGCCGCTGAGCACAAAGGTGAGTGTACGATTCGACATAACCTCCCCCGCACCAGCGATCCGCACGGTGCGGGGGAGGGGGTACGCCGTTCACTGCGGTACTGAGCCTATCGCCCTGCTGCGGCGGGCGGCACGCTCCAGGTGAACTCCCACGGCCCCGTGTAGACGACGGCAGCCTCTTTCAGCGAGAGCGTCAGGAGACCGGCTGGGATGCGCCCGTCGCGGAACTCGACTCCGACGGCATAGATCCCATCCTGGCCACCACTCGATGAACTGCCGCTCACGATTGTCCGGTCGCCCACCAGGCCTACATAGGTCACGCGCACAGCGTCCTGGGGCGTGATCTGTTGCGCATCGAACCGCAGCAGCGTGCGCGCCAGGATCCCGTCGCGCACCTCCAGTTCCTCGAGCACGAGACGTGCGCCGGAAAGATGCACCGTGGCTCCCGCAATGTGCAGCTTGGCATCTACCGGAAAGACATCGCCGATCTGGGGAGCATCCCCCAAGTCGATCTCGATCGTGCCGCTGGCCGGCACGTACAGGTACACGCCGTCTACAGTCAGCGTCAGCTCCCGCGCCTCAGGATGCAGAGGCTCAAAGGCGAGCACCTCATGGCGCGCAGGGGCCTCTTCAATGGAGGCGGCTCCTGCTCGGGCGGCGGCCAACCCGCTCTCATAGCCCACGCCCGGGGACCTGCGGGCGGTGTAGAAGCGGCCGCCGTCGTCGCGCAGGCTGGGGCGGAAACGTCCGCTGAGATGTGGGGGCGGTGAAGCCTCCAGGGCCGGGTAGTCGACGATGCCGATCCGTACTACGGTCTCGTCGGCGGTATGGGCCACATCGAGCATTCGCAGCGCGATGCCGTGGTGTTCGCTCTCGGGAACCTCGGGGTAGTAGGTCTCTATCAGGCGGGCGCCGCCTGCCGTACCGCCCTCGCCCCGGAGCGAGAGGGGAAAGACCCACTCCTCTGTCGCCTCCGCGCGCAACGGCAACCCCGGCGGCACGCGCATCGCCAGCACGGCCGCGTCCGCCTCCACCGGCAGGGGGCCAAAGGTGAGGACGGCCCCTTCGGTGCTCTGGCTCCAGGCGGTCAGGGGGATCTCTTTTCCTGCGAGGGTGCGCAGCACGATGCCCGCCTCGGGCACTCTCGTCGGTTCGTCGTCTCCGCCGGCGGTGGCCACCGCCGCGACCACGGACAGGACGATGCGCGTATCGCGGGCGCCGGCAACGACTTGCTCGACCCGGACGGTGACTCCCTCTCGAACGATCTCTACGGGCTCGACGAGCACGCGCACATCCTGTGTGGCGACGAACCCCAGGCCCGGGACATAGCCGAGGAGTCGCTGTACGTCGGCCAGGGCCTGCCGCGGCCCACCCACGATCAGCAGCGCGACGGCGAGTACCGCCGGCAGCGCGAGTGCAACGCTGAATCTCCGCCCGAGGCGCGGCCAGCCCGCAAAGAGGGCGGGGCGGCGCCGTGCCCCCCTCCCGGT
>DUUT01000233.1 GCA_012841405.1 Chloroflexota bacterium
AAGGGGGCTTTGGGGGCCTGATGGGTTCCAAGCGCCTCAAGGCCATCGCCGTGCGGGGCACAGGGGGCGTGGCCGTGGCCGACCCCCAGCGGTTGCTGGACCTGTGCCTCAACGCCAGCCGGGAGGGGTTGCGGCCGGCGATGCCCGGTGGCGGCCCGCCGCGACGGCGACCGGACCAGCCCGAGTTCATGGTGCGTCGCCGCAAGTGCGGTTTCTGCGCCACCCAGTGTGGTAATCAACTGATGATGGACGTGCCGGGCGAGGTGACGCCGGGCACCTATAACGTCGAGATGATGTGCTACGGCTTTCGTAGTACGTCCATGCGGGCCCACGTGGAGACGCGTGCCCTGGTGCACGACTATGGCCTCAACGGTTGGGAGATCGCCTTTGGCATCATCCCCTGGCTGCAGATGTGTCGCCAGCACGGCCTCATCGACACCATCGACGGGCACGAGATTCCCGTGCCTGACGAGGAGATTTTCGCCCTGAATCAGATCGCCGCCTGGCCCGGAGAGCTCACGACGCGGCTGGCGCGCATGATTGCCCTCCGTGAAGGCGAGTTGGGTGATGCCCTAGCGGATGGCGCCTGCTACGCCGGCGAACGCCTCTTTGGGGGGCGAGGGGCGGAGCTGTTGGATCGCATCTACCCCCGGCGCGTGGGGGAGACGAACCACTGGAACGGCCACTGGGGAACGGGCGGCGATATCTATTTCCCCTTCTGGCTCGTACCGGTGCTGCAGTGGTGCATCGACACCCGCGACCCCGCGAGTGACGCCACCCACGGCTATTCGACGCACTTGCTCAGCTATGTGCCCGAGCACGGGCCACACCGCGGCCCCGTGCCGATGGAGGCGGCCCGTGCCGTCTGTGCCAAGGTCTATGGCGAGGCCGGCGTGTGCGACCCGACCCTGGCTTATGAGCGGCCCGAGACCAAGGCGATCCCCGCCATCTGGCACCACGACCGGGCCATGGCCATGGAGTCGCTGATTCTGTGCGACTATGAGCATCCGCGCATCTTTTCGATGGAGAGCGACGACTATCTGGCGGATACGGCCCTCATGGCCAAGCTGTACTCGGCGTGCACGGGAGTCGAAACCTGCGAGGAGCAGCTCCAGCGCGCTGGGGAGCGCATCATGAACCTGCTGCGCGCCATTGACATCCGCTTCCATGGGCGCTCGCGCGCCGTGGACTGGGCGACGGCGGAGAGCCTCACGCTGCCAGCGTTCACCGACGGCGTGGTGCTTGACCTGGAGCAGTTCGCGCCGATGCTCGATACGTACTATCGCCTGCGCGGCTGGAACCCTGCCAACGGCTGGCCGACGCGTGAGCGGCTGCGCGCCCTCGATCTGGACGACGTCGCGGACACACTCGCCGGGGAGGGGCGGCTGGGCTAGGGCCGCCTCTCCCTCATCCCAGGTCTCGTGGCGCGGCGGGCGCCGATCGTTGCGCCCTCGACGCGGGAGGCGCCGCCTCCCGCGCTACCCGTAGATGCGGTAGGCATTCACCAGGATGCCGCCGTCTACGGCGATGCGCTCTCCGGTGATAAAGCTCGACTCCTCCGATGCCAGGAAGGCGGCCACCGCGGCGACCTCATGGGGAAGGCCGTTGCGCCCGAGGAGCGTCGCCTTCGAGGGGCGCGCTGGGGCATCGTCCGCGTCCCGCGACTGGATCGGCCCCGGCGCGATGACGTTCACGCGGATGTGGTAGGGCGCCAGGTCGATGGCCATGCTGCGCGTGAGGATCTCGACGCCACCCTTGGCGGCGCCGTAGGCACAGCACCGCGGCTGGGGGATCAGGCCGTTGGTGGAGGAGACGTTGATGATGCTGCCGCCTCCGGCGCGCGCCATGACGCGGGCGGCGGCCTGCGAGCAGTGGAACACGCCGGTGAGGTTCGTGGCGATGACCTCCTCCCACAGCTCGGGCGCCACCTCGAGGAAGGGGCCGTTCTCGCCGGTGCGGGCAGCGTTGTTCACCAGGATGTCGACGCCGCCAAAGGCGGTCACCGCCTCGGCCACCATGCGTTCGACATCCTCCCGGCGGGCGACGTCGGTCGGCACGAACAGCGCCTGGCCCCCCGCCCCTCGGATCTCGGCGCAGGTGGCCTCGCCGCTGGTGGCGTCGCGCTGGGCGATGACGACACGCGCCCCCTCTTGGGCAAAGCGGTGAACGATGGCGCGGCCGATCCCGCGCCCCCCTCCGGTGACGATGGCGGTCTTGCCATGCAGCACGATGGGACTCCTTTCCGCACGATGGTTGGCGTCGGCACTGCCGATACGCGGCGTGGCGACTGGGATTGTACCTCTTCTGGCGCCCATCATGCGAACAGCAACACGGGGCGGCACGGTGTAGACCACC
>DUUT01000024.1 GCA_012841405.1 Chloroflexota bacterium
CCCGGGGGGGGGCGCGAGCTCCTGTCTAGCGGAACGTGCGCTCGATGCCGCGGCGCATGGGCGTATCGGCCGGCGCGGCGTTATCGCGCTGGCGCTGGCGCTCGCGCTCGACGTCAAAGTAGCGCCGCCACTCGGCCGGCGCATCGGGGTTCTCTGCGCCGTGCTGCGTCAGGCGCTGGCGCACCTGCACCATGACCGGCGTGTTCACCGAGCTCCCCGCCACGATCACCTGCCCCTTACTGAGGGCCGGCAACTCGGCCAGGAGGTCGCGCCCGACGGATTCGACGCTCTCGGCCACCCGCGCCTGATCCACCGGGTTGACGATGCGCATGATGCACTGCGTCATGCACTGGGAGAGCACGTCGCCGTCCAGCTTGCCTGGGCGCTGGCTGATGAGCCCCACGGCGACGCCGAACTTGCGCCCTTCGGAGAGGATCTGCTTCAGGATCTGCGTCGTCACCACGTCGGCGTTGGCCGGCGCATAGTTGTGCGCCTCTTCGATGAGCACGAACGCGGGGTAGGGCAAATAGTTCTCGTCGCCCTCGCTGGCGCGCTGGCGCACCGTGTCCATCCGTGCCTGGTTCAGCCGTCGCAGTAGCGTGGCGACAATGATCTGTTGCTCCCGCTCGGGGATCTCGTTGAGCTGCAGCACGGTGCACTGGCCCGGCCGAAAGAGCGCGTCCAGCGGCAGGCTGACGTGATCGTTGAACACCGCCGAGTTCTCGAGCACCGATTCCACGCGCCAGATCAGCGCACCGACGGTGGGATCGTCCTCCAGCTCGTTGTCGGCCAGGGGGTCATCGGGGAGCCGATAGCCATCGGCGGTAACGGGCTCATCCGCGCCTCCCGAGCGGATGGCAACCTTGAGGTGCCCGCGCGTCCACTTGTCCCGGTACCGGCGCGTCACCTGGTTGTAGGCCCGCCCCAGCACGTGGTGCATGCGGTCGGTGAGGTTGGGCAGCAGGTAGCGGAGGTCGCCCAGGGTAAGCGAGCTCACCCGCACCTGGATATCCTTGGGCCGCACCACCTTGACCTCGGCGCGGTAGCCCTCGCAGGCGAACGCCTCGTGGAGCTGCATGTCGACGAGCGTGTCGTACTCGGCGTGGGGGTCGATGACCAGCACAGCGGCCCGATTGTGGGGCTGCATGAGCTCTTCGAGGATTACCCCTGCGAGGTAGCTCTTGCCCGCGCCGGTGGAGGCGATGATGGCCAGGTGGGTGCTGGTAAAGCCCCGGGCGTCCAGCGTGATCGGTACGGCTCCCGTGGGGCGGCTGAGGAGCGAGCCGATATGCACGCTCCCCTGCTCTGCCGGGCGTCCGCGACAGAGGACCTCCGCCAGCATGGCATCGGGCGCGATATAGATGGGCGCCCCCGAACGCGGTGGCACCCGGGGGTTGACGAACCCCATGGCGGGATCGTAGTAGCCCAGCACCGTGGCGCTGATCTCGAACAGGTCGTGGGCGCCGCGATCGAACCCCAGCAACTCGGCCACGGCCTGGGGTGGCACGGCGGGATCGGCCATAAAGGTGTCGGGGTAGAGGCGCAGCGGCTCCCGCCGCGTCACCCGCCCGAGGATGCAGCGTGGCTGGCCGTCGATGGCGGCCTCGTAGTAGACGAACTCGCCGTATTTGACGCGCTGGTCCGGGTCGGGAGCGATGAACGTGTACTCGTGCGGCGTCTCGCCGGGGCCCTTGGTGGTGCCGATGGGGGTGTACATGGCGGGTCTCCTCTCAGCCCACAGGCTCGACGCGGGCCTTCCAGGCCAGGTTGTCGCTCAGCAGGGCGAGGCGCGGCGCCTCCTCCGGGAAGAGGTGCATCACGCGGGCGATGACGTCGAGCATGAGGTAGGGCGTCAGGGGGCTGCGCATCCCCGCCAGCATCGGCAGGTAGGCGAGTTGGAGGCCACCGTCGACGCGGTGAAAGGTGCGGATCTCGTCGGCGGCGAGGCGCCGCACGTGGGCGTCGATGGTGGTGGCTACCGCCGGCACGCCCTGGTGTACGGTGCCGTTCGGCCCCATGGCGCCCAGGGCCACCACGCCCACCAGCGTGACGCGCTCGACGATATAGTCCGGCGTAAAGACGCGCAGGTCCTCCTGGGGCGACAGCCGCGGCCCGAGGGAGCCAAACTCGGGGTTCACCAGGGTGGTATCATAGATGACGCCGACGAGCTCGGCGCCGTCCGATTCCTCGATGGCTACAAAGGTCCCAAAGCCATAGTCGGCGGGCTGGGGAATCGGCTCCGTCTCTCCCGCCGCATACACCTGGCAGAGGTATTCGACGTGCGAGTTTGAGCTCACGATCTTGCCAATCAACATGGCGGCACCTCCGAGGGCGCTATGGCCATTCATCTCGGCTCGGTGTCCGAGTCTGGCGTATGGGGGGCGGGGTATCGGATCAGGATGGGGCCCGCTGGCCGCCACCCTGCGCCCCGCGTTCACCGCCGCTGCCGCTTGCTGTACGCCTTGCGCGCATAGCGCAGCGGCAGCCCCAGCTGGTGGGTGAACTCTTGGAATGTGCGGTAGAACCGCTCGCGGTCCTGGGCAGTGATGACGGCGACGGCGTCCGCCGTTGCGATGGCGTAGGGATAGCCGGCACCGATGACGCACTCGGCGCGCACCACATCGAGGACCCAGTCGAGACGGCCATCCTCCAGCAGCCAGGCGGGGACGTCCAGCCGGGCCGGGGCGTTGGCGGCCGTCGTCTTGAGGTACACCACGTGCACGCGCTCGTAGTAGCGCTGCGCCTCCTCGCCGCGGTCAAAGAGGTGATCCTGTCGGGCACACACGAACGCCTCGGTGCGGTCTCCCCAGGCCATGGCGTCGCGCAGCAGGGCGCCATCGCTGATGCGGGGGGCCTCCGTGACGCCCCCACCGCCCGCTGCCCAGCGCAGCATCGCGACGAGGTCCGTGGCGTAGGAGGTATCGATATAGCCCACCACCGGCACCCGCATCTCCTCCGAGGTATCGAGCAGGCGGCGGATGGCGCGCACATAGGCATGGCGGTACGCGGGCCGCATCTGGGCGGCGAACGAGAGCACCAGCGAGCCATCGAAGAAGCAGAGGGCTGGGGCGGCGCCACCCAGACGCTCCATGCAGGCGATGAGCGTCTCGCACTCGAGCTCAAAGCGGCGCAGGTTCACCCGCAGGTTGGGAAAGCTGCTCCCCGCGTCGTCGTCGACGGCCAACTCGTCAGGCGCCAGCACCTCGAAGCGTAGATCCTTCACGTAGCGCCCGTCGGTGGTGTGCGGATTCTCGAACCAGCCCACCTGCACCGCTCCCACGGGGATGCCGTACTCGCGCTGCGGCGTGATCTGCGAGCCGTCGGCAGCGACGGTGGTCACGCCGGCAAGTACCTCCAGCGCCCAGGCGCGGGCGTCTCGGTGGTTGTCCCAGCGACACCCAAAGGGGAGGATGACGGAGCGGCCGGCGACGCGCTCCGCCGTGGGCCGGGCGCCCGGCTGGGGGATGCCCGCCAGGCGCGCCTCGAGCTCGGTGCAGCTCATCGCCGCCACGGCGTCCAGCGCTTGGCGATAGCGCTCGCCCTCTTCCCATGCCTGGCGCTGATGGGCGGTAAAGCGGTCGCGCTTGGCTTCCAGTGCAGCCATCACGTGGCGTCGGCTAAACATCGCTACGCTGGCTCCGGGTGGCTGCCCCGCTCGTCCTTCACGATGCGGATATAGCTCTGCGCCGCGCGCTCAAAGGTGTCGTCATGGCTGATGACAAACATCTGGGCCAGCCCCTTCACCTGCATGATGCGCTCGGCCAGGCTTTCGCGCCGCTCCGGGTCGAGGTGGGCCGTGGGCTCGTCAAAGAAGGCGATATCCACCGCCGAGATCTCGCGCAGCAGCGCCAGGCGGATGGCCAGCGCGGCCACCATCTGCTCGCCCCCCGAAAACTGGCGGAAGGAGCGCTGCTGCCCCTTGACCTCCAGCATGACTTCGTAATCCTCCGACCACTGCAGCCGCCCGCTGTGGTCGGCCATGATGTCGCCATAGAACGCCGATGCTTCCCGCGAAATCTGCAGCACGAGCTGCCGGGTGACGTAGGGTCCTGCGAGGCGAAGCCATTCGCGGATCGTCTCCACGGTACGCGTGAGCCACTGCAGGGCGTCGGTGCGATCGCGATGCGCGGCGAGCTCTTTCTCCACCTCGTGCAGGCGGGCCACCTCTGCCTCGACGGTCTCGAGCCGCGCCCGGCGCTCGGAGAGTTGTGCCGTGCATCCCGCGAGCTCTTGGCGCACCCCGTCGACGCGAGCGCGCACCGCCGTGTGCTCCTGGGCGTCGTAGGCAGCCAGCGCCAGCTGGTGTGCCTCCGCCAGGCGCTCTTCCTCGGCGACGCGTGCCTCCACATCGGCAACGAGGGCGGCCTCCTTGGCACGTCGCGCCTCGTATTGGCGTGCCGTCGTCTCGTGGGCCAGGTAGGCGTCGTGGTCGGCCCGGTAGCGCTCGCGCGCCGCCCGCGCCGCGGAGAGGGCGGCATCGAGTCCCTCGTGCTCGCGCAGTGCGTCCTCCAAGGCCTCCAGCCGGCGCCAGGCGGCACTGTCGGCAGCGCGCGTTGCGGCCTCCTGTGCCTCGAGGTCTTCTCGCTGCGCCACCTGATCCTCGCAGCGCTGGTACTCGCGGCGCGGATCCCCCCATGCGGCCAGCTCGGCGCGCAGGGCCTCCACCCGCTCCGGCACACCGGCCAGGGCGCGCACGTCGCCACGGCGTTCCTCGAGGGTCGTCCGTCGGCGCGCCTCCTCGGCCTCGGCCCGTGCGAGGTCTTCCGCAGAGGGCAGGGCCCGGAGGCGCCGCTGGAGGGCGTTCGCCTCGCGCTCGCAGTCGCGGAGGGCGCGCGTACAGTCGTTCAGCGTGCGGCTGCAATCCTGGATGCGCTGCGCCAGCGCGGCCATCTCGTGCTCGTTGCGGGCCAACAGGGCGGCGCGATGCTCGGGGGTGAGTTCCCCCTCACACACGGGGCACCGCGCCAGTGCGGCGTCGGCCAGCGCTGCCGATTGGCGCTCCAGCCGCGCCCGCTCGGCCTGGGCGGCGGCGTGCTCCTGCTGCGCCGCGCGCTCGCG
>DUUT01000234.1 GCA_012841405.1 Chloroflexota bacterium
CGCCGCAACCCGCGGGTGGTGAAGCGCAAGCTGTCGAACTACAAGCGCAAGCGGCCGGAGCATGCCCATTTGCCTCAGCCCCGTGGGCCGTATCGCGAGGCGCTGAGGCTTATTTGAAAGGTATTGCGTCAAGGTCCCTCGCTCCGCTCGGGACGACGGCTGTGGCGCGTGATCCCTCGCCATGCGCGCGAGCACGGGAAGGAGGTGAGGGGCCAGCAGCGGACGCTCGGCAGCGCGCCGCGAGCTCAAGCGCGGCGCTAGCGAAGTCCGCCTGCGCGGGCTCTAGCCCCGGCAGATGGACGCAGAGGCGCCATCCCGCCGCCAACGCCACGTCACGCAGAACGCGGGCATGGGGTTTTCTCCCAGGCCCGCGCGTATGCTGCTGTATTACCTCGCGCTCTTACGGCGTGCTCCGCTTGTACCCCGCCCAGATCGTCCCTGCCAGCGAGATGAGCAGCATGCCCACGAGCACCCCGCCAATGCGGCGCAACGTGTACTGCGACTGCCACCAGGGGAGCTCCGGCCGATGGGCAAGGGCCGCGATCGGCTCGCCATCAGCGGGTGACTGGGCGCTGGCTTCCGGTGCCACGTCCAAGGTGATCTCTGCCCCGGATGCGACGGAAGGCTCTCCCGGAGGCATCGGCGTCGGCTGGGCGGCGGGGGTAGGCGCCGCGATCATCTCAGCCCGGGGCTCGTGAGCGCCTGCATCCGCAGGCTCCTCCGGTGCCGCGCGCGACGGCACGGGCTCTGCTTCTACCGCCAGCGCACTCGGCGCCTCCTCCTGTTTCGGCGTGGCGTTCTCGGCCTCGCTATGGCCTTGAAGGCCATTGATGCCGGGCATGCTGGGGCTCAGGCCGCCCATATCGCCAGCGCCGCCAGCACCACCAACGCCCTCCGCACCCGGCTCGAGCCCTCTTCCCGCCTCGAGGCTGGGCTCGCCGCGTGTCCCTGGCCACTCGTCGCGCGGGGGCTGCAAAGCGCGCGCCGTCTCGGCAGGGGCAGTCGACTGCTCTGTCGTGGCGCTCTCGGGCTGCGCGTGAGGCGGAGCGATGTCACCCTCGGCTTCGCTGGAAGCCTGCTCCTTGGGGGCGGGGGCGGCTTCGGCCATCATTGGCGCCACCTCTTCCACTGGAGCCTGCTTCTCGCTGGGCGCCAGCATGGTCGTCGCCTCGCCGGCCGCCTGCCGCACCGGCAACGCCAGCATGTCGCTGCTGAGAGCGGCATCCCCGGCGAACACCAGCACCAGCATCGTGGCGACGGTCACCGTGGCGGCGCGCAACGCGCCAAAGGCGGTGCTCCACCGGCGATAGCGTGCCTGCGTGGCCCGCGCCGACGCCGGCAGCGCGAACGAGCGCGGCACCGGCTGGAGTGGGACGCTGTGCAACAGCGTCACCGTCTGTCGCAGCGTCTCGGCATCACGCCGACAGTCGGCGCACACGGCGAGATGGCGTTCGACGCGCGCGCGTTCCGCAGCCGCCAACTCGTCGTCGATATAGGCCGACAGGTTGTCCGCGGTGAAGCGGTGTTCTCGATTGGCGCGGGAGCGCCCCAAACCCAGCATGAATGTCTTACCCCTGTTGCCCAGCAAGCACCCGCCGGCGCAGTCTCACCGCCCCCGAGGCCTCGCCGTTCACTCCTCATTCACTATCCATGAGACGAAAGCGATCGGGCAAAAGTTCCCGGCGCTCCAGGAGGTAATCGCGCAGCTTGGCGCGGGCTCGCGAGAGGCGGGATTTGACCGTGCCGAGAGATACCGACGTGACCGCGGCGATCTCGTCATAGCTCAACCCCTCGATGTCGCTCAGCACCACCACCGTGCGTTGATCATCGGGGAGCGTAGCGATCCCTGCTTGAATGAGCTCGCCGAGCTGCTGCCGTTCGAGGCTCTCGTCCGGACGTTCGGCGGGATCCTCGATGAGCCGGCTGTGCTCGTCGTCCTCCACCAGGTCATCGATGGGTGTCGTGGGCCGCCGCTGCTTCACCCGCAGGATGTCGTAGCAGCAGTTGGTAACGATACGCAGCATCCACGCCTTGAACGAGCCGCCCCGGAACTGGTGGAGGGCGTTATAGGCGCGCACAAAAGCATCCTGGGTGGCATCCGCCGCCTGATCGGCGTTCCCCAGGATGCGATAGGCCACATTATAGGCGATCTGCTGGTACTCCAGCACGAGCCGGTTGAATGCCCCAACGTCGCCGCCTTGGGCGGCGCAGATGAGCGGTTCCTCATTTAGGGACGCACTCGGCGCCCTACGGGTCAATGCACGCACGGTGTCCCCCGATGCGCGGCTAGCGTCTATGAATAGTCTCGGCCCGAGCCAGGCCGGCCTGAGCTCGAGCCAAGGGTGACGAGATCATCAAGGCCATGGATGGTGGGTGCCCGTTAGGGCGCCACCCCCTTCGCCGCCCCACACGGCGCACCGCCATCGCGACGGGCGAAGGTATGGATCGGGAGGCCGGATCCGTTGGGCAGGCGCCACCCCTCGAGAGTGGAACTTGACGACCGCATTCCGTTGCCTTATACTTGGGCCCAGTCGAGCCGAAGTGGCGGAACGGCATACGCGGTGGTCTCAAAAACCACTGGAGGAAACTCCTTGTGGGTTCAAATCCCACCTTCGGCATAATACTAGCGGAAACGCCCTCTCCTGACAAACGGGAGGGCACCTCGAGGTTGGAGCCGCAACGATGGGGGCCGATCCTACTATGGGATTCGCCCCTCTCTTTTTCGTACAGCGCCGGCACATCGGCGCGCCAGTGTTCGTAACCGCTTCGCAGGGGCTGGCTCCTGGAGAGTCAGACCGCAGCAACGTCACAAAGGAGTCGCATCATGCCTCTGGTTACCAGTAAAGAGATCCTCCAGGCCGCCCTTGAGGGGCACTTTGCCGTCGGCGCCTTCAACGCCAACAACATGGAGCAGGTCCAGGCCATCGTCGATGCCGCCCTCGAGGAGCGCGCGCCCGTGATCCTGCAGGTGAGCCAGGGCGCTATCCGCTACGCGGGCCTCGAGTTCGCCGCGGCCATGGTCAAGGCCGCGGCCGCTGAGGCGGATGTGCCCGTCGTGCTCCACTTGGACCACGGCACCGATTTCGATCAGAACATCCGCTGCCTCCGTGCCGGGTTCACCTCGCTGATGTACGACGGCTCCAAGGCGCCGTACGAGGAGAACGTGGCCGTCACCAGCCGCGTGGCGCACATCGCCCACGTCTGTGGCATCCCCGTTGAGGCCGAGCTGGGGCGGGTGCTCCAGGCGGCGGACGGGGTGACCGACGAAGAGGTGCGCGCCGCGATGACCGACCCGGCCCAGGCCCGGGATTTCGTCGAGCGCACCGGTTGCGATACGCTGGCCATCGCCTGTGGGTCGGTGCACGCCATGCAATCCGCCGAGGCCGAACTGGACATCGAGCGCATCAAGGCGATCCACGCCGCCATTCCCGAGACCCCGCTCGTGCTCCACGGCTCATCGGGTGTCAAGGAGGAGAGCGAGGTCGAGGCCATCAAGCATGGCATCTCCAAGATCAACGTGGCCACCATGCTGAACCAGGCGTTCACCAGGGCGCTGCGCGAGAGCCTAGCGGCGTTCCCCCCCGAGGAGAGTGATCCGCGCAAATACCTGCTCGCGTCGCGCGATGCCGTCAAAGAGGTCGTCCGGCACAAGATGCGCCTCTTTGGCTCCAGCGGCACGGTGACCTCCAGCGGCTTTGTCAGCCCGGCCACCACGCACCGCACGGCCGACATTGGCGGCACCGAGGCATAGGAAACCGAGCGCACCACGAGCACGCAGAGAGGGCGCAGCGCGGGGGAGATGCCCCTTCGCGCTGCGCTCTCTGCGTTCACAGCCTCGTCTGAGTCAGGAGTCCAGGATGGCGCGGGCAAAGCGCTCGCCGAACGCTTCCCCCTGCCGCAGATCCTCGTGCGAGGGGCCGCCGTTGAACTCGAAGGCGTCGAACCACTGCCACTTGAGCTGCTCGACCTTTTGCTCGAGGCTGCGGCGGGCCCCGCCGCTCCAGCCATAGCTGCCGAACATGGCGACCTGCTTGTTGCGTACCCGCTTGTGCTCCGCCATCTCGAGCACAGTGGCCACCGGCGGAAACGGCGACGCCTCATAGGTCGGGGCGCCGATCATCACTCCACGCTGGCTCCAGAGCGACGGCAGAATATAGCTCACGTGGGTGCGGGCAGCGTCAAAGATCGTCAGGGGGATGCCCGTGCGCGAGATACCCTCCGCCACGGCGTTCATCATCGCCTCGGTGTTCCCATACATCGAGCCCCATACCATGGTGATGCCATATTCGGCCGGGCGCGTGGCATACTCGGACCAGGTGCGGTAGAGATTGACGATGCGCGAGGGATCGTGGCGCCACACCAGCCCATGGGATGGCGCAATGACGCTGACGTCGACCTCGTCGAGCTTGTTGATGGCCCTAAGCACAGGCCCCGAAAAGCTCGGCAGAATGTTGGCAAAGTAGCGCTGCGCCTCGCGCAGGTAAAAGCCCATGTCCGCATACTCGTCATCAAAGATCGCCCCGCGCAGCGCGCCAAAGCCGCCAAAGGCGTCGCAGGTAAAGGCCACCTTTTCCGTCGGCTCGTACGTCACCATCGTCTCTGGCCAGTGGACGAACGGCGCCATCAGGAACCGCAGTGTCTTGCCCCCAAGGGCGATCTCGTCCCCCTCCCCGACGACCTGCACGTTTTCCGTCAGCGCGTAAAAGCTCTCCAGCAGCGTGCGCGTCTTGGCGCTGCCCACAAAGACGACATCCGGGAAAACGCGCCGCAGGAGGGCGATGGCGCCGGTATGATCGGGCTCCATGTGGTTCACCACGACATAGTCCAAGGGGCGATCACCGATCACGTCCTGGATCTGCTCGAGCAGCGCCCCCTCCTTACCGATCTTGGTCAGGTCGACGAGCGCCGTCTTGTCACCGACCACCAGGTAGCTGTTGTACGACACCCCTTCTTGGGTGATGGGCCACAACCCCTCAAAGAGGTCCGTCGTGCGGTCGTTCACGCCGATCCAATGGATGCCAGGCCTGACTTGAATCGCGGGCATGGTTACGTCTCCCTATCGCACTCGTGGCTGCACGGGTTACCCCGGCCGTAGCACAACCCATCAATGCACACACGCTCCCAACGATACCATACCTCAGGACTCGGTATCAAGCCCCTCAATCCATGAGAGGTTCTCTCGAGCGCGAGCGGCACCACACCACCATGCCAGGAACGCGTGAGCAGTCACCCGTCGCATCGATTGGTGCTAGCTCGTGCGTGTGCTATCATCACCGTATGACCGTATTGGCCCCAGGGGGTACGACGATGACCATGCCGGTGTACCTGGACTATAACGCGACGACACCCATCGCTCCCGAGGTGGCCGAGGCCATCAGGCCGTGCCTCGGGCCCCTCTTTGGCAACCCCTCAAGCCCGCACCTGTACGGCATCGAGGCGCGGCGGGCCGTCGAGACG
>DUUT01000235.1 GCA_012841405.1 Chloroflexota bacterium
CCGCCGCTCCGCCAAGCCCGCAGGAACCGCCTATCCCAGGATAACCCCTAGCGCAGAGCTTGTCAATCAAGATACGTGAGAATCGCGTATGCTCAAGGCGATACCCTGCCGCTGACGGGGGTGCCGGTGTACCCACGTGTAGTGGAGCATCGCCTGTAGAGGGCGCATCGTGCCATGCCCTCGCTTCGAATACGCTCGCCGTTCCCTCTGCTGTACGGATCGGCAGGAGACGCCGTCGCATGGAGGGAACGTGAGGGATAGGAGGCGGCGGGGGCCCGCGGCGGAGGCGGCGCCCTCGTGCTCGTGGGGGGGGTACGTCGGTGCGTTGGCACCGGACCGGCGCGAGCACCAGTGAGCACATCGCGGGGCTGGGTTCCCATCAGAACAATGAGGAGTAGCACAAATCGGTTGACGAAATCAGGGCATGGAAGTATAGTACGCATACCCGATAATGAGCGTGCAATTCAACACCATACGCTGCAAAACATGATGCGCTGCATCCCTTGACGTCTCTGTACAACGGACGTGAAGGTGAGCCATGCAGAGAAGGGATATCCCGCCATGGTTCGCATCCTCCATCTGGCCGATATTCATCTCGGTGCTGCCTTCACTGCCCTCGGAGAGCACGCCACCGAGCGCCGGCGGGACCTTCAGAATGCCTTGTCACGTGCCGTTGACTATGCTCTCGACGCCCGTCACCATATCCACGCCGTGGTGATTGCCGGCGACCTGTTCGACACGGCCACCCCGCCCAATGCCCTCGTGGACGATGCGCTGCAAGAGATCGGCCGGCTGGCCCAAGCGGGCCTACCGACCATCATCGCGCCCGGCAACCACGATGCCCTCGGTATGCCCCACTCGGTGTACAACCAGCGCGCGGCCGACTTTGCACGCGTCGCTCATGTGGCCACGTCTCCGACACCCGAGCTAATCACCTGTGTGACGCTCGCGGGCACGCGCGTTGCCTTCTATGGGATGGCGTGGCAGCCCCACCTCTCGCAGCCCCCGTACGACGCCTTTCGCGCGACGGCCCCGGCCGAGCTCCACATCGCGGTCCTCCACGCGACCCTGGATACGGCGCAGGGCTTGGAGCTGCACAGCCGGGATGTGCCCGTGTCCCTCGCCCGGCTCGCTGAGACCGGCATGGACTATATCGCGCTGGGGCACATCCACCGGTACCAGAAGCACACTGCGGGGCGTACGGTGGTGGTCTACCCCGGAACGATCGAAGGCCTGCGTTTCACGGCCGGTGAGACCGGCGAACGGTGCCTGGCGATCGTCGAGGTGCGCGCCGGCCAACCGGCCACGGTGGAGCGCATCCCCTGGAATCGACGCACCGTTGCACTGGAAACGGTGGACCTCTCGACACGTGGCCTCGAAACCGCAGACGAGCTCGCCCGGTACATTCGCGAGCATCTTGCGGGGGAGGAGCGCATCACGCGGCTGAGGTTGCAGGGTACGGCGCCTTTTGTCGTCGATGCCGAGGCCCTGCAGGAGCGCCTCCAGGATGCCTTCTTTGCCCTCGATCTCATCGATGAGTCCGATGCCTTTCAGAGCCACGAGGTATTGGCCTGGGCAGACGAACCAACCATCCGCGGGGCGTGTGTCCGTAGGTTGCAGCAAAAGCTCGAGGACGCCACGGACGACACGGAGCGCCAAAAGGCAGAGCTCGCGCTCAAGCTCGTCGTGCGAGCGCTCGCGGGGGATCCGGGGAGGTGACGCCGATGCATATTCAGCGCGTGCTGTTGGAGGGCGTCGGATCTCTGGGGAATGTGGACACCGATTTTCAGGCCAGGGGCATCAACCTCGTATTGGGGCCGAACGAGAGCGGGAAATCGACCCTGTGCGAGGCGATGGTGGCCATCGTGTATGGCTTTGGGCGGGGCGAGAGCGCCAGCCGACGCGCGTGGAATGCGGCGGCGGATGACCCCTACGCGGGCACGCTGTGGATTGAACGCGACGGCACGGTGTACACTTTGCGGCGCGCGTTTGATAGTGACCAGGTGCTCCTCACACGTCGGCGGGCCGACGGCTCGGAGGAGACACTGGTGGAGGGCAACGCCAATCCCCGTGGCCGCACCGAGGAGTGTCGTGCCAACTGTCAGGCGATCCGCGAGATCCTGTGTCTGCCCAGTGAGGAGCTGTTGCGAGCCAGCACCCACGTCGGTCAGCTAAAGGCCGAGGTAGAGCTGGATGACGAGTTGCGACAGCAGATCTCGGGAGCCGGCCAGAGCGACTATCGTCGCGCGGAGGCAGCGCTGGAAGCACAGTACTATGATCTGACCGTCGTCCCGCTCCCCGGTGATGGCCGCAGGCGGCAGCCGCGGCTCATCGAGGAGCTAGAGGGCCGCATCGAGGAGCTCTGTGCGCGCAAGCAGGCAGCCGAGAGGGTCGTGGCCCAACTGCGCGAGGAGCAGGAGCAGCGCGATCGCCATCGGCAGCAGTACGACGATCTGGAGAAGCAGCTCAACGCGACGACGGCGACGGAGCGGGCGCTGACGGATTACCTCGAGCGACTTGAGGAGCGGGAACGGCTCGATGTCGAGGCCGACCGGGCCCAGCAGTATGCGGAACGCCTGAACCGCTATCGCCGTATGGTAGAGGACGCCGAGCAGCAGCTGACGGCATCCGAGCTCGCCACGCTGGGTTCCCTGCGCCCCGAGCAACGGAGAAGCCTGGAACGCTATGTGACCTCGGGTGCCGAGCAGGACCTACGGAAGCGGGAGGCGTTCGAGGAGCGCCTGAACCGGTGTACGCAGCGCCTCGCGGACGCGCGCCTCCAACCGATGGCCCGTGCGCCCGAGGATACGGGTCCCCTGCTCGAACAGCTGCGCCGCTGTCGCGAGCACGTGGAGCGCCTGGGCGACGCGGTACAGGCGGAGCGCCCGAAGGGCAGGCCCGTCGGCACCGCGATCCTCTTTGCCGTGGTACTGGGGATCGTGGGGCTCCTCGTGGCGGCGAGCGCGGGCCTGGTGCTGGGCCTCATCCTCGGCGCCGCCCTGGGGTGGCTCGTCGGCACGAGCCGGCGTGATGCGGCGGCCGCAAAGGATCGGGGACGGCTCGAAGCCGCTACGGAGGAGCTGGCCGCCGTGTGCGCTCGCCTTGCCCCGCTCCTGGAGGCGGCGCCGGATGTCTCCCCCGAGGTGCTGCTGGAGCGCTGGCACGCATGGCGTGCCCTCGTTGCAGAGGCGGAGGAGGTCCGTCGCGAGATGGCGGCCATTGACGAGCGGCAGGCCCTGGCCGCGTGGCGCGATCCGGAGCTGCGGCCGTTGCTCGCGCTGGGCTCCCAGGCGCTCGAAGATCGGATCCAGCGCTACACGGACGCCGTTCGAGCCCTCGAGCAGGCCCGGGAGCGGTTGGCCGAAGCGGAGGCGGAGACACCTCCCGACGCGCCCTCCAACGCGCGTCGGGCGGACGTCGTGGTGGCCATCGAGGCACTCGAACGCGACTACCCGACGTTTGCCCCGTACCGGAACGATGCCACTGCCGGCCTGGCGCGTTTGGAGGCGCTCCGGAAAGAGATCGCAGAGAAGAGTGCCGCGCTCTCCGTGCTCCAAGAGTGCATCCACGCGTCCGAGCTCCGTGTGGCCGAGCTGCGTGGTGCCTGCGCCGAGGATCCCGCGCAGCTCGCCGAGCAGATCGCGTGGGCGCGGGAGCGGCTGGGCCGGCTGGTGCTCAAGCGCGACGCCCTCGCGCTGGCGATCGTTACGCTGCGAGAGGCCGTGGAGCAGTACCAGGGGGAGCACCTCGAGCGGCTCGGTGCGATGATGGGGGAGTACTTTGCGCGCTTTACGCTCTCGTGCGCCCACCACGATCAGCAACGGTATGTGGGTGTCCACATCGGCGAGGATCACCGCATTGAGGCCCTGCACGCGTCCGGTGAGATGCTGCTTCCCGACCACCTCAGCGTTGGTGCCCGGGATCAGCTCTACCTGGCGTTGCGGCTCGCTGTGACCGATCTCATCGTTCAGGATATGCCGCTGCCGCTGCTGCTGGACGATCCGTTCGTCAATTTCGACGCGCAGCGTCGCGAGGCGGCGCTTGATGTGCTGGCGCATATCGCGCGCGACAGGCAGGTCATCCTCCTCTCGCACGACGCGGTGTATGCCAGGTGGGCAGAGCGGGTGATCGATCTCGCCAACGGACGGGCCGCTGCATGAGGGACCTCTATCGCCGCGGCGCGATGCGCTGGGTGCTGCGCGAGACGGCCGGGAACGCCATCCTCATCGCCTTGCTGTTCGGCGTCGCGGGGCGGTGGGACTGGTGGGCAGGCTGGGCGCTGTCCGGCATCTATGTCGTCTGGTCGGCGGCGACGGTGGTGCTCATCCTGCCCGTCAACCCCGAGATGCTCGCCGAGCGCGCCCGCCCGCACGCGGATCGCAGGACGTGGGACACGGCGCTGCTGGTGGCCATGGGGCTGGCGATGCTCGCCGAGTACGTGACGGCCAGCCTCGACGTGCGCTTGGGGTGGTCGCCGCCGATGCCGCTCGGCGTGCGCCTGGCCGGCCTCGCCGTCGCGGCGGTAGGGTATGACGTCATCCTCGTCTGGGCGATGGCGTCGAACGCCTTTTTCGTCGCCACGATGCGCATCCAGTCGGAACGCAGCCACACCGTCGTTTCCAGCGGCCCCTACCGCTTCGTGCGACACCCGGGCTACCTGGGCACTCTCCTGTTGCACCTTGGCGTGCCCTTTTTGCTCGCCTCGTCCTGGGCACTCATCCCGGGCGTGGTCGCCGCCGGGGTGCTCGTGGTGCGCACGGCCATGGAGGACCGCGCTGCGCGCCGAGCTGGCGGGCTATGGGGCCTATGCGGCCCGTGTGCGCTGGAGGCTGTTGCCGGGGGTGTGGTGAGGAGCCGGGGGCGGGGGTGCTGGACGCAGCCGCGGGCAGCGCAAACGGCGCGCTCCGACAGAGGCCGTGAAAGGAGTGACCGTGGAAGCAATCGAGACCGAACGCCTGACGCTGCGCAACTTTTGCCCCGAGGACTGGCGCGACCTGCACGAGATCATCGTGGGATACCAGGCGACCGAGTACGCCCAGTACGATGACCCGTGGCCCACCGGGGAGGACGGCATCCAAAAGATCACCGCGTGGTTCGCCGGAGGGGACAGCTATCTCGCGGTCTGCCTGCGCGATACGGGCAAGGTCATCGGCCTTATCGCCCTGGACGAGCGGAGCGAGAGCGACGAGAGCGATGGGCCGGCGCGTAACCTGGGCTACATCTTTGACCCTCGCTGTCATGGCCAGGGGTATGCCACCGAGGCCTGCCGGGCGGCCATCACCTACGTCTTTGAGGCGCTAGGGGAGGCGCGGTTCGTCACCGGCACGCACGACGCCAACCTGCCCTCCCGTCGCCTTCTCGCCAGGCTGGGCTTTCGCGCGCTAGGCGGCAGCCAGTACGTCTTGGAGCGCGAGGCATGGCTGGCGCAGCGGGACGCGGCGCCGTGATCGCACCACGTCACCGGTAGGCCTTCGTCCGCTGAGGGGGAGCATACTAGCATACTAGGAGACCACCATGGGCCAACAGGGCGACCGCGGCGTGCCGCGGGCAATCGTACCGACGATGATCGTCATGTTCGGCATCCCCTTTTTGCCGCTCCTCATCTCCGGGCGTTGGGGCTGGGCGGAGGCCTGGGCGTACGCCATCATCAGTATCCTGGGGTTGGTCGTCAGCCGGCTGTTGGCCGTCCGGCGGCATCCCGATATCGCCGCCGAGCGCGCGCGCTTCGTGCGGCCCACGAACGTCGCCCCCTGGGATAAGGTGCTCGCGCCCCTCGTGGGCATTGGCAGCGGCCTCATCCCGCTGGTTGCCGGGCTCGACGCGCGGTTTCGCTGGTCCGCGCCCTTTGGTGGCGCCGCCAAGGTGGCGGCGCTGATCGCTATCCTCGCCGGATACGTCATCGCAAGCTATGCCATGGTTGAGAACCGCTTCTTTTCTGGCATGATGCGCATCCAGACCAATCGGGACCATCGCGTCGTGGCCACCGGCCCCTATCGCTGGGTGCGTCACCCCGGGTACGCCGGAGCGCTGTTGGCCTATCTCGCCACGCCGGTGCTGCTCGATGCGGCCTGGGCGTTCGTGCCGGTGGTGGCGCTGGGGGTCGCGGTGGGCATCCGTACACGGCTGGAAGACCGGGCGTTGCAGGAGGATCTCCCTGGCTATCGGGAGTACGCTGCGCGCGTGCGCTTTCGCCTCGTGCCGGGGGTGTGGTGACGGGCCGGGGGCGGGGGAGCTGGCATGCCTGCCGATGAGCGTCTCGGTGCTGTCGTGGTCGCTGTTCTATGCTACAATGGCGTGGCCTCGCACCGTCCGCATACCGAATCACTGCACGCCACTGGAAAGCATCCATGATCACGACGACCTGGCTCTACGACGCTCTACAGCAGTTCGCCGATGATGTGCGTAGCAAGATGACGCAGCTCGTGCGGGGCGAACCAGAAGACCAGCTACGCAACCCCTTTGAGACACTGATGGGTGCGGTAGAGGCCGCTTTGGGCACCACCATCGTCTGTACGGGCGAAGTGCCCCTGCCCGGGCGCCTAGGCAGGCCCGATTTCGCCGTCCATGCGAATCAGCTCCTTGCCGGCTACGTCGAGCTCAAGGCACCAGGCACCGGCGCCAATGCGCGCCATTTCAGGGGGCGCAACCGCCAGCAGTTCAAGCGCTTTGCGGCGATTCCTAACCTCTTGTACACCGATGGCAACGAGTGGGCGCTCTACCGTGACGGCACCCTGCAAGGCGAACTCGTCCGCTTTGGCGGCGACATCACCGTCGATGGCGGTAAAGCCGTCACTCCCCATGAGGCGCAACGGCTCGAGCTTCTCCTGCGGAACTTTCTGTCGTGGCAGCCCGTGATCCCTACGGACCGCAACGGCAAGATCGACCTCAAGGGCCTGGCGGCGCTATTGGCGCCCCTCTGTCGCTTGCTGCGCGATGAAGTCGCCGACGCGCTTGCCGATCCCTCGTCAAGCCTCGTGCACCTGGCCCGCGATTGGCGACAGCTGCTCTTCCCCGATGCCTCGGACGAGCAGTTTGCCGATGCGTATGCGCAGACGGTCACGTTTGCGCTGTTGTTGGGGCGCAGTGAGGGGGCCGATCCGTTGACGGTCGACAATGCCGTGGCCAAGCTCGGCATCCAGCATAGCCTGCTCTCCCGTGCGCTCCAGGTCCTGACGGACCTGAAGGCCCGCCAGGAGATCGCTGCTCCCCTCGACCTCCTGCTACGCGTCATCGCCGCCGTGCCGCCCGTCGCCTTTGTGGGGCCCCAAGACCCCTGGCTGTACTTCTACGAGGACTTTTTGGCCGCCTACGACCCCGATCTGCGCAAGGATGCGGGGGCTTACTACACGCCGGTGGAGGTGGTCCACGCGCAGGTCCGCCTCATCGACCATCTGCTGACCCAGCGACTCGGCAAGCCCCTGGGCTTTGCGGATGACGACGTGGTCACGCTCGATCCAGCCGTGGGTACCGGTACCTATCTCCTGGGCGTCATCGAGCATGCCCTGGGGCGGGTGGAGGCTGAACAGGGCGAGGGCGCCGTCCCAGGGCAGGCAACGGCATTGGGCCGCCGGTTGTATGGTTTCGAGCTGATGGTGGGACCCTACGCGGTGGCTGAGCTGCGCGTCAGCCGGGCGTTGCAGGACCGCGGCGCGCTGCTACCGCGCGGTGGCACGCACATCTATTTGGCCGACACGCTCGAGAGCCCCAATGCCGCGCAGCAGCGCATGCCCTTCTTTCTCGAGCCCATCGCCGAGCAGCGCAAGCGGGCGCTCAAGGTCAAGCGGGATGTGCCGGTAATCGTGTGCCTCGGTAATCCCCCCTACGACCGCCACGAGGCTGCGGCCGTCGGCAACAAGGCCCGCACGGGCGGCTGGGTGCGCTGGGGCGCCGACGCGGGGGGCTCGGACGCCATCCTCAGCACTTTTATCGCTTCCGCCGTCGCCGCAGGCCATGGGGTGCACATCAAGAATCTCTACAACCTGTACGTGTACTTTTGGCGCTGGGCGCTGTGGAAGGTGTTCGAGCAGGAAACGGATGGCGGGCAGGGGGTGGTCAGCTATATCAGTGCCGCGAGCTATCTCGACGGCGACGCGTTCAGCGGCATGCGCGAGCACATGCGCCGGGTGTGCGACGAGATTTGGATCATCGACCTGGGCGGTGAAGGGCGTGGCACGCGTCAGGACGATAACGTCTTTGCCATCCAGACGCCGGTGGCCATCGCCATCGCGGTGCGTAACGGGTCGAACGCGCCCGATCACCCGGCCACCGTTCACTATACGCGGATCGAGGGGACCCGCAAGGAAAAGCTGGCCACGCTCGAAGTCATCACTGACTTTGATTGCCTGGAGTGGCAGGACTGCCCGGACGGTTGGCAGGACCCCTTCCGCCCGGCGGGCAAAGGCAGCTATTTCTCCTGGCCCCTTCTCACGGACCTCATGCCGTGGCAGCATTCGGGCGTCGAGCTGAAGCGCACGTGGCCCATCGCGCCTGACACTGAGACGCTGAAGCGTCGGTGGGACGGCCTAATAGGGGCTAAGGATCGTGCGGAGGCTCTCCGTGAGACTGTGGACAGGACAATCCATGGCACTTATGGCGTTGGTCCTGTGTTTGGGGGAGGGCCTATACCGATCGCTCGGCTCGCCGCAGATACGCCGATGGTCAAGCCGCAACGCTATGCCTTTCGCTTTCTTGATCGACAATGGGTGATCGGCGACAGTCGCCTGATTTCGAGACCGCGCCCGGACTTGCAGCGTGCGCACGGTGATGTACAGGTATACCTGACCACTCTGCTAAACCATCCACTCGGCAACGGCCCCGCGGTAGCTGCCTGCGCCAACATCCCGGATTGCCATCATTTCCGCGGCTCATACGGGGGGAAGGATGTGTTCCCGCTCTACCGCACCGCCGACGCCGCTGAGCCCAACCTGTTGCCCGGCCTCCTCGACGCGCTGTGCACTGCGTTCGGGCGTGCGGTGACCCCCGAGGATGTCTTCGCCTACATCTATGGCCTGTTGGCGCAGCCGGCCTTTACGGCGCGCTACTATGCCGAGCTCGAGTCGCGCGAGCTACGGGTGCCAATCACCAAGGATGCCGCGCTGTTCGAGGCCGTCCGCCAGGTTGGCGCGCGCCTGCTCTGGCTGCACACCTATGGCGAGCGCTATGTGCCGGCCGGCGAGACGCCGGGTGGCATCCCGCCAGGCGCCGCGCGATGCACCAGGGCCGTGTCCGGCGCTGCGGATGACTATCCCGAGTCGTTCGCGTACCACGAAGCCACGCAGACGTTGCGCGTTGGCGATGGTGCCTTTGCTCCTGTGGCGCCCGCGGTGTTCGCGTTTGAGGTCTCTGGCCTCAGGGTGGTGCAGTCGTGGCTACGCTATCGCATGAGGAGCGGCGCCGGCAAAAAGTCATCGCCACTCGACGATATTCGCCCCGAGCGGTGGACGAACACGTTTACCACCGAGCTTCTCGAGCTGCTGTGGGTGCTGGAGGCGACGGTGGCGGGATATGAGGATCAGGCACGGCTCCTGGAGGCGGTGGTGGCAGGGGAGTGCTTCCGTGCCGACGCGTTTCCGCCCGTGCCGGACGAGATGCGCAAACCACCAAAGGATCGAGGATTCGTCGGTACGCTGTTCGATACCTAAGGGCCGCGACTGCCGATAGGGCCTGAGGATGCCGGCTTGGCTCGCGGCGCGCCGTGGGCGCCACAGGCTGCAGCCCGAGAGCGCGCGAGGCGATGATGGCGCACCGATCCGGGGTTGGCACCGCAACCTCGGTCAGTAGCACCTCGGATCCTGCCCCCCTCTCACGCCGTTTGCCCTGCGCCCCTTTCGCGACGTATTATACGGATCTACCGTCTCACTCCGCTTTCAGGAGGGTACCCCGATGAAGGCGCTGGTGGTCTATGATTCGGTGTTCGGTAATACCGAAAAGGTCGCCCAGGCGATTGGTGCGGCGCTGGGCGCGCCGGAAGAGGTTGCGGTGGTACGGATCGGCGATGCCAGCCTAGGGCGGCTGGCCGGCGTCGACGTGCTGGTGGTCGGCTCGCCCACGCGGGCCTTCCGACCGATGCCGACGGTGAGCGACTTGATCAAAGGGCTGCCCGCCGGCGCCCTGCAGGGGGTGCGCACCGCCGCCTTTGACACGCGCCTCTCGCCGCAGGACGTCAACTCGGCCATTCTGGGGTTCTTTGTGCGGCTCTTTGGCTGGGCAGCCGAAAAGCTCGACAAGGCACTCGTCGGCAAGGGCGGCAGCCAAGCCGCCGCGCCGGAGGGGTTCTACGTCGTCGCGTCCGAGGGGCCGCTGCGGGATGGTGAGCTCGAGCGCGCCGGCGCATGGGCGCGCCAGATCGCCGCCGGATGATGGAGGGGTACGCGTCCGTCGCCTGTGGCCGCCGAGAGGTAGGGTAATGCCCGAGCTGCACGTCGACACGGACATTGCGGGCGATATCGACGATCTGTGTGCCCTCGCCATGGTGCTGGCGTGGCCGGGCGCCGAGCTCGTCGCCGTGACGACCACCTCGGACGATGGCGGCAAGCGCGCTGGCTATGCGCGCTATGCCCTCGACCTCGCCGGCCGCGGCGATATCCCCGTGGCGGCGGGGGCCGATATCGCTTTGGGCCGTTACCGCGTCACCCCCGGCTTTCCCGATGAGGCGGCCTATTGGCCGGAGCCCATTCCCCCCGCTCCGGGCCCCCTCGATGCTGCGCTGGACCTGCTGGCGGAGAGCATTACCCGGGGCGCGACGGTCGTCGCCATCGGCCCCTGTACGAACCTCGCTCTCCTGGAGGAGCGCTCCCCCGGCATCTTGCGGCGGGCGCGGCTCGTGCTCATGGGCGGCTATGTGTTCCCGCCGCGTGAGGGGTTTCCGCCGTGGGGGCCCGAGATGGACTGGAACCTCCAGGTGGACGCGGTCGCGGCGCTGCGCGTCCTGGAGAGCGCCGACCCCCTCCTGGTCCCCCTCTCGGTGACCGTGGAGACATCGTTGCGCCGAGCCCACCTTGCTACGTTGCGGCGCGGCGGGCCCCTGGCGAAGCTCATCGCCCGCCAGGCGGAGGCGTTTGCTCGCGATGAGGGGTACGAGGAGCGCTTTGGGCGGACGTGCCCCGGCTTGCCCGACGACACCATCAACTTTCAGCACGATCCCTTGGCCTGCGCCGTCGCCCTGGGCTGGCGTGAGGGCGTCGCGATCGCCACGCTGCCGCTCGTCACGGCGATCGAGGGCGGGTGGCTGCGCCAGCGCGTCGCCGAGGGAGGCACGCTCACACGGGTTGTGACGCGCGTCGACCCGGCCGCGTTCGCCGCGCGGTGGCTGTCGTTGGTGTCGTAGCGCCGGTGATCCGTGGTTCGCTGGGCAGCGGTCGACGCGTACAGGCTCGACACCTAGCGATGAGCGTTCCCGTGCTCGCGCCAGAGGTGGTGCCTCGGAACCAGCGGGGCGGGGCACCAGACCGACGCGGCACAATGGACGCACGGTAACGGACTCTCAGCACCAACGAGGAGGTCCCATGATACCCGTCCCACGGCCGGTGTTGGAAGCGCTCGCGCTGCGCTACAGGGCGGCGCCGGACACCCTCGCCCATTTCGGCGGCGGGCGCCCAGAGAGCGACGGCATCGTCTACGCCTATCCGAGCGGAGAGGGGCGCCGCATGCTCAAGGTCATTGCCATCCCGCTGGAGGGCGCGTCCCGCGCGATGCGGTGCTTTGACGAGCGGCTGCGCTTCACCCACTACCTGGGGACGCACGGCGCCCGCATCGCCCACCCGCTTCCTTCGCCAGCCGGCAACCTCTATGAGACGAGTGAGCACGGCGCGCATCGCTGGGTGGCCTATGCGATGGACGTCGCTCCCGGCACCGTGGTGCGTCCCGACGCCTGGATCCCGGCACTCTTTCGTGACTGGGGCCGGACCATCGGCCTCCTCCATCGTTTGGCGCGCGCGTACCCCTCCTGGCACGGGGCCGTCGATCCCGAGACGGGGGAGGAGTACCTCACCTGGCGCGAGGAGTGGCAGGGCTTTTATTCCGGCTGCCCCGACGGCGCCGTCCGCACGGCGTGGGCGGCAATCAGGAAGCGCCTCGAGGCGCTGCCGGTAGAGCGCGATGCATTCGGTATGACCCACAACGATCCGCACCTCTTTAACCTGCTCTACGATGCCCGCGCTGGCGTGACGCTGCTCGATTTCGACGTCGCGAACCACCACTGGTTCATCAACGACATCGCCATCGCCACCCAGACGATCCTCTTTGCCCAGTCCGGCGGCCTGGATCGCCCGCTGGAGCGCCCGGAAAAGCTGCGTGGGTTCCTCGCGCTCTTTATGGAGGGCTATCGCCGCGAGCACGACCTGGACTCCGCGTGGCTGGACCGCCTCGACCTGTTCATCGCCTATCGCCGCATTCTCCTGTACATCGCGATGTACGATGATCTCCGCCGCCGACATGAGGTCCGTGAGGCGTGGCGGGGGATGATTCTCTCTCCGCCCGAGGTCGCCGGCCGCTGGGCGATGGCGTGAACGCGTGGGAGGGTGTGCCATGATCGACCCGCGGCTCGAGGGCAAGGTCGTGCTCATCACCGGCGCCAACCATGGCATCGGCGCTGCCACAGCGTTGGCGTTCGCGACGCAGGGCTGCCCCGTGATGGTCACCTACGATCGGGAGGCGAGCCCCTATACCGATGAGGAGCTACGGGCGGCGCGCGAGGCGGGGGTGGGCGGGGATGTGCTCTACCGGGCCAACCAGCAACAGCCCGTCGATGGTGTGGTGCAAGCCATTCGCGATCGCGGCGGCCGGGTGGTGGCCCTCGAGGCGGACCTCGCCGACTCGGCCAACATCCCACGGCTGTTCGACGTGTGCGAGGCGCAGCTGGGTCCGGTGGACATCCTGGTGAACAATCGCACCTACTGCGTCCTGGAGACCTTTGATCCCGCCCTCGTCTCCGCAGCGGTGAGCGGCGCGCGCCTGCTTCGCGCCGCCACCATCGACGCCCACTTTGCCGTCAATGCCCGCGCCTACGCTCTGATGATGCTCGAATACGTCCGGCGCTACCTCGACCGCGGGCCGACGTGGGGGCGCATCATCAACCTCAGCACCGACGCCGCCGACCGCCACGTGGCGAACGTCAGCTATGCGGCGAGCAAGCACGCGATCGAGTCCTACAGTCGTTCTGCGGCGGCGGAGCTCGGCCGGTACGGCATCACGGTGAATGTTGTGGCGCCCGGGCCCATCCAGACGGGCTATATCACATCGGAGGACGAGGCCGTCATCGCCCGCGGCACGCCCCTCGGCCGGATGGGCACGCCTCAGGATGTGGCCGATGTCATCGTGTTCCTCGCCTCGGAGCAGGCGCGCTGGCTGACGGGGCAGCTCCTCTACGTCGGGGGAGGGTGGAAGATGCCCCAGTAGGCGGGCTGTGCGTTCGCAGTTGACGTCGCTGCCGCCGGTGACTATGCTTGGCCTGCCCTCGCCGATGCATCGCGCTCCTCCGCGTCGCAGCTCCTCTGCACACGATCGGCCAATGGTCTAGACCCCCGGCCGCGGCATGGGCAGCGGTGACCTTGACGCACACAGTGTGGAGGAGTCACGATGATGCCTGCCGGGTCGGTGGGGCAGACGCTCAGTACCAAGCGCACCGCGTTCGGGCGCCCGTATTCGGGTGATCGCATCCTCTGGCGCAAGGCGCCGGCCGCTGTGCACGCGCTGCGACGCCCACCCCCTGCTGTTCCTCGACGATGCCTTCCGCTTTGTCTTGGCCCACCGGCCCCTGTACCCGCCAAAGAACCTCGCCCCTGTAGCCGTCGAGTGCTGGTGCGGGCGGGGCGCGGCGGCTCTTTTCCTGTGACGCGGAGCAGCCCAGCGCGGACCCTTGGCTGTGTGCGTCAAGGCACCGCGCTATCGCTCGGGGCGACAGCGTTTCTGCGCACGGTGCGTTTGTCACCCAAGCCCTGGGCGTGGGGTGTTCCGGGAGAACGACGTCCACTTGTGGTCAGGGGACAGCGCCGAGGCGTCATGGCGGGGGACGTCGCACGGGGACGCGATGCATCCCACGAGTCAGGACATTCGCATGTGGCGCGATGCGGGCCACAGGCCATGGTGCGAGCGCCAAGGAAAAAGGGGGGTACCGGATGATCACGCTCGTTCAGAGGCGGCCGCTGCGCTCTGCCGACGGGGCGGTACGCCAGTTCACGCGGCTCTGCCCGCTCTTGGCCGCCGCCGGCGCCGGCATCCTGCTGCTGGTCGCCGGCGTCTATGCCTTGAGCGTGTACCAGGGGGTAGAGCCTTGGATGCTTACCGGCGACCCCACCGCCCTCACTGACTCGCGCTGGTGGCTTGGCCTGCTATCGAATCTGGGTATCATGCTGTGGTCCGCTGCGGCGGCCGTGTGCGCGCTAGGGACGTATCTGCTCTTTCGCGCTGACGCGGGACGCTGGCCGACGCTCTTTTTGCTAATGTCAACGGGGATGCGCCTGGCGCTGGCCATCGACGACGCCTTTTTGCTGCACGAGGAGGTGCTACCGGCACACCTCGGTATCCCCGAGAAGGCCGTCTATAGCGCCTACGCGGCGATGACGGTGGCCTATGTGCTGGTGTTTGGGCGGATGCTCGTGGCTACCGAGTATGTGATCCTGCTGGTCTCCCTGGCATGTTTTGCTGCATCCATCGCTATCGACCTATTTACCTACGCGATGTTTATCGAGGACGCCCTCAAGTTCGCTGGGATCGTCTTCTGGGTGCTCTATTTTGCCCGGACCGTCGCTCACCTGGTCGAGAAAGGGCTGGTGGGCGCCCGGGCGGCGCACAGCGATGTCCAGCGTACGCCACGGGTAGCCTGACGGTATCGTCGCCTCCCGAGGGAGGCATCCCAAGGGAGGCATCCATCGGGAGGCAGCAATGGCGACGAGCCCTCGCCTCGAGCGGGAGCGCCGCACCGTCGAGGCAATGATCCGCTTGTACTGCGCCCACCATCACGGCCAGGACCGTGATGGTGGCCACCACCGTAGTGGCGACGCCAGCGCCTTGTGCGCCGCCTGCGGCGAGTTGGCCGACTATGCCCGCGCCCGGCTCGCGCGCTGCCCCTTTGGGGCGCACAAGCCGACCTGCGCACGTTGCCCGGTGCACTGCTACCGCCCGGCGATGCGCGAGCGGATCCGTGCCGTCATGCGCTACGCCGGCTCGCGGATGCTGCTTCGACATCCCGCCATGGCGCTGCTGCACCTGTTGGATGGGCTACGCAAGGCCCCCGAGAGGCGGCGCGCATGACGTGGTAGGGGGTACTGCCCACCACGATCTCCTCACCCTCGGGACGGGGGTACCGAGGGAGGGGTCGCACACCGTCGCCCCCCCCCGTCGTCCCGAGCGTAGCGGGGGACCCTGTATCGCGTGAGACGTGAGAGTGCCGCCATCGCTGGCTGAAGCCCCTCACCCCACCCCTCTCCCCGCACGCGGCGGGGAGAGGGGTGGGGACGACGTACCGTTTCTTGTTCCAGCAGAAAGCCGGGCCCAGGGGTGCCCTGTCAGCCCGCGCAGGCGGGCTTGGCAGCGTTAGCGCCGGGGTTCATCCCGCGGCGCGCCGCCGAGCGCTCGCCACAGCCCTGGCTTGCGTCCCACGGGGGTTTGCGCGCGAGGCCTGCTCACGCTATAGTGCTTCCTGCCTGGAACACACCCTTGCCTGTCGATTTCTCTCTGGAGGACGCCCGTGACCGACAGCGCCGCGCGCCGCGCCGCCCTCGTGGCGGTGACAGTGATGTCCTTTGCCACCCCCTTTATGATCTCGGGGATCAACATCGCTCTGCCCATGATCGGCGCCGAGTTTGGCGCGAGCGCCATCCTGTTGACCTGGCTATCGACCTCGTACACCCTGGCTTCGGCTGTATTCCTGCTTCCCTTTGGCAAGCTCGCCGACATCTATGGCCGCAAGCGCATCTTTCTCGCTGGCACGGGCCTCTACACGGTGGCCTCGCTCCTCTGCGCCCTGGTGCACTCGACAGAGATGCTGCTCATCACCCGCGTCATCCAGGGGATCGGCGCCGGCATGGTGTTTGCCACCAGCACCGCCATCCTGACGTCCGTCTATCCGCCGAGTGAGCGCGGCAAGGTGCTGGGCATCAACGTGGCCGCCGTCTACCTCGGGACGTCGGTGGGCCCGTTCCTCGGCGGGGTGATGGTGGAAGCCTGGGGATGGCAGAGCGTCTTTCTGGCGAACGTGCCCCTGGGGTTGGCCACCGTGGCGCTGACCGTCACCCGCGTGCAGGGAGAGTGGGTGGGCTCGCCCGGTGATACGTTCGACCTCGCCGGGTCGGCCGTCTATGGCGTGGCCGTGGTGGCGCTCATGACGGGATTCAGCCAACTGCCCGCCGTGCGCGGCGCCTGGCTCATCCTCGCCGGCCTGGTTGCAGCGGCGGTCTTTGTCGTGCGCCAGGGGCGCATCGCGCATCCCGTGCTCGAGCTACGCCTGTTTCGCGGTAATCGCGTGTTCATCCTCTCCAACCTCGCGGCGCTGGCCAACTATGCGGCCACGTCATCGGTCGCTTTTCTCCTCAGCCTCTACCTGCAGTACATCAAGGCGTTGACGCCGCGGGAGGCGGGGGTGGTGCTCATCGCCCAACCCATCGTCCAGTGCCTCTTTTCGCCGCTGGCGGGGCGCCTGTCCGACCGCATCGAGGCGCGCGTGGTGGCCAGCACCGGCATGGCCTTTACGGCCATCGGGCTGACCATGCTCACCCTTCTTGGGGAGGGGACGAGCCAAGCCTATGTGATAGTCTGCTTGCTGGTATTGGGGCTGGGCTTTGGCATCTTTTCCTCGCCCAACACGAATGCCATCATGGGGTCCGTGGAGCGGCGCTACTATGGCGTTGCCTCGAGCATGGTGGGCACTATGCGGGTCTTTGGCCAGATGCTCAGCATGGGCACCACCATGATCCTCTTTGCCCTCTACATCGGGCAGGCACAGATCACCCCCGCCTACTATGATCGCTTCCTGGTGAGCACCCGCACCGCCTTTGCCATCGCCGCAGTCCTCTGCGCCCTGGGTATCCTGGCGTCGCTGGCGCGAGGACGCGCCCACGCCCTCGAGGGCCCCACGCCCGCCGGAGCGCGCTGAGCGGTCGGACCCGCCCGGAACCGTTCGCCGCACACGTCGGCGCCGTGAGCGCGTCCCGTGCTCGCGCGTACGATTGACAAACCCCTCGACTCGCGCTACACCACCCTCACGCGCGGCTGCCGCCGCGGTAGCGGCCGCGCCTCCCGTCGAGCTTCGATCATCCCGCGTTCGTGCGGAGCCGTGGGCGTGACGCACGAAACGCAGCGCCGCATCGCCTCGCCGCATCGTACCGTACAGCCGATCACCCACCACGCGATGAGGAGTTGCCATGCAGACGGTCAGCATCCCGTGGGCCATGTGGTACACGCCGGATCGGTTCGATCTCACCTTTCCCGACTCGTGGGCGATCACCGTCGCCGAGATGAAGGGCGGGCCCGATATTGGCGATGCCGGTATCCGGCGAGCCCTGGCCGAGCCCATCGGCGCGCCGCCCCTGCGCGAGATGGCCCGCGGCCGGCGCGACGCCGTCATCCTGGTAGACGATATCTCGCGCCCTACCCCCGCCTTCCGCCTCTTGCCCTACGTCCTGGAGGAGCTGGCCGCCGGCGGCATCGCTGAGGAACACGTCATCGTCATTGCCGCTACCGGCACCCACCGGCCCTTCCGCCGGCAAGAGTGGATCAAAAAGATCGGGCTGGAGCTGACCGAGCGCCTGGACATCCGCAGCCACAACCCTACGGACAACCTGGAGTACCTCGGGCGCTCTTCGCTGAACATCCCCGTGTGGGTGAACCGCGATGTCGTACGCGCCGATCTCACCATCGGCCTGGGCATCATCATGCCGCGGGGCCGGAGCTATGGCGGCGGCAGCAAGATCGTGTTGCCCGGCGTCAGTGGTCGCGAGACGATCGCGGCGCACCACAGCTATTGCCCGAGCGCACGCTTTGTCGAGCATACCGAGGAAGTGGGACGCATGGCGGGGCTCGATTACATCGTCAATCCGTTGCTCAACGCCGACCTGGGCATCATGGCCCTCGTTGCCGGGGAGCCGATCGCGGCGTTCGCCCGTGGTTGTGCGCTGGGCGATGACCTGTACGGCACCGTCGTCCCCGAGGGGATGGATATCGTCATCTGCAATGCCTGGCCCAAGGACAACGATGCGCACCAGATCTCCTTGGCGCGCGTGCCCCTGTTTGGCACCCGCAAGCGAGTGCTGAACCCCGGCGGCACGGTGGTCACCGTGTCGGCCAGCCCCGAGGGGGCGGGCTACCACCTGGTCATGGGCCCGGGGACCTTTTTCCGGACGCGCACCGGCCGAGAGGTGGGCGCAGCGCTCACGGGGGGCGCCGTTGCAGAGGTGCAAGCGCGCAACATCCTCTTTTGCCCCGGTGTGAACGCCGCCGAGGTGCGCTTGCTCTACGGCGATCAGTACCTGTTCTGCAAGACGTGGCCCCAGGTGTTGGCGACACTCGAGGAGCGCTATGGCAGGACGGCACGGGTGGCGGTGTTTCCCTATGGGGCGCTGCAGTGCGCCGCAGAGTAGGCGTGCTGGGGGGCGCGCCGGCGCGGTAGCAACCGCACCTCTGACCGCGCCATGGGCAGTGTACCGTGAATCGCGAAGGGAGGTACGCTCCATGCCCCCAATGGATGAGGCGATGCACGCCTTTCTCCAGCGCTATGGGCGGGCGTTGAGCGCGGGCGATCTGGCGGGGGTCGTCGCGTGTTGGAACCTCCCCGCGCTCGTCGTCTCGGATGAGGGCGTCCAGCCGGTGTCGGCGGCCGCCGAGGTGGAGGCGTTCTTTGGCGGCGCGATCGCGTGGTACCGCTCGCAGGGCATGGCGGCCACACGGCCCGAGGACGTGCGCATCGTGCCGCTGGGGAGGCGCGTCGCCGCGGTGGACGTCACCTGGTCGGCACAGAACGCCGCCGGCGAGACGGTCTCTACCGAGCGGTCGCACTATATCGTGCGCCTCGGGGAGGACGGCGCCCCGCGCGTGTGCGTGGCGGTGGGGGTGCAGGAGTAGGCGCCGCAGGGTGAGCCCCGGCGCTGACCCTGCGAAGCCCGCCTGCGCGGGCTGCACCCTAACCCACCGCGGCGGCGTCACAGCTCCCTCTCCCCGGGACGGGGAGAGGGTCGGGGTGAGGGGTTGCGGGCTGGCCCCCCCTACCTCCTCCGATACACCTGCACCTTCGGCGTAAACTCGACTCCCTCATCGAGCGGCCACATCGGTCGCGGGCACCGCGTGTGCCCCAGGCTGCGCACGTCGGCGCTGGTGGCGCCGGGGGCATCTACGTTCGCATAGGCCGCCGCCCATTGCTTGAACATGTGCGGCTCACAGTGGGGGCATTTCACCACCACGGCGTCGAAACGCTGCGGATCGAGGCCGTGGGTGAAGAATACCCCACGGTCGTGCAGGCTGATGGCGTGGCTCATGACGATGAGCGTCACCGCCCCCACCTGCAGCACGGCGGTGGGGCCGGCGAGGGCCTCGCGCCCTGGCGCCTCGTACGTGATGCGGCCGTCGCTGAGCATGCGCACGCGCCCCTCGACCTCCAGCGGCGCGAACCGCGGGTCCACCGTGCCGCCCACGCGGGTGCGCACCGTGTTCCCCACACCGGCCGCCATGGCGTCGCGCACCGCCGGCGCGTCGACGATGGGGATGAGCGCCCGACCGGCATAGCCGCCCTCCAGCAGTGCTCGCAGGATGGCGTTGCTGTCTCCCGGCGCACCCGAGCTGGGAGCGTCCGCGGCGTCTACCAGGACGGTGGTGCCCCCGGTCGTACGCTTGGCAACCGCGATTGCCTCGTCCAGCGGCGTCAGCTCTTGGCGCATCGTTTCGTGGTGCTGCCAGAAGAGGTCGGCGATATGCAGCGCCTCCCGCTCTGCCAGAGCGGGATCGCCGTCGGTGGTGGCAAAGCTGTTCGTGCCCAGCTCGGCGACGTCGGTAAAGGGGTTGCCCCAAAAGAGCCCCGCTGATAGCGCCGTAGGACACTGGGCCACCTCTTGCGCGGCGCGCACGGGGATGCCGATGCGGCCCGTGGCGGTGATGAGCTCGTCGCCGCGCACCAGCGCCGGCACGAACACCCGCGCCGTCACGGGCCGGGCGCCGTCGAGGACGCGCAGGAGGATGCGCGCCGCCCGCTCCCCCGTCTCGAACGTGTCCACGTGGGGGTAGGTGTAAAAGACGGAAAAGGCGTCACAGTGGCGCAGCATGCGGTCGGTGAGGATGCCGTGCAGGTCATACGAGGCGATGAAGGGGATCTCTTCCCCGAGGATGGTGCGCGCCTGCTCTAGCAGGCACCCCTCGGGGTCGTCCTCCCCGTCGGCAGCCATGGCGCCATGGAGGCTGAAATAGACGGCATCGGCCGGCGGTGCCGCCCGCAGGGCGTCGAGCAGCTCCCCCGCCAGGCGCTGCCAGTCGGCGGCGGCCAGGGTGCCGGCGGAGCTGATGGCGCGGGCACTGTAGAGGGGGACGACTTCTACCTCGGGGCGCTGCCCCAAGACGCTCAGTGCCCCCGCTATCTCGGTGCGCGCCGTGCGATGGCGCTCAAGGATCTCCTCGCCCCGTAGCACGACGAAATCCTCATAGTGGCTCGGTGCGGGGTTGAAACTCGACACCTCCAGCTTGCATTCGGCGAGCAGGACGCGTGGCATGGAACGTACCTCCTGGGTTGGGGGCTCATCACGGAGCCAGAGGGCACACGGGTGGTCGGCGACTGTTGCGCGCTCGGACGGACTTGACGGTGGGATGCATCCCGGTGATGATGGGGGCACGGAAAGGGGCCCCGACGCCGGGTGCGCCGCGGCTCAAGGTATACCGCAGAAGATGCGTGGTGTCGACCGAGCGTTGGGACGAATAGGGGGCTGAGCCGTGCGCACACACATCATCGCTACCAAGGGATCGCGGCAATGGCAGGGGATCCCCGCCATCGAGCGCGCCGCCAACGGGCGCCTGTGGAGCGCCTTCTTCACCGGCGGTCCCAAGGAGCCCGACCCGGCCAACTGCATCCTGCTATCCACGAGCGCTGACGACGGGGTGACGTGGAGCGCGCCGACCGTGGTCGTCGACCCGCCGGGGGCGACCCGTGCCTACGATCCCGCTCTCTGGCACGACCCCACCGGCCGGCTGTGGCTGTTCTACAACCTGGCGAACCTCGAGACGCGCGACTACTCCGTATGGGCGATGACGGCCACAGACTCTGACGGGCCGACGCCGCACTGGGGCGCGCCGGTGCGCATCCCCCTCGGCGTGCCCTTTGCCTTTCGCCTGAACAAGCCCACCGTCCTCTCCACGGGGGAGTGGGTGTTGCCCGTAACCTGGGCGCCCAAGGCGCCGGAGGGCTGGTTCGCGCGCGAGGGGCAGCTCCAGGGCGTAGCGATCACGGCCGACGGCGGCGCCACGTGGACGTTCCACGGCGGCGTTAAGGCACCGCCATGGGCGCTGGAGAACATGGTCGTCGAGCGGCGCGACGGCAGTCTGTGGATGCTCATCCGCACGGGGAGCGGCGTGCTGTGGCAGAGCACCTCGCGGGACGGCGGGCGCACCTGGTCCGAGGGCTCGCCCACGTCTATCGTGAACCCCGGCTCGCGCTTTTTCATCCGTCGGCTCGCGTCGGGACGGCTGCTGCTCATCAACACGCCGGACCCCAGTCGGCGGACGCGCCTCCTCGCCTATCTGATGGATGACGATGCAGGGGCCGCGCCGGACGGCGCAGGGCTCGGGCCGGGGCTGGAGCTCGACGGCCGCGACAATGTGTCGTATCCCGACGCTGTGCAGGCCGCCGATGGCACCATCTATGCCGTGCACGATTGCGAGCGCCACGCCCTCGGCGAGATCGTGCTGAACGTGTTCACCGAGGGCGAGATACCGACGTCGTCGTGAGGCGACACCGGCCCTGGGGCGGTTTGCCAAGACACCAAGCACACAAAGGGGCAAAGGGCCGGCGAACGTCGAACAGGTCCAGAGAGCCTTCGTGTGCTCGGGGTCTCTGGGGTAACTTTCATGATGGGAGACCGGCACCCACATGATAGACATTCGGCGGCTGCGGGTCGACGACGATCTGGGCGATCTGATCGCCCTCTCACACGCGTTTTCCCGCGAGTACGAGGCGCACCACGAGGCTTTCTTTGAGATCGATGAGCTGCGCGACACGGATGTGGCGGCGTATTTCCATGGGATGCTCACCAGGGACGATGCGGCGGCGTTCGTGGCCGTCGACGGCGAGCGGATGGTCGGCTACATCACCGCCTACGTGCGGGAGCAGCCGCCGTACTGGCGCGTCAAGCGCGTCGGCGACATCTCGGGGTTGATGGTGCATCCCGACTATCGCCGACGGGGGGTCGGCGGGGCGCTGCTGCGGGCGGCGACCGCCTTCTTTCGGGAGTGCGGCGCGGGCTATTATACCGTCTACACTGCCATCGCCAACGAGGCGGCCATTCGCTGTTACAAGCGCCATGGCATGACGCCGCTGCATACGACGCTCCTCGGGCGTACCGGGCTCAACGAGGGCTAGGTAGTGTTCGGTAGAAAGGGCCACAGCGTCGTTCTGAGCGTGGCGAGAAACCTTGTCGATGGGCGTCAAGGCCCTTCGCTTACGCTCGGGGCGACATCGTTACGCCGTCGGGTGCGTTTTTGAGACACGGCCTCGTCGCAGCCGGTTGGCCCCTCGTTCCTCCTATGCTACACTCCTTCAGCATCGCGTGATACCCCTAGCCGTTGGTCTTCCAAGGAACCGCACCCATGGCGCTGCACGTCGCTCCTCTGACGCATGATCACCTTCCCGCGGCCGCCGACCTCGTGGCGCGACGCTACCGTTGCCTGCGCGGGACGATCCCGCAGCTCCCATCGCGTTACGGGGATGAAGCGGTGCTGACGCCCATGCTCGAGGAGCTGGTGGGCTCTGCCCCCGGCGTGGTCGCCACGGAGGGCGGGCGACTCGTGGGGTTCACCGCTGGCCTGACGATCCCTGCGTTCAAGGGGCGCCGGAGCGTCCTGAGCCCCGAGTGGGCGAACGCTGCGGATGGCGATACTCGCGACGTCTACGAGCGCATGTACGCGGCCGTCGCTGCTGCCTGGGTGGCGGCGGGCTGCTCCTGCCACCTCATCGGCCAGTTCCCCGACGATGCCCATGCCCTCGACGGTTGGTTCCACCAGGGATTCGGGCTGCTGGGCCTCGACCGGGTGCGAGACCTCAGCCCGCTCGGTGTGCCGTCCCCGGAGGTGGAGGTGCGAGCGGCGGGGGTTGCTGACCTCGCGGCGGTGGTGGCCCTCGCCCGGAGGCTCAGCGACCGCCTGCACGCAGCGCCCGTGTTTGGGACCACGTGCCGGAGGATGCATCCGCCTGGGAGGCGCAACTGGGAGCCACCGAGCGCGTAGTGTACCTGGCATGCGTCGGGGGAACGCCGGTCGGCTACATGCGCATCGGCCCCGCCAGCCAGGGCGCGTGCGGCATCATCGTGGATGAGGGCACCGCCAGCATCACCGGCGCCTATGCCCTTCCTGATGTCCGACGGCGCGGGGTAGCGACCGCCCTGCTGCAGGGCTGCCTCGCGTGGGCGGCCGCGCGAGGATACGTGCGCTGCGCCGTCGACTGGGAGTCGGCCAACCGTGAAGCGAACCGCTTCTGGCGGCGCCACTTTGTGCCCGTGTGCTACGCGCTCATGCGCGTGGTGGACGATGCACTGGCGACGCCGACGGCGTAGCGGATGGCTGATTCGCCGGCCCCGGCCGACAGCGTACTCGCGCGCTGTACACCCGTCTGCGAACCCCTCAACAGCGCGATGGAGGCAATATGTCGTCGATGGATATGCCCGCCCTGTCCACACTTATCGCGGGGCTCCTCACGCAGGTGGCGATGCTGGCGGTGTGGGCGGTAGGGCTGCTGTTGGCCGTGATCCGCTGGAGGCGACATCCCCGTGCCTCGGCGTTGCTGGTCGCCGGGTTGGTGGTTCACCTCTTTCTCAGCGTTGTGGGCATCGGGCTCAACGTCGCCTTGCCGTGGCTGGTTCACTCGGGCTCTGGTGCGCGCGTGGGCGTCATCCTGCAGATCGTGACCGTCGTGCGCTCGCTCATCGGAGCCGTGGGCTGGGGCCTCGTGCTGGCCGGTGCTTTTGCGGATCGTGGACGGTAGCGCCACCACGCATGGGAGACGGCGCAGCGGCAGCACAGGCAGCAGGCGCCGGCCAAGCGATGGCTCCATCGAGCAAATAGAGCGCAGAGACAGGAGATTCCCGTCTCTGCGCTCTGTGGTCTTGGCAGCCCGAATGGACTGCTGTCTCCTCGCCTATTGGTTCGCCCAGCGGGCGCGCCCGCGCCGAGCACGGACGTAGACCATCTCTTCCTGGCCGCTCGGCATGGAGACGTTGCCGCGCGAAGGGTACTTGGCGATCGCCTCCTCGACGATGTCGACGCCCAGCCCCGGGGTGTCGGGCACGGTGATGTGCCCCTCCAAGATCTCGGGCAGCGGCGTGATCACCTCATAGCGCTGGGGGACGTCATCCTCCAGGTGCTCCATGATGAGAAAGTTGGGCAGCGTGGCCAGCAGGTGCAGGCAGGCGAACTCGGCCACGGGGCCCAGCGAGCCGCTATGGGGCGCAAAGCCGATAAAGTGCGCCTCCGCCATGGCAGCGATCTTTTTCAGCTGCATCAAGCCGCCGGCGCGCCCCGTGTCGGGCTGGATCACGTCCACCACTTCGCGCTCGATGAGTTGCCGCACGCCATAGATCTGGGCGTGGCGCTCCCCGGCGGCGATGGGCAGGTCCACCGCCGCGGACACCCGCGCGATGGCCTCGATGTTCTCCGGCGGCACGGGGTCCTCGTAGAAGAGGAGGTCATACTCCTCCAGCGCCTTGCCCAGGCGGATGGCGTCGGGCGTGGTCAGCCAGGGGGGCCCGTGGGCGTCCACCATGAGGTCCACGTCCTCACCCACCGCCTTGCGGATGTTGCGGACGCTGCGCAGCGGGTCGACGACGCCGCCCGTCTTGAGGGCGGTAAAGCCGCGGGCGACGAGCTCCTCGGCGCGCTCGGGGGTGTGGGCGTGGGCGTAGGCCCAGATGCGATCGCGAATCTTGCCGCCCAGCAGGTTCCACACGGGGGTGTTCAGCGCCTTGCCCTTGATGTCCCACAGGGCCATCTCGATGCCGGTCATGGCGCCCGCGCCCACGATGCCTGTCATGCCATGGCCCATGGAGGCCAGCAGCATCTTTTGCCACAGCTTTTCGATGTGGAAGGGATCCTCGCCGATGAGCAGCGGCGTCAGGTCCTTGATGGCCGTCTCGACGACGCGGGGCCAGCCGCTCGCCTCCCCCACGCCATAGATCCCCTCGTCGGTAAAGACCTTGACAAAGAGCCAGTTGCGGCTCGACCAGCTCGTGCTCTGTGGCTGGCCGGCGTCCATCAGGTACGTCTTGATCTCGGTGATCTTCATACGTTGCGTCCTCCTGTGCGGTGACGGCGTGCGCCGAGCGTCACGCCGGGCACTCTAGCACGCCGATCCGCCGGGCGTCAAGGCGATGGCATCGGGCGGCATCCATGGGGCCAGGATGCACCGCGGACACCCGCGCGACCCGATGCCACTTGACTCTGAACGGCGGCGGGCTATGCTCAGCGGGATTGGCATCCTACATGGTGGAGGCAGGACGCGATGAAGGGGATCAGCTATGTCGCCCTCGGCATCATCGTTGGTGGGGCCGCGGGCGTCCTGATGTTTGCGCTCACAGGCCAGATGTGGTGGTTTGGGTTGGTGGGCGTGGGGTTGATACTGGGCGCTGGTATCGATAACGCCCGCCGTCGCGGCGCAGGCGACTAGGGAGTGTTTGGAGAAAGGGCCATAGCGTCGCTCTGAGCGTGGCGAGAAACCGTGTCGATGGGCGTCAAACCCCCTCTCGCTTATGCTCGGGGCGACATCGTTACGACGCCGGGTGCATTCTTGAGACGCGGCCTAGCCTGCGCCGTGCCTTCGCGCGGCTGCCGCGGGGAAGGGACCACCACACAGCGGATGGGGTATTGACGGCGGCGCGAATCCATGCTACTATACATCTGTAGCGGATATATCCGCTACAGATGTATAGTAGTGAGGTGCTGCGATGAGCGATCATGGCTCTGGTGGAATCGAGCCGTCTTTTTCCATGCGCCCCTTCCTGATCATCTGGGGCGGGCAGGCGTTCTCCCTCCTGGGCAGCCACCTCGTGCAGTTCAGCCTCGTGTGGTGGCTGTCCGCCAGTAGCAACTCGGCCACGGTGCTGGCCCACGCCAGCCTCGTCGCGCTCTTGCCACAGATCCTCATCGCTCCCTTTGCCGGCACCCTGGTGGATCGCTGGAACCGCCGACGCATCCTCATCGGCGCCGATGGCGCCATCGCCGCGGCCACCCTAGTGCTGGCGCTCCTCTTCTCCCTGGACGCCGTGCGGCTGTGGCATATCTATGTGTTGCTGTTCATCCGCGCCACGGGGGCGGCCTTTCACTGGCCGGCGATGCAGGCCTCGACCACGCTGATGGTGCCGAACCAGCACCTCGCGCGCGTAGCGGGCCTCAACCACACCCTCCTCGGGCTGGCGGGCATCGCCATCCCCCCACTCGGAGCGCTGGCCGTGGTGGTGCTGCCCATGCAGGGGATTCTGGCGATCGACGTGGTCACCGCCCTCGTGGCCATCGGCCCCCTGCTGTTCGTCGCCATCCCCCAACCGCCGCGCGTCGAGGCGGCCGGCGTGCGCCCCTCGATGTGGACCGAGTTGCAGGCCGGGCTGCACTACATCCTCGCGTGGCGAGGGCTGTTCTTGCTGACGGTCATGGCGGTGATCATCAACTTGTTGGGGCGCGCGGCTGGCTCGCTGGGGCCGATCCTGGTGATGCGCGACCTCGGCGGCGGCGCCGTCGAGTTGGGTGCCATCCAGTCGGCCAGCGGGGTGGGCATCTTGCTGGGTGGCGCGATCCTGAGCATCTGGGGCGGGTCGCGACGCCGCATGGTGGCGGCGCTGGTGGCGCTGGCCCTCGATGGCCTGGTGATCGCCGCCGTCGGGCTGAGCCCCAGGAATGCCTATGCGCTGGTGGCCACACTGGTTCTGGCGTCGGGGTTCTTTGAGACGCTGGTGCTCGGCCTCATCGGCGCCGTGGGCCAGTCCATTATCGCCCCCGAGATTCAGGGGCGGGTGTTCGCGCTGCATAGCTCGGTGGCCAACCTCGCGGCGCCGCTGGGCTTGCTCGTCGCCGGGCCGGTGGCCGATGCCACGAGCGCGCAGTTCTGGTGGCTGCTCACCGGGGTGGTCATCGCGACCATCGGGGCCAGTGGCCTCGTGATTCGCCCCCTGGTGGGCATCGAGGAGAGCCCCCGACCGGTGCTGGTGTGAGCGCGGGGCGCGATCGCCGCCCGCCACTGCAGGGCAACGACTGGGTAGTGACGACTCTTAACCTCCAGTGAAAAAGTCGTCACTACCTAGTGCTCTCCTGCGATGGTTACCTATCCCGTCGAGGTTCTGCTGCCCCCGTGAAGAAGGAGCCCCCTCTGCGCCCTGCGCTAGGTCTGCGCGCGGAAGGCACGGAAGGCGTGGGGCGGAAGCGCCAGCGCGAACCCCTTCTTGCCCGTTGGCTGCCCGCGCCAATCGGTGATGGCTTCCGCGTCGTCCAGCACCTCTTCTGAGACGAGATCCTGTAGGCACGTATAGCGCTCGTCTACCACCAGGCGCACCTCGGTGGCCGTGTCGCGGAACGACTCGACGATGAAGGTGCCATTGTCGTAGGCAAAGAGGGCTACCTGGCTCGGACCATCGACGCGCACGAATAGGTCCTGGGTGACGATCTCTTTGATGCGCGACAACACCGCGGGGGGCAGGGCGTACAGGTCGTCAAAGCTGTCGGGGATGGTGAGCATGTAGAGGGTGCTGTTGCCGTACCGGGCAGAGTGGAATAGCGGCGTTCCGGTGACGCCCACGAGGCACGAGATCACCTCCCACGAGTCGTTCGTCAGATAGCCGATCCGCGGCACGGTGATGGGGCGCTCCGCGTGATGGACCCCGAACCCCATGAGCAGGTCCTGCGTTGCGGCCCGGCGCCCATCGAGGTGCAGCTCGACGATGTCACTGAACCCCCTCGTCTGCAGGGCGCGCACCAGCCCCGAGGTGACGATCACTGTCTTGCCGTCCAGCAGCTGCCGCTTGATCTTGGCCACGATCTCGGGGTCGTAGGCGGCCGCCTCCGTCAGGAGGATGGTGTGCGCCTCGGCGGGAAAGGTGGGGTGCAGATCGATGGGGATGCCGAGCATCCCGAGGTAGTTGTGCAGGAAATCCTCACCGGTGGTGGCGTGGTGCGGTCGATAGCACGCCACGCCGATGGGGTTGCCGAGCTCGTGGAGGAAGCGATCCGCCAGCTCGAACGCGGCCCCGGCAGCCAAGGTCCAACGAGCCTCCGGCGCGAGGCTGCCATCCGGCAGACCGTACGGTGCGACGGTGGCATCGAAATCGAAGGAGGCGCCGCTCCCCTGCCACGGGGCGCGGTGCTCGGGGGTGATGGGGCGCTGGAGGGAGCGAAAATCGAACAATGTGATCTCTGGCGCCTTGGCAAAGAGCGTCAACCAGAGTTGCTCGGCGTAGCGATCGAGGTAGAAGGAGCCAAAGGGGTCCACCCAACCGCCGTCGTTGCCGCCTGGCTTGATGTTCTCAAAGTAGCGGAACACCTGGTAGCTCTCGTAGGGCTGGAGGTGCTGGTTGCTCATCACCGGGTCGCGCGTCTCGGTGCCGGTGTAGAGGGCATCGAACATGGCCGGCTCCGTCTCGAGGTTGAACCCGAGCCCCTGGAAATGCTCGTACCAGTTGGGGTACTTGATGGTGACCTTGACGTTGGGGTTGGCAGCGCGCGCCGGCGCCAGGGCCAGCTCCTCGGCGGCCTCGGTCATCAGTCTGAGGCGGAAATCCGTCCAACGCTGCTCCCCCTTGGCCGCGATGCACGCGGGACATTTGCAGCTCGTAAAGAAAAAGTCGTCGAGGATAAAGGCGTCGAACAGGCGGGCGGTGTAGGCGCACAGCTCTTGGAGCTTGCGGCGGTGCTCGGGGTTCGTGTAGCAGTAGGTCTCGAATTGGTTGCTCTCATCTACGGTGATGGTGATCCCGCCCTCGACGGTAACACCGCGCGCCTCCAGGTACTCCTTGGCCTGCCGGATGACGCCCTCGTCGGCCACCACCATGTCGCGATGGGTTTCGAGGTAGACCTTGGCGATCTTGACGTGGCGGCTCATGATCTCGAAATTCTCCGCCAGGTAGCGGAGGTCACGCATCTTGTTGACCTCGTAGACGCGGGTATAGACGGCGACGGCAAAGTTGCGATAGTGAGGGGATGCCATGGCGCTGCTCCTTTCGGTGGTCCTGCACGGGGAGACGGTGTCCGTGGCGGGTGTAGCGTACCCCAGCATTGGCCGAAACTCAAGTGGAATGCCTCATGCCCGGATGGTGGTTTGACTCTGACGTAACGTTAGGGTGTATTGTAGTGGTGAAGGAGTGAGACATGGCAGCCTACACCGTGCACCAGGTCGCCGAGATGGCAGGGGTGAGCGTCCGGACGCTCCACCACTATGACCACATCGGCCTGCTCAAGCCAGCCGCCCGCACCGCGGCGGGGTATCGGCTCTATGGGCAGGACGAGCTGTTGCGTCTACAGCAGATCCTGCTCTTTCGGGAGCTCGACGTGCCGCTAGCGACGGTCCGCAATATCCTCGATGATCCGGGGTTTGACCCCGTTGCGGCGCTCGAGGCTCACCGGCGCACCCTTGAGGGGCAGGTGGCGCGGCTGCGGCGCCTCCTTCAGACGATTGACAGGACGATCCAACGTATCAAGGAGGACACCATGGCGTTGACGGATGACGAGCTCTACGAGGGATTACCCAAGGAGAAGGCCGAGCGCTGGCGCCGCGAGGCGCGCGAGCTGTACGGCGCCAGCGCGGTCGAAGAGTCGGAGCAGCGCGTGCGCAAGCTGTCCAAGGCCGAGTGGAACACGCTCAAGGACGAGGGGGATGCGGTGACGCGCGGCATGGCGGCGCTGATGGGTCGCGAGCCCGGCGATCCAGAGGTGCAGGCGTTGGTTGCCCGGCACTATGCCTGGCTGGAGCATTTTTGGCACGCCGATGCCGAGGCCTACCGCGGCCTGGCGCGGCTGTACGTCGAGAATGACGAGTTTCGCGCCACCTACGACAGCTATCGCCCCGGCCTGGCAGAGTTCATGGAGGCGGCGATGCACTACTATGCCGATCACACCCTCTCGGCAGAGGAGTAGCAGCATCGATCCCTCGGGGCCCGGCGCCTGCGCGCCGGGCCTCGAGGGCAGCGCAGACCGTAAGCTACGGGTCTGCCAGCGCGGATGCATCATCTTGGCTAGCCCATCCAAGGTGGCTATAATAGCCACGAATGCATCCATTCCCGGCGGTGTCGTCAGCGTCGGCGCGCCGGGCACCTCCCGCCGCCTGGGCGGGGGGGCTTTTTTGGGAGGTGTTGCTTGTGAGTGCTACCGTGGACAGGGGGCAGGTCTCGCGATCGCTGCGGCGTACGTTGCTGGGAGATGCCGAGGCCCGATCCATCCGCGCCGAGGTGTTCCGTCTGGCCCTGCCATCCATCGGCGAGCAGCTGCTGAATATGACCGTGGGGATGGTCGATACCTATCTGATGGGCCACATCAGCGCGGTGGCACTCACAGGAGTCGGTCTCTCCAACAACATGGTGATGTTGGTGCAGACCTTTGTCATGGCCGTGGCGACGGGCACCACGGCCGTCGTCGCCCGGTTGATCGGCGCTCGGGAGCCCGAGACGGCTTCACGCGTTGTGCAACAATCCCTCATGTTGGGGGCGACGATCGGGGCCGTGCTCACCACGTTACTGAGCATTTTCGCCGTCCCGGCGCTCAGGTTCTACCGACCGGAGCCCGATGTGTTGGTCATCGGCAGCACGTACATGCGTATCGTGGCCATGTCGTTTGTGATGCAAGGCATCCTGTGGGTGGGCACTGCGTCACTACGCGGGGCAGGCGATACGCGCACACCGCTGTTCCTCATGCTCGGCGTGAACGCGCTAAACATCGTCACCTCGCTCCTGTTCCTCTACGGCCTGGGCCCCATCCCGGCGATCGGTGTCTACGGGCCGGCCGTGGGCACGGCGGTCTCGATGGCCGCCGGTGGTGTGGTGATGCTCGTTATCCTTGCCCGTGGGCGCTGTGGCTTGCGCTTGCCGCGGACCGGCTGGCGGCCCGATACGAGCCTCATCCTGCGCGTCACGAACGTGGGACTGCCGGCGGCCGGCGAGCAGTTGGCGATGCGTCTCGGCTTGGTCATGTTTCAGCGGTCGGTCGCGGGCCTAGGTACCGTGGCCTATGCGGCCCACTCGGTGGCGTCCACGGGCATGTCGATCTCGTTCATGCCCGGGTTCGGCTTTGCGGTGGCCTCTACTACCTTGGTCGGGCAGTCGCTTGGCGCCAAGGACCCGGAGCGGGCGCGGCGCACGGTGCGCGAGGCGTTCCGCGTGGCGTCCCTGGCTATGGGCATGGCCGGCTTGCTCCTCGTGCTCTTCTCTCGCCAGGTCATGTCCATCTTTGTGAATGATCCAGCGGTCATTGTGTTGGGTATCACGCCCCTTCAGATTCTGGGGATGGTTCAGCCCATCTCTGCCGTATCGATGGTGTACTCGGGTTCCTTGCGCGGTGCCGGCGATACCCGCTGGACACTGATCATCACCGCTCTGACGATGTGGGTGCTGCGCGTGCCGCTCACGATGCTCCTTGTCGGACCGTTGGGCTTGGCCGGTGCCTGGTTGGCGATGGCTACCGACAACGTGACGCGCGCCCTACTGTTCTGGCTGCGCTACCGCACCGGCCGCTGGACGAAAATCAAGGTCTAGGGGGTCGCGGGCGAGGCGCTCAGCGC
>DUUT01000236.1 GCA_012841405.1 Chloroflexota bacterium
AGGCGGGGATGGGTAAGACACGGCTCGCCCACGAGCTAGCGGACGAGGCCGCCGGCCGCAACGCGCTCGTGCTCGCCGGTGGGTGTCTCTATGGCGACGCGCCCAACCCCTACGCGCCCTTTGTCGAGATGGTGCGCGCCTTTGCGGACCGGCGTGCCGTCTGGGCGGACGCCGAGGCGAGCGTGGCCAGGACCCTGAACGATGTTCGGGACATCCTCGGTGCCATCGATCCCGGGGGGATGCGCGAGCCGTCGAGTGAGCGTGCCCGCTGGCTGCAGAGCACCTCGCCCCAAGATGCTCAGCGACAGGCCTTTGAGCTCATCGATCGGTTCTTTCACCAGATCTCGCGACACCGCCCGTTGGTGCTGGTGCTCGACGATCTGCAGTGGGCCAGCCCCACGACGCTGCAGCTCTTTCACTACGTGGCGCGGGGGGTGCGCGGTGCTCGCATCCTACTGGTGGGCACCTACCGGCCCGAGGATATACTGCCCGGTGCATCCGGTGGACGCCACCCCTTGCGTGAGGTGCTGCAGCGTATGGGGCGCGAGCACCTCTACGACGAGATCACCCTGAGTGCACTGAGCGCCGAGGCCGTGGGGGCGCTGGCCGCAGCGATGATGAACGTGCCGGCTCCAGATGACGAATTCTGTCGCCTGCTGCACCGCGAATCGCAGGGCAATCCCTTCTTTCTGCTCGAGACGCTGCAGCTCTTACGGGAGCAGGGCGTCTTGGAGCGCGTCGAGGATCACTGGGAGCTGGCCGCGGCGCTCGACGACATTGACATCCCGGGGAGTATCCTCGATGCGGTTATGCGCCGGGTAGAGCAGGCAGACGACGATCGCGAGCTCCTCGACTGGGCCGCCATCGTGGGCTATGACTCGGCCGGTGGGCGGGGTGGAGAGGGGGGCGACGCCGCGCCGCCCCAACGCCGCATCGATGCTGCCCTCCTCGCGGCAGTGGTGGGACGCCCGCGCCTTGAGGTGATGCGACGATTGTTCACGCTGGAGCAGCGCCATGGGTTGGTAACCTCGGACGCGATGGGGTTCCGTTTTGCCAACGCCAAGATCCGCGAGGTGCTGTACGATCAGATGCCCGAGGGGCTGCGGCGCGAGAGCCACCTCTTGGCAGGCGAGGCGCTCGAGGAGCTGGTGTGGGGGCAGGGCGATGCGGCCGTCTCTGCGGCCGCAGCAGCGGCCGCACCAGACCGCATCTATGATCTGGCCCATCACTTTGTGCGTGCACGCCACGCGGCCAAGGGCTATCGCTACGCCCGGAGCGCGGCGGAACGTGCCGCTGCCCACTATGCGTTGGCAGAGGCGATCGGCTATCTCGATGACGCCCTCTCGTTCGTCGATAGCCTGCCCAAGACGCCCGAGCTGGCTGCTGAGCTCCTGGAGCTGGACCATCGCCGGGGGCGGCTCTTGGCGACGGTAGGACGCCTGGACGAGGCGGTCGCCTCGCTGGAATCCGCACTGGAGGCCAGCCGCCGGCTGGCGCAGCGCCGCAGCGAGGCCGAGATCCTGCTGGACCTCGCCTCGGTACATGGGCGCTCGGGGGCCTGGGAGCGGGCGGTGACGCTGGCGGACGAGAGCCTCCGCGTGGCGCAAGAGCTCGGCGATGCGGAGGGGCGCGCCAGCGCCCTGTTGAGCACTGCCTTTTTCGCGTTCGAGCGTGGCGATTGGGACGGCGCGGTGCACCGGCTGCGGACGGCGCTCACGGTGGCTCAGGAAGCGAACCTCGACCTGTTGCGGGCGCGCATCCTGGGGAACATGGCCATCCTGTACAACGCCCGTGGCGACCGCGAGCGAGCGGTGGAGCTGTACCAGGGCAGTATCGACACCTTTGAGCGGCTTGAGCAGCCCCTCGACGTCGGGCGTGGCCTGAGCAATATGGGGTTCTCGTACCATGGCCTCCAGGCCTATGACAAGGCGGAGGCCTGTTACCGTCGGGCGCTCGAGCTCTTTGAGCAGGTGGGCGATGTGCGCGAGCAGGGCCTGGTGTACCTGCACCGGGCAGAGACGGCGCTGGCCCGGGACGCCCTGGACCAGGCGCGCACCCACTGCAGGCGCGCCATGCGTCGCTTTGCGCGGCTCGGTTTTGAGCTGGGGATGGCGGACGTGGATCGTATCTATGCCGGAATCGCCCGGCGTGAGGGGCGTTGGGCCGTCGCGGAGCGCTACCTGCGCGAGGCCTTGGCGGTCTATGACGACTATGGCGACCAGTTGAACCTGGCCGAGACACACGAAGAGCTGGCCAGGCTCCTGGAGGAGGGGGGGCAGGCGCAAAAGGCCGCCGTGGAGCTCGAGCGTTCGCGCACCATCTATGACGCCCTGACGAGCTCGACCGACCTGACGAGCGAGTGACGGGCGAGGTGGCGGGATGCACGCCACGCGGGCCTCGTGGGAGAGGGCGGGGCGCCGTCGGCACGCCCTTACGGCAAGCCCGGGGGGTAGGGGGCGACGTCGGGCGTAGGGCCCAGGTCGGCCAGATGCTCACGGATGGTGCGCCCGGTGAGGGGATGCACCACATCGGCGGCGATGTCGGCCAGGGGTACGAGTACCGTGGCTCGCTCGAGCATCCCCGGATGGGGGATCGTGAGCCGCTCGCTGGCGATGCGCAGCCCGTCATACATGAGGATGTCGAGATCGATGGGCCGGGGACCGTACCGCACGGTGCGTACCCGGCCCATGGTGTGCTCGATGGCCTGCAGGGCGTCGAGCACAGCGAGGGGAACCAGCTCGGTCTCGGCGATGCAGGCGGCGTTCAGGAAGCGTGGCTGGTCGACGAGCCCCCACGGTTCCGTCTCGTACAGTGGTGAGACGGCGACAGGGCGGATGCCGTGCACGGCCATGGCGGCCACAGCCTCCTCAATCTGGGCGCGGCGGTCGCCCAGATTGGCGCCCAAGCCGATGTAGACGCGTGCCACGCTCACCTCGCTCGCATAATGGCGTCGACCATGCGCACGACCCGCGCCATGGCGCGCACGTCGTGGACCCGCACGATGTCGGCGCCACGGACGACGGAGAGGGCCACCGCGGCCGCCGTGCCTTCCATGCGCTCCTCCGGGGGGACATCGAGGGTGTAGCCGATGAACGACTTGCGCGAGGGGCCGACGAGAACCGGCAGCCCCAACACCCGCAGGGCATCGAGGTGGCTCAGCAGGTATAGGTTCTGTTCCACCGTCTTGCCAAAGCCGATGCCGGGATCGATGATGATGCGCTCGCGCGCGATGCCCGCCGCCTCCGCGGTCTCAACGAGGGCGCCGAGCTCGCGCAGGACGTCGCCCACCAGGTCGGCATATCGGATCCCCACATAGCGCCCGCCGAGGCGCGCCTCCTGCGTCGCATCGCGCGGCCTGCTCCGGTTGTGCATCAGCACCACGGGGATCTCACCCCGAGCGACCAGCGGTCCCATGTCGGGATCCATCCGCGTGCCCCACACATCGTTCACCATGTCGGCGCCGGCGTCTAGCGCTCGTTGTGCTACGGAGGCCTTGTACGTGTCCACCGAGATGGGGGCATCCGTCTCGCGCCGTAGCGCCTCGATGACGGGGACAACCCTCGCGGCCTCGGTTTCGGCGTCTACCGGCGGCCCGCCGGGGCGCGTCGACTCGCCGCCCACATCGAGGATGTCGGCGCCCTCGGCGAGGAAGGTGAGGGCCTGGCGCACGGCGGCGTCCGTCACCGCTTGGCCGCCAGTGGCCGAGGGTTTAGTGGCGAGCAGGCCATCACCCGAGAACGAGTCGGGGGTCACATTCACGATCCCCATGACGTAGGTGCGCTCATCCCAGGGGAACGTCCGCCCACCGATGCGCATGGCGCCGCGCTCCGTCGCGAGCGCGTTGTCGAGTGCCGTCTCTGCCTCGCGGGTCAGCGCGCGGAGCTCGGGCAGGGGCTCCTGTCGCAGGGCCTCCAGAGCGCCGCGCAGGGCACGCTCGCTACCGATGAGGAGGACACCGG
>DUUT01000237.1 GCA_012841405.1 Chloroflexota bacterium
CCTCAGCGAGGGCCGTCAGCAGCACGGCACGTGCCGCGCCGTCGCGCCGGGGCAGGGCCTCCCAGCGCCCGAGGGCGGCGGCCAGCAGGTAGCGCACCACGCGATCGTCGGGATCATAGCCAAGGCGGGTCAGGGTCTCTGCCGCTGCCTCGCGCCGCTCCAGATCGGGGCTCTGGAGCTCGGCGATCAGCGGCTCGATGGCGGCGGGCCCGAGGGCGGCGATGCGCTCCCATGCACCGATGGCCAACAGGTGGTGGAGGCCCTCAACGTCCTGCGCTGGATCCCACCCCAGCGCGTGCAACAGGGAGAGGATATAGGGGCGCTCCTCCGCATCGGCGTCGATCAGGCGCTGCTGCAGGAGGTCAAGGGCGCCATCGCCGACGGTCTGCAGCGCCTCCACGACGACCGCCGCCAGCTCGGGCTCTTCCGGATCGTACCAGTTGGTGAGGATGCCCACGATGTCGGCGAGGGCGTCGTGGGGGGAGCCCCGGCCGGCTGCCTGCAGCTGGAGGCCGATATCGGCCAGCATTGGCAGGATATCTGCGGCCGTCTCGCTGTTGAGCAAAAAGATGAGTGGGTGCAGCGCCTCCGGCTGGCGAAGGACCTCGCGCGCGCTCTGGGCGGTGCGCTGACGGCGCATGTGGCGCAGGGCCGTCTCGACGGCGATGCCCGGATTCGTGCGCAGTGCGGCCGCAAAGGCGATGTCGCGGGCGCGCGGCGCCAGCCGCCAGAGGATCGCCTCGACGAGGGGAGCGACGTCGTCCGCTGCGAGGGCGAGGAGGGTGACCTCGGCCTGAGTGGCGAGGAGGGTTTCCTCGGACGCGGCATGGTGGGCGAGGCTCAGCAGCGCCTCGATGCGTACCCGCTGGTGAGGCGAGGCGAGGCCATCTCGTAACGCCCACACGGCGGCACCGTGGGGGATATGGCCGAGGGCCTTGGCGGCCGCACAGGCCACGTCGGCGTCGGAGCGCCGCAGCATGCGGCGGAGCGGTGATACGGCGCGCAGGTCGCCGAGGAGGCCCAACGTCTCGATGATCGGCTCTGCGGCCAGGCCCTCGGCGAGGGCCCGGAGCAGCGCGGGGACGGCCTCGCCACCGGCGTCGAGCAGTCGACGATGGGCATGGGCTCGATCCTCTGCAGTGGCGGGACGCACAACGGCGTCAACCGCTGCTACCAAGTCCACGTCGGTCACGAGGCGGCTTCCTCCGGCGAGTGGCCGGCGCGACGGCGCTATGGCGCTACGTTGCGGCGGTATCGGATGGTAGCATGGCCGAGAGACGGCGCACGTGTCCTCGCTCCTCAGCGACGATCCGGTCGATGAGGGGCCGGTTGGGCGATTGCACCAAATCGCGCAGGGCACCGAAGAAGAGGAGCGTCTGTTGCTCAAAGGCGATTGCCTGGCGCAGCATGCCCTCCAACGTGGCCTCTACGGCGATGGTGCGGATGGGAGCGTCGGTGCCCGAGAAGAGTGCGCGATCGACGGTCGCCTTGATGTAGGCGATCCCCTCTTCCCAGCTGGTGGGGTCGATGGCGGTCATCACGATAGCATCAGACAGCTCCTCAAAGGCGTGTCGATGCTGCAGCTCCTCATCGGCGAGGAAGGTAAAGAGCTCCCGGGCCTCGGCGTTCGTGGTGCGTTCAGCGGCGGCTCGGTAAAAGCGTTCCCCCTCGATCTCGGTCTGTACGGCCATTTCTACAACATCGCCGCCGGTGATCTGGATACTCATGCTTCCTCCATCTCTTGTCCCTCAGGAGCTACTCCTCGTGGCGCGGTCGATTCAGGCCCAACAGAACGCGGATGGCGCCTGGCAGGCAGCCCTGGGGCGGAGCAGGGATCGGCCCAGGGCCGACGGGGTCCTCGGGTAGTGGCTCCACTTCGGTGTTGTTGGCACCCCAGGCGTCGACGCGGCCCCTTCCCTGGGCGTACGGAGGGACGCCCAGGTCAATCGCCGTGGCCATGAGCCGTGCCTTGATCTGTGCGGGGCTCAGGCCCGGATGGGCCTGCAACAGCAGCGCACAGACTCCGGCCGCGTGAGGTGTCGCCATACTTGTGCCAGAGGCTGAGGTGTACCATTCGTCGACGACGGTGCCCATGCTCGTCCCCGAGGCTCGCGCCGAGACAATGTCCACACCCGGCAGCACCACATCCGGCTTGACGCGGCCATCCGTCGTCGGGCCGCGCGACGAAAACGGGGCGATGCGATCATCGTCGTTGCTCGCGCCGATGGTGATGACGTTGCGGGCGCAGCCCGGAGAACCGATGGTGTAGCCGTTGGGGCCCTCGTTCCCCGCTGCCACCACGACGGTGATCCCCTCGGCCACGGCGGCATCGCAGATCTCGGAGAGGGCGTCGCTGCCATCGCCAGGGCCCGGGCCGCCCAGAGAGAGGCTGATGACGTGCACCCCCTGGTCCACGGCCCACTCGACACCGGCCATGACGGTGCTCATCATACCCTGGCCGTCAGACCGAAGCACTTTGGCGCAGTAGAGGGTGGCGGCCGGCGCCACACCGCGGTACAAGCCATCGCAGGCCGCGCCCGAGCCCGCCGCGATGCCCGCGCAATGGGTCCCGTGGCCGTTGCCGTCACCGAGGCCCTCCCCGGTAAAGTCGCTCGTCGCCGCGATACGCCCCTCGAAATCGGGATGATTGGCGTCAATTCCTGTATCTATGATGGCGATTCGCATCCCCTCACCCATGAGGCCCTCGTCCCACAGGCGCGGGACCCCGATCTTGGGTGTCGAGGTGTCGAGCATGGCGTAAACCGGCAAATCCTGGTAGATGCGCACCACGTCGGGGTTACTGGCGAGGTGCTGAATGGCGCTCGGCGTCGCCATCATGTGGGCAAACGGCCGAAGGCGGTAGCTGCGTACGTGCTGCACACCAACGATCCCCTCACCACTGCGCATCACGCGGTAATCGGGTGTGTAGCGCACGATGATGGGCATCAACTGCTCGTCGTTGCGAATCGTATTCAGGCTGCGCATGAGACCTCGGGTGATTTTGGGTTCGATGTCTGCCATGCAGGTTACCTCCCGAGGGCCCGAACGGGGCCGTCCGCCTCGATTTTGGTGACCCACGAGGAGCGGGCAAGGGAGAGAGCCGTTCTGCCCGTGCAGCGGATACCAATCGCTCCGGTGAGCCGAAAGCGCCGCCTGATCTCTACGTTACGCTTTTCGAGGGCCTGAAGCCGTGTATTGGGGTCGCCGGAGACGTGGATAATGAGGTCGACGAGATCGTTCGGGTGCTCGCGCAGGGCCTTGGAGAGCGCGGCGTCGATATCGGGCATGGGTTCGCTCCTGGAATGCTGGGCGTCGTGACTGGCACCCGGGCGTGGGGGCGCGCGGGCGCGGTGGAAATGAGCCTGCTAGGTAGTGTTTGGAAAAAGGGCCACAGCGTCGTTCTGAGCGTGGCGTGAAACCTTGGCGATGGGCATCAAGGCCCCTCGCTTGCGCTCGGGGCGTCATCGTTTCTGCGTCGGGGGCACTTTCGCAACACGGCCTAGACGCAGGGCAGCGCTGATAGAGCGCACTAACGAACCCATCATAGCGATGGCGACGGGACGCGTCAACTGCCAAAACTGTCACCAAATGGCCTACAGGTGTAGGGTTTTCACCACTTGACGCTACCATCGCTTTGCAGGTAACATAAACTCCGGTCGCAGTAGTGCCACGAGCCGTGCGACCTCTGTTCGCAGAGGAGGAAGGTCTGGATGGCGGTAATCGAGACGGTACAGGGCCCGATCGCCCCAGAGGCACTAGGCTTTACCCTCATCCACGAACACGTCATGTGCGATTTGGTCGGCGCTCGGGAAACAGGATCACATCGCTGGGTCCGGGATCAGGTCGTGGCCACGATGGCGCCCCATCTGCATGCGCTGCGCGAACGGGGCGTGACGGGGTTTATTGACTGCAGCCCCGCCTGCCTGGGGCGCGATCCCCTCATTTTGCTGCGCCTGTCCCTTCTTACCGGGCTCCACATTCTCACCAACACGGGGCTCTACAAAGAGCCCTACCTGCCGCAGGAGGTGTTCAGCCTGAGCGCGCAGGTGCTCGCAGATCGCTGGATCACCGAGTGGCGCGAGGGCATTGATGGCACCGGCATCCGCCCGGGCCTCATCAAGATCGCCGTGAATCCTGGGCGGCTGCTTCCTGTGCAAGCCAAAATCGTGCGTGCCGCGGCCATGGCGCACCAGGCCACGGGGCTGTTGGTGGTGGCGCACACCGGCGATAGCGTCGCCGCTCGTGAGAGCCTCGACATCATCGAGGAGGAGGGGATGGACCCCAGCCGGTATGTCATCGTGCATGCCGATCAGATCCTCGAACCCGAGGTGCATGTGGAGCTCGCCGAGCGAGGCGTGTGGCTCGAGTTTGACGCCATCGGCACGCTCCCCATCGAGGAGCACGTCGAGTTGGTGCGGCGGATGCTCGAATGGGGATTTGAGGACCAGCTGCTCCTGTCACAGGATGCCGGTTGGTTCCACGTGGGCGAGCCGGATGGTGGGGCGGTGCGCCCGTACACGACCATCGTCGACGCGTTCATCCCCCGGCTGCGCGATGCCGGCGCGGATGACAATCTCATCTACAAGCTCTTTGTGCAGAACCCGCGGGACGCGCTGGCGGTGGGGTAGAGGAGAGACCGCAGAGCGCGCAGGGACGCAGAGGGGGGGAACGGTTCCGTTCCCCCCCTCTGCTGTGTCGGAGATTCTGGGAGCGCGGTGCGCCACCGCGCGTCCGCCGCGGGTTGACATCCGGCGCGAACGGCTCAGGGGTACGGCCGGGTACGGCCGCATCGGGCCCCTGAGCTTGCCACGCCACCGGCGAGGACTGGAGCCCGCGAAGGCGGGCTTGGTCATGCTAGCGCCGAGCCTTAGCGCGCGACGCGGCGCAGGGCGACATAGCGACGCCACAGGCTGTGGCCCGAAAGCGAACGAGGCGATGATGGAGCAACGATCCCGGCTCAATGCCTGGCATCCTGGCCATACTGCCCGCTCTGGAGGACGTTGACACGCGCCGGTGGGGCGTGCTATCTTGGGCCCATTATCTGCCGAGCCCGTGTCCGCACCGAAGGAGCAGAACGAGATGAAAAAGATCATCAACGATCCGATGGCATTCGTGGACGAGACGCTCGAGGGCATCCTGGCTGCACACCCCGGCCAGCTCAAGGCTGCCGGTGACCCCCGCGCCATCGTGCGTGCTGACGCGCCCGTCGAGGGCAAGGTAGCCATCGTTACCGGCGGTGGCTCGGGGCACCTGCCCGTCTTTCTCGGCTATGTGGGGCGGGGGCTGTGCGATGGCGTCGCGGTCGGCAACGTCTTTTCCTCTCCCAGCGCCGAGACGATGTACGAGGCCACGCTGGCCACCCACGGCGGCGTGGGGGTGCTCTACCTGTATGGTAACTACTCGGGCGACGTGATGAATTTCGACATGGCCGCCGAGATGGCCGCCATGGACGACATCCGCGTCGAGACGGTGCTCGTCTCGGATGACGTGGCGTCGGCACCTCGGGAGGACTGGACGCGGCGGCGCGGCATCGCGGGGCTGTTCTTTGCCTACAAGGTGGCCGGGGCGTGCGCTGACGGCGGCGCCGATCTGGATGAGGTGGTGCGGCAGACGCGACACGCCGTGGAGAACACGGCCACCATGGGCGTGGCGCTATCCCCTTGTACCGTGCCGGCGGCAGGGGTGCCCACCTTTACGCTGGGCGAGAACGAGATGGAGATCGGCATGGGCATCCACGGCGAGGCGGGGGTGCGGCGCGGCCCTCTCGATCCCGCGGATGCCATTGCGGAGGCGCTCACCGGCGCCGTGATCGGTGACCTGAGCTTGGGCCGAGGGGATCGCGTGGCCGTGCTGGTGAACGGTCTGGGCGCCACGCCGGTGGAAGAGCTGTACATCCTGTATCGCCGCATGCGGCAGATCCTCGATGCCGACGGCATCGGCGTTCACCGCAGCTACATCGGCGAGTATGCGACCTCGCTGGAGATGGCCGGAGCGTCGATCTCGCTGCTCAAGCTCGATGACGACCTCACGGGCCTGCTCGATGCACCCGCCAGCTCGCCGTTCTTTGTTCAGGCAGCGGATCTCGGGGCGGCGAGGAGGTAGGGATGGCGCAGATGCTGACGCAATCCGAGGTGGTGGCGGTGCTGCGCAAGCAGGCCGCCGACCTCACCGCTCATGCGGAGGAGCTTCGCGCGCTGGACGCCGCCATCGGCGACGGGGACCTGGGCATCACCGTGACCATCGGCTTTCAGGCGGTCTGCGAGGCGCTGCCTGAGCTGGAGGACGCCGATCTGCGCACCCTGCTGATGCGCGCAGGGATGGCCTTTAACCGCAAGGCGGCGTCGACCTTTGGGGCGCTCTATGCCACCATGATGATGCGGGCTGCGCGGGTGGCTGGCGAGCGCCAGGGCGCCGGTATCGACGCGAGCACCTTCGCCGCCATGGTGTCCGCCGCAGTAGAGGGCGTGCAAGAGCGCGGCAAGGCGCAGCGCGGCGACAAGACGCTGCTCGACGCACTCATCCCTGCGGCGGAGGCGGCGACAGCGGCTGCTGAGGCGGGAGCGTCGCTTTCCGATGTGGCCGGCCGTACCGCCGAGGCGGCGGAAGAGGGCGCCCGCGCGACGGTGGCCATGAAATCGCGCACCGGGCGCGCCAGCTGGTTCAGTGACCGTACCGAGGGCGTGCAGGACCCCGGCGCAACGGCGGTGAGTTTCATGCTGCGGTCGTTCGCCGACTATGTCGCCGCGCGTTGAGCGCGCCGGGGCCAATGCCTGGTGTTCGGGCGAGGCGTCGGCTCGGAGCGTGCCGTGGGGTGTTCCTACGCCTATATGGCGGCGCGGTGGGGCGGGGAAGCAGCTGCTGTCCGTGATCCCCCGGGGATAGCGGGCGGGCTGCGCTGCCACGACAGTCAGTGACGAACGAGGGGCCCCAGCTGGGGCCCCTCGTGTCACTCTAGCCACGGGAAGGATCTACTGCTTGCTCCAGGTGAGGTCACAGATGGCCGCTGCGGCTCCGTCGTAGAACTCGACCTTGATGACGTGAACGCCGTCGTGCAGGTCGATGGTGTACGAGTCGGTCCTCCTTCCCCCCTTCCACTTGTCGATGCAGAGTACACCATCGATCCAGACTCGGACACCGTCGTCATGGTCGACAGTGAACTTGTACTTGCCGTTCAGATCAATGTACCGCGTAAAGCGCACGGCAAAGTCATCCTTGCTGATGCCCTTGGGCATCTCGCCGGCGTTGAACTTGATGCCCGGCTCGTTGTCGTACGTTTTGACCTCAGAGGCATCCGGCGTCCTGTTGGTCAGGATGTCCGGGTCGTCCTGGTGGGAGCTCTTCCAGTCATAGTCGTCAAAGTACTCGACGCCCCAGCTCCCACTCTTGGCGCCATACAGGTCAAACGCTCTGAGGCGGGCGCCGCCGCTGAACTCGGCGTACTCGATGGTGACAAAGTACCATCCCGGCTCGTTCATCGACTGGTTCTTGGAGCTCCACAGCTGAACCTTGTCCCAGCTGTTGATGATCTCTGTGCCGGGTGCCCATTTATCCACCCACAGGCGCACGCGATCGTCGGCCTCGGTGAAAAAGACGCGCGTCCCAGCCTCAGAGTAGAACGGTCGGGTAAAGCGGGCCGAGAAATAGTCCGATGGGATGCCGGGCGCGGGGCTACGCTCGCCCCACTTGAAGTCGATCGCCTCCTCGTTGCGCACCACCGCGGGCTCGCCGCTGAGATCGGCGTTGGTAAAGTACTCGGCGCGCCACTGGTCCACAGGGTGAACGTCCTCGTTGATCCACTGGAGCCGGACGCGGGCGTCTCCCTTGTCCTCATAGTACTCGACGACGATGTCGTGGACGCCGGCGGTGATGTGCTGGGCGTGGCGGTAGGTGGCGGTGCCACGGAGCGAACCGCGCCATTTGTTAATTTTGTTAATGACGAGCGCGCCGTCAATGTACAGGCGGGCGCCATCATCGGCGGTCAGGTAGAAGGCATAGTTCCCGGCCTCAAAGGCAACGGACCGCGAAAAGCGCACAGAGAACTTGTCCGCCACGCCGCCGAGCGGCGCGGGGCCTTCCTTGCCCTACTCCTCTGCAGGGAAGAGGTACGTCTTGGTCTCGTGGGCCACCGGTGCGCCGGCGAGGTCCTGGTTGTCAAAGTACTCGATATCCCACCCGGGGATAGGCGTCGGCGTGGGTATCTTGAAAATGAGCGGTAGCAGGTTCGGGCCCGGCGTGGCGGGCGCGGGCGTCTCGGTCTCTTGTGCGGCGAGGGACGGGTTGGCCCCTTGGGGCAGTAGCAACAGCAGTCCCGCGAACAAGACGGCCGAGAGCAGGACCCAGTGCTTGGTGCGGAAGCGGTGTAGGAACATCCCTGATCCTCCCTGTGCGTTGATTATGGAGACGACTGCAGTCCTGTCTGGTGACGGATCGCCGGGGGAACGCCGAACCGCCGGTACTGCCGGGTCTGGGGCCCATTGGAGGTGGGGCCACAATCGCACGGGGATAGTAAGCGAGGTGACGGATCACGTCAAGCGTTACGGGCCGCTTGACGGAATATCTGGAGCGGGCGCTCAAGATCCAACGCGACGCGCCGATAGCACCAGCGGAAGGTATCGCGCTATTGTTCACTCTTATTTTACGCGGTCCTTAGCCATTCTGTCTTGACGCGACCACCTCGCTATGCTAGCATAGCCTTGCTGCTGGCGGATGGCTGCACGGTTCTCCACGTGCGATATTCCTGCGGCACCATGGAACCATTGTGAGCCCATACGCGTCACAGGATCGTGGTCCCATGGCACTATATCGCTTGATAGTCCACGCTCGTCTCTTGTGTGCAGCAGGTGCGCGTACGCGGCAGCCTGCTCGATTCCGGCAGGACAGGGGGAAGATCATGGCACGGCATCGGACGCCCATTCTGGTCATGGCCATCTTAATCGGTGTTCTCGCAGCGCTCGTGCTACCACTGACCGCTAGCGCGGCGCCGCCCGTGCCGCCATCGGCGGGCGAAGCCGCTCCGCCACAGCCACCGGTCATCACGGCGCCCCCCGCCTGGGCCGAGGGGACTACCGTCCTGGCGCCCGCGGGCTTGCGCCTGCGGGAGGGGCCGACGCTCGGATCACGTATCCTGCTGATCCTGAACAACGGTGAGACGGTCTACCCCGGCGCCGGGCCCGTGTGGGGCAGCGGCATGTCGTGGACGTACGTGCGCGTCTGGCGTTGGGGAAGGTGGGTCGAAGGGTTCGCCGCCACGCGGTATCTGGCGAATCAGGGCGGGGGCGAGACCACACCGCCGCCGGTCGGCGGGCTCCGGGTGATCACACCCCTCGGCCTGCGGGCGCGCACCGGCCCCGGATTGGGGTATGGGATCTATACCGTGTTCCGCCAGGGGACGGTGCTGCAACCCACCGGCACGACGCAGTGGGCCAACGGCTACGAGTGGGCGCAGGTGTTCTATAACGGCCAGTACCTGTGGGTGGCGAAAGCCTTTACGCGCGAGGTGTAGGCGCGCCACAGCCTAACGAGGCACCATCACCCGCGAGGCCTGCCCTGCGAGCAAGGGCAGTCCTCGCTGCATTCCATGGCAGGAGGTGCGTGGCCGCTCGCTCAGTGCGACGCCGTGCTACCTGGCGCCGGGCCGTACGCCGCACGGGGAGGCCAAAGGTCGCGCGCGACGACCTGGGAGATGCACAACAGATCGATGCGGCCGAGCGCAATAGGGGCCACCATCTGGTGACGCGCAACATGCGGCACCTGCGCCAAGCGTCGGAGCCGACGATCGATGCCGCCGGTCTTGCCGCCCTGCTGCGGGCGAGGGCGTAGAGCACCCAGCGCGGGAGCGGCTACAGGTCCCTGCGCTCGAGCGCGTACACCGCCGCTACGACCATCGCGAGGACATAGATGATGGTATAGATCACCATCGCGGCACTCGGCGGGTTGGCCACGGCGAACGGCGTAAAGCCAAAGTCGTTGACCACGGTGGGCTGCATGAGGTGGGCGGCCTTTTTCCATGTCGCCTCACTCGGCACCAGGAAGCTGGTGACGATGCCGATGTCCACCAGGGCGTCGTTGCGCGTAAAGGCACCGATCTGTTCAAGCCATCCACCGATGAAGGCCAGGCCGTACAACCCCAGCGACAGCGCCCCCGTGGCGACGACGCTCAGGCGCGTCCCCGCGAAGAGGGTGATCGACATCAGCACGATCGCCTCGAGGGCCATGAGCGCTGCCCCTTCGACGGGGTGGGGCGGCACATGGCCAGAGATGGCCCACGTGACGCCGATTGTACCGGCCGCGGGCGTACCGACGTAGAGCGTCAGCATGCAGGCCAGCCCCAGCCACTTGCCGGCCACCAGAGGGGCGCGGCGGAATGGCTTCACAGCGAGGACGTCGAGCGTGTGGGAGGCGATCTTGCCTGCCATCGCCGGCACCGCGATGAGTACCCCGGCCATGATCCCCAGAAAGCTCTCAGCGTAGAGCCCCGCCATGACCATCATGTTGAACGCCGAGTCCGTGAACAGGTTGTACCCCGCGCCCCGCGCGAGGACGTCGAGCCGGGCGAAATGGACGCCGACGCCAAAGAGCGCGACACAGGCCGCCCCCAGGCCGAGGGCGACGGCCAGGAACCGTCGCCGCCAGGCCTCGCGGATGGTCAGCCCTGCGATGGTGAGCACCTGATCGATGCTCGGGATGATGTTGGCGCGCAGCGTCGTCACGATGTTTCCCACGAGCGATCGCTCCCCGCGATGCGCACAAAGAGGTCCTCCAGCGAGAGGCGCTGCGGAGCCATGCCGTACAGCGCGACGCCCTGGCCCACGAGCCAGCGAGCGATCTCGGGGAGGCACTCGTCATTCGGTACATCGAGCACCACCTGGCGCGGATCGGCGCCCGGCTCGTCGACGAGGCGGCCCCAGCGCGCCAGCCCGCAGCGCAGGGCATCATCCACCGTCCCCAGATGGAGCGTCACTCGCACCAGTCCATTCAGGGCCGAGGCCAGCGGCACGACCTCGCGCATCTGCCCGCTGGTGATGAACCCCACGCGCGTGCACGTCACCTCGACCTCACTGAGCAGGTGCGAGTTGAGGAACACCGTGACGCCGCGCTCTGAGAGTCGGTGGATCACGTCGCGCACCAGGCGACGCCCCATCGGGTCGAGGCCGGAGGTAGGCTCATCCAGAAAGACGAGCTCGGGCTCGTTGACCAGCGCCTGAGCCAGGCCGGCGCGTTGGAGCATCCCCTTGGAGAAGGTGCCGAGCTGCTGCCGTGTGGCGGCGCTGAGCCCCACGAGCTCCATGAGCTCGAGAATGCGGCGCGCCCGCTCTGCTCGTGGGACGCCGTTCAGCCGGGCGTGTACATCGAGAAACTCGTCCAGGCGTAGCCACTCGTGGAAGCGAAAGTGCTCCGGCAGGTAACCCACCTTGGCGCGGGCGGAGGGCGTGTCGATGGGGCCCCCGAGGACCGTGGCATGGCCGGACGTCGGCCGCACGAGCCCAAGGAGCATCTTGATGCTCGTCGTCTTGCCGGCGCCGTTGGGCCCCAAGAACCCAAACACCTCGCCACGCTCAACGCGCAGCGAGAGCCCGCGAACTGCGGCCTTGGCGCCGTACCACTTGGTGAGGTCATAGGTGTCGATCGCAGGGGAGGAACCGGACAAGGCGTGCTCCTGTGCCGTGAAATCCCGGCCCGTGGACTATAGGCATGGTACTACGGGTTGGGTGTGGCGGCAATCGTTCATCGTCGCGAGGAGCGGGCGGCCTGCTGCGTCGTAGCAGACCGCCCGCTGATGGATGCATCTCGCTAGAGTCAGCCAGCCGGAGCGTCACGGTGCGACGTGCAGCCGTCGAGCCGGTGGCGGGCGTTCAGCGCAGGCCCTAGGTAGTCATTGGAATACAGGCCACAGCGTCGTTCTGAGCGTGGCGAGAAGCCTTGCTATGGGCGTCAAGGCCCCTCGCTTACGCTCGGGGCGACGTCGTTACGAGGTCGGGTGCCTTCTTGAGACACGGCCTAGAACATGGACTGGGCGATCTGTGCCAACTGCTCCGACGCGGCGAAGCCTGACAGCGCGTAGAGGCTGCCGTCTCGCTCCATCACGAGCATCGAGCGCGCCCCGCGCTGGCCCTCGGGATCCCACGCACTGAGCAGCAGGACACTGCTGCCGGCGATCTCGGTCTCGCGCACCTCGATGACGTCGGGCAGCACGGGAATGAGTGCCGTGCTCGCCCAGTCGTACTTCTGGCTGAGGCGATGCGCCTCCTCAGGCGAGACGCCCAGAGCGCGGAGCCCTGCTTCGACGATCATGGCTACGTCAATGCCTTCGGGGTAGGTAACGCGGATGTCGGCCACCTGCACGATGGTGGTGTCTGTCCCCTGGAGGTAGACGGCGCCTGCCGATGTTAGCCGCACCTCGTCCTCCACGAGCTCCTCGGGGATTGCGGGGGGGTCCATGCCGCCTATCTCGAGGAGTAGCCGCAGCCCGTCGCCGCGGAAGCGGATCGCCTGCTCGGAGGGCCCTTCCACGGTGATGCGCGGCTCGGTGCGATCCGGCCAGTACTTGGGCGCGCGGACGGCAAAGCCCGCTGCGGCGCTCGCCTCTTCGACGGAGCAGGCGGTGGTGTGCGTCGGCGCGAGGATAACCTCGGGCGTATCCTCCACGAAGAGGATCTCCCTCAGCTGGCTGGCCACCTGCTCGACGCAATTGGCATCGGTGTCCAGGCGAACCACGGCAAAGCGGCGCACTCGGAACACCGACAGCAGCTGGCGGGCGAAGGCATGACCTTCCCCAAAGCTCAGCACGCCTGCGAGAAGCACCAGCACCATCGCGACGGCGAGAGCCGGCCTCTTGGCGACACCGGTTCGCATGGCTGTACTCCTTTCATCACTCAGGCCCTGTGCCGCCTGCCGCCGAAGCGCTCGCGAGAAGGACCGCCTGCTCCGAATCAGGCTCGGCCGTAGGAGCGACGACGTCGAGGTGAGACCGCACCATCTCGCCCGTCGCGGCGAGACGTGCGGCGTCCTCGCGCCGCTCACAGCGCGCCAGGTGACGCTCGATGGCCTCGCGTTGTGCCTCGTCGAGTTCACCGTCGATGTAGGCGCGCAGGGCTCCTTGCGACGGGCATCTCATGGTCCACCTCCTTCATCCCCGTCGGGGTCTACCGTGGCCGGGTACATCCGTTCGTGTTGGCACATGAAGGCGCGCTCGGCTCGCGCAAGCAGCGTCCCTACGGAACCCGGCGCCACGCCTAGGACGCGGGCGATCTCGCGATAGCGAAGGCCGCTGTGTCGGAGCACCAGCAGCGCGGCCTGGCGCTTGCCGATGCGGCGTAACACGGCGCGCACCCGGCGCTGCGCCTCGCGCCGCGCGGC